>CAZTAE010000076.1:3797-6645 GCA_964611535.1 uncultured Woeseiaceae bacterium
GGCCCACTGGATTCAGACCAGCTTGAAAGCTCGGAACTCGGCGTCAAACTAAGTCTTCTTGAATCTCGTCTTGTTGTTAACGCGGCGGCCTACAGCATTGATTGGCACGGGATACCGGTAACCGTCACCTCGCCAACTGAATGCGGTAACTTCCTGGAGGTAAACGCCGGTCAGGCCAGATCTCGCGGATTGGAGGTGGAAGCGGTCTCCTTTCTCCGGGGGGGTCTCTCGGCAAGGTTTGGGACGTCCTATGTAGACGCCGAGTTGACGGAAGATGCTCCAGGCCTGGGCGAAAAGGGCACACGGCTGCCTGGGGCGCCGAAATTTACTGCAAACTTTGGCCTGCAGCGCGATTTCAGCGTGTCGGGCCATAATGCGTTTGCACGCGGTGATTACTTCTATATCGGTGAGTATCACAGCTTCATTAGTGAGGGATTTGAGCAGGCCGGTGACTATGGTCGGCTTGATATGCGTGCCGGTATCAGGTTTGAAAATTTCAGCGTCACGGTGTTTGGCACGAACCTGACCAATGAAGATGCACTGGTTGGCGTTGCCGGGCCGGTCGAAGGCTGGCGTATCCGACCACGGACGGTAGGACTTGAGTTCAGATATGACCACTACTAGAAGCTGTCAGAAGCGTCGTGCGCCGGCGACTGTAATAGCCGGTCTGCTTTTGTGCCTGTCAGGGCTGCCGGCAGCAGCAACGGAGAGCCTCGGAGATCGTCCGATCACCGTTATCCACGCCGGCACAATTCTTCTAGGAGAAAATCTTGAGCCCGCTGCCAACCATTCGATCGTGGTGACCGGGGACACCATCACACGTATTGAGGAGGGCTTCATTGCGGTCAATGGCGCTCATCTCGTTGACCTTTCGGACAGGTATGTTCTGCCTGGCCTGATCGAGGCTCATGTTCACCTTCAGCACAGCGGTGCCGGACCAAGCCTGCGCCGGGACCTCACCCATCTCGAAAATGGTGTAATGGTGCTGCGCGGTTACGCCGAGGCGAGACGAAGTTTAGAAGCCGGATTCACCACGCTTCGCGATCCTGCGGGAGATCCGGACGTTGTTTTTGATTTGCGGGATGCGATTAACATGGGCTACGTCCAGGGTCCGCGCATACTGGCCGCGGGACCTGCGGTGATGCCTACCGGCGGCGGCATCATTCGTGGGTTACGTCGCGACGTCATGGATATGCTTGAGCATTCAAATTTGGAGTATCCCTGCGACGGCGCAGATGAATGCCGTAAGGCGGTGAGAACGCTGGTTAAAGCGGGTGCTGATTTCATCAAGGTCGTCGTAACAGCTTCAATATCCGCGCCGGGTGAAGGTGGTTCAGCGTATCAAATGACTCCAACAGAACTCGAAGCGGTGGTTGAAACGGCGCACCTTCTAGACCGTAAAGTTTCAGCTCATGCTCACGGATTGGAAGGCATCAATATGGCAATAAAAGCCGGTGTCGATTCGATTGAGCACGGAACCTTTGGTGATGAGTCTTCTATTGATCTCTATAAGGAAACTGGCACTTTTCTGGTTCCTACACCCCTTGATGAAGTGGTTCGCCGGGCGCGCATCAGGGAAGATATGGCTGAACAACAAAAGCAGAAACTCATAAGCGCCAATGAACACTGGATGAACATGTTGCGGCTGGCTTCAGAGGCGGGCATAAACATCGCTTTCGGCACGGATACGCAGGTAGGTGCACATGGTCGAAGCGCACACAAGTTCAAGGTTTACGAAGAGGCCGGCATGAAGCCGGAGGCCATTATTGAGAGCGCAACCATCAACGCGGCAAAGCTACTGGGCATCGACCGGGAAACAGGGACTCTTGAAACGGGGAAACTGGCCGACATTATCGCTGTTGCTGAAAACCCTTTGGACAACGTTGGCGCCTTGCAGAATGTAGAGTTTGTGATGAAATCCGGCACAATCATCAAATCGGAAGCACAGCCCGCGCTGTGAAACAGAGGGCATCAGCGACAGACCGACTCACCGGACACTGTTTCGCAGTAGTCGGGAGGGCCGAGCCGCTCCCCAGGCATCCGTGAAGCCCATCGGCCGCGCGGCTTCCGATACGCTCTATCGTATCGTCAGTGGTTGCAGAGCGGTTTGCAGCACCGCTTTTCCGGTATCAGATTCAGGATCCAGCGAGCAGACATAGCCCCTGTCTGTGTCCATATCGAACATCAGTTCGACCTTTACTGATCGTCCAGGTGCCACTGAGTCGAAGCCAATCTGTCGATTTTTCAACATGACTCCCGTATTTGAGTAAGACCACGCCGTAAACTGACGCGTGTTGACAGGAACCTCTGCCGTGTTCGCGTTAGTGGACAGCGGCTAACTCCACGCGTTGCCTCTCCAGCTCATGTCGCAGCTGCGCGACGATGGCTGTAAATCGCCGATGCTGGCGG
This sequence comes from uncultured Woeseiaceae bacterium, assembly GCA_964611535.1. Taxonomy (GTDB): domain Bacteria; phylum Pseudomonadota; class Gammaproteobacteria; order Steroidobacterales; family Woeseiaceae; genus IDS-8. Next base: position 6,207 of record CAZTAE010000076.1, read on the forward strand.
ACGTCGGCAAAGATCGGGTTGTGGAGCAGAAATACGTGCCAGCCGTGGAAGATCGTGCGATCGGTGAGTCCTTGCTCGAGCGCATCCAGCGCACCTTCGTAATCGCCGCGTAAGGCGCGCGCTTCCGCCACGTGGCGCTGCTCCACGAGCAGCCCCCGATCCCTGCGCCATTGCAGGATGGCTTCGAGGTGATTCAGCATGTTTCCGGCACCGGCAGTCCGGCCGGCGGCCCGCAAAGCGAGAATGTAGTCCGGCAAGTACAGCGCGGGATAGGAGGAGTAAACACTTTTCATCGGGTATGGAGCCGGCGCGAGCTCCTGGGGCTCCATCTCCTCTGTAGAGCGAAAAGTCGCGTATTGGGGTGCCATCCCGTCGATAGTCGTGATTGCGACGTTGGCGGCGCCGCGATCGATCAATGCGTCGATCGCGAGACGCGCGA
>CAZTAE010000076.1:6745-9890 GCA_964611535.1 uncultured Woeseiaceae bacterium
CTTCGTCATGCCGCGCAGGCCGAGAGCCGCCGGAGCTCCCGGCGCGGTCAACTGCTCGTAGCGCTCTGTGGCGATGAGTGCGTCCTCTGCGCTTCCCATGTCCATGGCCACGGACCAGTCACCGATGTAGAGGTTGGGATTCAGTGGATCAGTCTCGCGGGCGCTGCGGGTGATCTCCAGCGCTTCGTCCGGATAGCCCTGGTCTCCTTTCAACATGCCATAGACCATCTGCACGGTCAGGTTGGAAGGGTCCTGCGCCAGCGCCCGTCGAAATCGCCCCTCGGCAAGAGCGATGTTGCCGTCATAGCGCGCGAGCTGCCCGCTCAAACCGATCAGGCCCGCGTCATCGGGCGCGCGTTCGAGGCCGCGATCGAGCCGTTCTCGAAGCTTTTCGCGGTATTCGCTGATCGGCACGTCGACGTCGAGTATGCGGCGGACGTAAGCCTCGCCGAGGGCCCTGTACGCGGGAATGAAGTCCGGATCGATCTCGAGGGACTGCTCCAGATATCGTTCGGCTTCACCCAGGCGGAACTCGCGCAGTCGCTGGCGGCCGCGGAGGTAGAGATCGTAGGCCTCGGCATTCACACGCTGTCGCGGTCCAGGCGCAGTAGTCGCGAGCCCGAGCAGTGTTACCTCGAGCGCGGCGGCGACGGATCGTGCAATCTCGTCCTGCAGTTGCAGCACATCGCCGAGCTTTCTGTCATAGCTTTCCGACCAGACGTGAGTGCCGTCTGCTGCCGAGATGAGCTTTACCGTGACTCGACAGCGATCACCCGCTCTCCGGACACTGCCTTCCACGACATGCGAAACGCCGAGCTGCTTCGCAATGGCGGCTATGTCGCCGTTGCCACCTTTGAACGAGAAAGACGACGTTCTGGCAATCACCGGGAGCGGCGTGGACCTGGACAGCGTATTGAGGATCTCCTCCGCCATCCCATGGGCCAGATATTCCTGGTCCTGACGGGGGCTCATGTCGGCGAACGGCAAGACGGCGATCGATTGCTGCTGCTGCGATTGCACCGGTAACCGCGATGCGCCGAACTGCCAAGTGACAGCAAAAATTGCCAGTAAGAGGGCAGCGGCGCCGATCACGCCAGCCCGGGTGAGGCGGCGCTTGCCGGATGAACCGGGCCGCGCAGACGTAACCACCTCCGGTATCAGGCGGTATCCACGGGCGCGGACGACTTCGATATAGCGCGGGCTATGCGCGTCGTCGCCGAGGGCATGCCGCAGGAGCTTGACGCGCTGACTCACCGTTTCCGGGGCCACCGGTCGGCCGTCCCAGACGCACCGGGCCAGCTCGTCGTGGCCGACGACGCCGGGTGCCGCGTCAATGAGTGCCATCAAGAGCCGGAACGTGAGCGGCCCGAGATGGATCGCCTCGGCGCCGCGGTGCACGCTTTGCCGACTCGCGTCGAGCGTAAGGTCCCCGATTCGATGGATTGAAGACAATGTCCCGGGCCAACAGCGGCACGACTTGTGCGGCCGAAAGTGCGTCTGTTGCCTGTATTCTACGCCTCCCGGCGTCGAGCTTTAACAGCCTCCGTGCCGCCCGATTCGTCGACGCTAGCAGGTTATATACGCTTGAGCGCCGCGCGGTGAAACAACAACGCAGAAAAGACAAACAGCGCGACGAAGAACCCGTTCAGGATCAAGATCTCCAATACGGAGCTGCCCGGCCATCGGTGCATTCCGGCGATCAGCGCGATCACTGCCACCAATGCCTGAGCGAGAGCCGTCGCGAACAACGCGCGCGCCATTCCATATGGCTGCAAGCGCGCGATGATGGCGCCGATGATTCCGACGGCGAGCACCCCGACATACATCAAATTGGCGAGCTCGTCCTCACTGCCGATCAGTCCCACGGCAAGGTTCAACCATACGAGGATCAAGGCTGCCGCGACCGCAACGCCGATTGCGAACCGGTACGCGACACTGTCCATCTTTCTCGCTACCAGCTCATATGTGAGTCCAGTGCCGAACAGGAGGGCGCCGGCGATGGCGAAATCAGCCAACGTCCAGACCACTTCATCCGTGAACTGCATCGCCAACAGGGGTATCAGCAACAGGAACGCTGTCGCGAGCGCGATGCGAACGATGTTCCTGTTTTGCATGACGGTATATGCCATGTTCTCTCTGACGATTCCCGCAGATGTCTCGACGAACATCCAGAGAGCGAGCGCGAACAATCCTCTTTTCGCATCCCTGCGCTCGCGGAGAAGATCCGTGAACGTCTGCTCCATGCCCTCGCCGAAGCGCTCATAGTGCGACTTCGGATAGAAGCGAAGCAGCCTTGCATACCAGTGCCGATATCGGCGTATCGAGGGGTCATCCGCCATAGGCAAAGGTATTCGGCGAGAGCCGTCGTTGCCCGGCAACCGCCACGACTTCACGATACCGCTCCAGTTCCGCCGCGAGCGCCTTTTGCCCGAGGCCCGTGATTCTGTAGTAGACGCGGCGTTGGTCGTCCATCTCAGGATCGATCTTTGTATCGCTCTCGCGTATCAGTCCCGCTTCAACCATCCGGCCGAGTGAGCCGTAAAGTGTCCCTGGCCCCATCTTTACCTTCCCCTGCGAGTCGGCTTCGACCTGCTTCATCATTCCGTACCCGTGTCTGTCCCTGGCAGAGAGTGCGAGAAGAATATGAAGCACCGCGGGAGTGAGGGGCGCATTGGCATTTTTGCTCGACATGCCGCGATTATATATCCGCAGCGGATATAGTCAACGGATACCGCTCGCAACCGGCAGCCGGGACGGAGTTTGTCCCGTGCTGAACCTGCCCCCCGAGTCTCCCTGCCTGACAGGAGCGACAGTCGTGGACCGATAAAAGCCTGATGGCGACGACCGCAACGTTGCAAGCCGGGGGCACCGATGTAGTATTTCCGAATGCGCCCGTGCAGCAGAATGAATAAATTGAAAAACTACAATTCGACCCGAGGCCTTGGGCAATGAACGCAACCGGTTTTCCCGCCATACTCCTTCAGCCGATCGCGGTTTTCCTTGCGCTAACCGCTTGCGCATTACCGGCTTTTGCCGAGGAGGGCCCTCAAAAGGTCCTGTTCACCTACGGTGGCTGGGATGGCCATGAGCCGGAAGCCATGCGTGATCTGCTCGTACCCTGGCTGGAGTCCGAGGGCTTCGAGGT
>CAZTAE010000077.1:0-9783 GCA_964611535.1 uncultured Woeseiaceae bacterium
TGCGGCGGCTGCTTCACGGCGTAGCCCACTATCTTGCGTTCGATTTTCGTCCTGCCCATTTGCGCTATTCCTCGCTCAGCCGATTAGCGGCTCCCGATCGCGGCATCCGCCACGGCCGCGCGTCCTGTCCCTGCTCCGGTTTCCGCTCGCGCACCCGGCCCGCCGCATCCCCCGACCGGAGCCACGTCTTCCGGCCGTCCCGCAAGGTGCCCGCGAGTCCGGAGCGCTTCTGTTTCCACACTTCACCCTGGCCCATACGCGTTCTGCAGCTCCTCAAAACTTGCCGTAATAGCCTTCTTTCAGTGCATCGAACAGATTTGCCGCCGTATGCACTTCGCCATCGTATTCGATCTCCTCGTCGCCCTTCGCCTCGATCTTGCTGCCGTCGTCCAGCGTGAATGTATAGATCGTGTTCTTCAGGTCACGTTCCTTGACCAGAACGCCCTGAAAGGCCTCCGGGTTGAAGCGGAACGTCGTACAGCCCTTGAGCCCCTTCTCGTAGGCGTAGAGATAGACGTTCTTGAAATCCTCGTAGGGGTAGTCCGTCGGTACGTTGGCAGTCTTGGAAATCGAGGAGTCGATCCACTTCTGCGCGGCGGCCTGGATGTCGACATGCGCCGTGGGCGTGATGTCCTCGGCCGTGACGAAGTAGTCCGGCAGCGCATCGGCAGCCGGCTCGCCACCGGCCGTCTTGCTGCTCATGGGCAAAGCGCGGGGATTCACGCGCTCCCGGTATGCCAGCAGTTCGTAGGAGAAGACGTCGACCTTCTCCTTCGACTTCTTGCCCTGGCGGATGACGTTCCTGAAATAGTGATGGGCGAAGCTCGGTTCTATGCCATTGCTCGCGTTATTCGCGAGCGACAGCGAAATGGTGCCCGTGGGGGCGATGGAGCTGTGATGCGTGAACCGGGCACCGACCTCGGAAAGCTTCTGCACGAGGTCGGGAGCGACCTCGGCGATGCGCTGCATGTAGCGGCTGTAGCGGGTGTGCAATATGCGCCCCGGCACGCGGTCACCGACCTTGTAGCCATCGCGTGCCATCTCCGGCCGCTTGGCGAGCATCTCCCGACTCACCTCGAACGCTTCGGCCATGATGGGCGCCGGCCCCTTCTCCACTGCCAGCTCCAGCGCCGTCTCCCAGCCGGCGAGCGCGAGCTGCTTGGCCACTTCCTCGGTGAACTCGACGGCGGCCGCCTCGTCGTACTTCATGCACAGCATGGTGATGGCGGAACCGAGGCCGAGGAAGCCCATCCCGTGGCGGCGCTTGCGATAGATCTCTCTGCGCTGCTCCGACAGCGGCAGCCCGTTGATCTCGACGACGTTGTCGAGCATCCGCGTGAACACCTTGACGACGCGGCGGAATTCTTCCCAGTCGAAGCGGGCCTTTCCGGTGAACGGTTCCAGCACAAAGCGGGTCAGGTTGACCGAGCCGAGCAGGCAGGATCCGTAGGGCGGCAACGGCTGTTCTCCGCAGGGATTGGTGGCCCGGATCGTCTCCTCGAACCAGTTGTTGTTCATCTCGTTGACCCGGTCGATCAGCACGAAACCGGGTTCCGCGAAATCGTAGGTCGAGGCCATGATGATGTCCCACACCCGCCGCGCGGGCAGCGTGCGATAGACCTTGCAGGCCACCAGCCCCTCGGCGTTACGCACGTAGTTGTCCGGCTCCGGCCATTCGCGCCACACGAATTGCCGCTCGTCGCTGATGTCCAGGCCGTCCTGCTCGACCTCCTTCGAGCTCACGGGAAACGCCAGCCTCCACTCGGCGTCTTCCTTCACGGCCCGGATGAACTCGTCGGAGATCAGGAGCGACAGATTGAACTGCCGGAGGCGGCCGTTCTCACGCTTCGCGCGGATGAAGTCCATGACATCGGGATGCCCGACGTCGAACGTACCCATCTGTGCCCCGCGGCGGCCGCCGGCCGAGGACACGGTGAAGCACATCTTGTCGTAGATATCCATGAAGGACAGCGGCCCGGAGGTGTACGCGCCTGCGCCGCTGACGTACGCGCCGCGCGGCCGCAGCGTCGAGAACTCGTAGCCGATACCACAGCCGGCTTTCAGCGTGAGGCCTGCCTCGTGGACCTTGTTGAGGATGTTGTCCATCGAATCCGCGACGGTGCCGGAGACGGTGCAGTTGATGGTGGAGGTGGCGGGCTTGTGCGCCTCGGCGCCGGCGTTCGACATGATCCGACCGGCCGGTATCGCCCCGCTGCGCAGCGCCCACAGGAACTCCGCATACCACTTCTCGCGCAACGGCTTCGCCTCGACGTCGGCCAGCGCGCGCGCCACCCGCTGGTAGGTTTCATCGATGGTGACGTCTATCGGCGTTCCGTCCTTTGCCTTGAGCCGGTACTTCGAGTCCCAGATATCCTGCGAGGCCGGTTGCAGGCTGATGTCGGCAACCGGGTTGTCATCGAGATTGACGGCGGACTTCATTTTCTCCCTTACTCCCCTTGTTGCCCGTCGAGGCACCCCGGCCTCTGTTGGCCTGCCGTTTGCCGAGGGAATAGCTTCCCGCTCACCGCCCTGCTCGCAGGCGACGAGTGCCGAATCGGCCAAGGATCGACGTTTTGGCAGGCACAAGATGTTGTGTCTGTTGTGGATCAAGACTATGCCCAGCGCCGGCGGCTGTCAAGGCTTTACCGGTTTTTTTATCCAGCTGATAAGCTTTTTGTATTCATATAGTTACGACATCAAATGAAGTAAGTCGTTTAAAATGCTTGCGAAAAAATTCCACCCCTGCCGAATCACCGAACGCACAACATCTGGGGTTTTACGGAGCTGCCGCGAGGACCGGCTCCGCGGCCGCTGAAACCCGCCCCCGGTGGCCGCGAATCGCTTTCCCGGCGGCGCCCGGGTTCTCTTGAAAAATCTTCCGGAAGCCCAATGTGGGATCTGCAATCAGTGCTCGCCTCGCGGGCACGCAATGGATCCAACATGGAATCTGACGGAGGAGTGAGAGATGAACGTTACCCGATTCGAGCCCTGGGCTTTGATGGACGTGTTGCACCGCGACCTCGATCGGATCGTCGGCCGTCACTTCAACCTGGCCGACTCCGATGACAGCGGGAACTCCGTAGCCGACTGGGTGCCGGCGATCGATATCGTCGAGGAGAAGGACCGCTTCGTCCTGAGAGCCGACCTGCCGGGTGTCGATCCGAAGGACATCGACATCAGCATGGAGAAGGGTCTGCTGCGGATCTCCGGCGAACGGCACGCGATCGATACCGAGAGCACCGAAGGCATGCGGCGCATCGAAAGGGCCAGCGGAAAATTCTACCGGCGGTTCAGCCTGCCGGAGACCGTCGATGCGGACGGAATTTCGGCGACCAGCTCGAATGGTATTCTGGAAGTCGCGATACCCAAGCAGCCGCAGGTGGAGGCACGCCGCATAACCGTTCAGGCTGCGTGAGTGCCGGCCTGCAGCCGGCTCCACGGCGCAGGCGCGAGCGGACGCAGTGCGACGATCGGTAGCCGTCCGGCATCGCTCACAGGATGCCGGACGGCGTTCTTTATGCGGAACCGGAACTTCGCCACCGGCGGTTCCCGGGAGCAGGAACAGCGGCAGAACCGTGCCGACGGAACACGAACGGAACGAGGTGGACCTGAAGATGAAGCGCACACATCGATTTGCCTGGACCGGGATCCTGCTGGCGCTCGCGACCGCCGGCTACGCGCAGGTGCCGGACGAAATCGACGGGCAACCGTTTCCGAGCCTCGCGCCGCTGGTCAAGGCAGCCGCACCGGCGGTGGTCAATATCCGGGTCAGCCAGACCGTCCAGACGCGCTCACCCTACAACGACGAGATGTTTCGCCGCTTCTTCGGGCTCCCCGACCTGCCGGGCGGTTCCCGCGAGGTCGCGAGCGCGGGCTCCGGCGTGATCGTCGACGCGGAGAACGGTTACATCCTGACGAACTACCACGTCGTCGCCAGCGCCGAACAGATCGAGGTCTTCCTGTTCAACGAGGATTTGCTGGATGCCGAGGTCATCGGCACCGACGCCGCCACGGACATCGCCGTGCTCAAGGTGGATCCCGACAATCTCGTCGACATCCCGATCGGCAGCTCCGACGAGCTGCAAGTGGGCGATTTCGTCATCGCGATCGGCAATCCTTTCGGTCTGGGGCACACCGTGACCTCGGGCATCGTCAGCGCCCTGGGCCGCACGGGCATCAGCCAGAACGGACTCGAGGACTTCATACAGACCGACGCCTCGATCAACCCCGGCAACTCCGGCGGCGCGCTGGTGAACATGCGCGGTGAGCTGGTCGGCATCAATTCCGCGATCCTGAGCCGCACCGGCGGCAACATCGGCATCGGCTTCGCCGTCCCGTCCGCAATCGCCCACTCGATCATGCGCCAGATCGTCGAGTACGGGGAAGTGCGGCGGGGACTGCTGGGCGTCACGATCGACACGATCGACGAGGAGAGCGCCACGGTTCTGGGCGCCGAGGTCGACCGCGGCGCCCTGGTGACCAACGTCGAGCCGGGCTCCGCCGCCGAGCAGGCGGGCCTCCAGGTGGACGACATCATCGTCCGGGTCGACGAGCGGAACATCAACGACAGCCGCGCGCTGGCGACCGCGATCGGCCTCAAGGGCTCGGGCGAGGAAGTCGAGATCGAGTTCATCCGGGGCGGCGATCGCCGGACCGTCACCGCCACCCTCGGCGAGCGGTCGCTGCGACAGATGGCGGGCGCCGACATCCATCCCGGCCTGTCCGGCTCGCGGTTCGCCACCGAAACGACCACCGGCACCGGCGGAGTCGAAGTCGCGGACGTCGAGCCCGGAAGCCCGGCGGCGCAGCGCGGTCTGCGTCCGGGCGACGTCATCATCGCCGTCAACCGCGTCGGGGTCGGCAACCTCGAGCAGCTGCAGGAGGTCGCGGGGCGGAATCAGATTCTGTTCCTCCTGGTACGCCGCGACGATCGGCAGCTGATGCTCCAGATCCGCTAGCCACGACGCCGGAAGTCAACGGCAACGGGGATCCGGGCGAATGCTCACCGCCGGGCATTCGGACGCGCCGGTCCTTGCGGCACCGGGGGAACGAAAGTATCGTCCGGCGACGAATGTTACTCGCCGGAAAAACGGGACCCGCATGCCGCGAACCAACTGCCTGACCGTCGCCGCGATCGGGTTGCTGGTGGCGGCGGCCGCATCGTCGGCGACCCTCGAACAACAGCGAGCCGCCTTTCGGGACGTGTACCCGGCCGCCGAGCTCGGGGAGTGGGCTCCTGCTGCCGCACACGAGGAGACACTGCGCGATTACGTCCTGTGGCCGGACCTCCGTGCCGCCTGGCTCCGGGCGCACCTGAGGGCAGACGTGCCGGAGGCGATATACACGGAAGCCCGGCGATTCCTCGAGGCGCATCCGACGTCGAAGGCGGCCCGCGAGCTGCGTTATCGCCTGGCGCTCGCTCTCGTTCGCGATGAACGCCACGAGGACTATCTGGCGCTCTACGAGCGTCACTACCGGACCCTCGGCGTGGCGTCGCTCGACTGCCTGGCCGTCCACTCGGGTATCCTCCGCGGCGATGGCGCCGCGCTCGAGGATCGCGCGGTAGCGCTCTGGCTGACGGGCCGGAGCCAGGTGGACGAATGCGATCCGGTGTTCGAGTGGCTCCGTGGCGCGGGCACGCTGGACACGGAGCTGTATCGACAGCGTTACGATCTCGCCGTTTCGGCGCGCGAGTTTTCCCTCGCCCGCTATCTGGCGCGATCGCTGGATGAAGACCGGCTCGAGGAAGCCAACCGCTGGATTGCCGCGCGCGATCGGCCCGGGGAGTTCCTGCAGAACCCGCCGCCCGACGACGGCGAGACGGGATTGCAGCAGCTGGTGTACGCCCTCGAGCGAATCACCTACGACGACGCCGACACGGCAGCGGGGTACTGGCGGGGCGTCAGCGCCGGTCGGCCTTTTTCTCCCGACGACGTCGCACACGTCACCCGGCACATCGCGCTGTGGACGGCGCGCCAGCACCGTCCCGCGGCCTTCGCCCTGCTTCGTAACCTGCCGGTCTCGGCGCGCGACGCGGAAGTGCGCCGCTGGCTCGTGCGCACCGCGCTCGCCCGCCGCGACTGGGACGCGGTGATCGCGGCCATCGAGGAGATGCCCCCCGAACAGCGACACGCGGAGGAATGGCAGTACTGGCTGGGCATTGCCCGGGACGAGACCGGCAACCCGGATGCGGCCGCGGCGGCACTCGAGAAGATCGCGGCCAACCGGAGCTACTACGGTTTCCTCGCAGCCGACGCGCTGGACCGCCCGTACGCCTGGGCGCATGCCGCCATCGAGCCGGACGAGGAGACGCTGTCGCGGCTTGCCGGCAACGCGGCGCTGATCCGCGCGCGCGAGCTCTTTCACGTCGGCCAGGAGAGCCGCGGCCGCTCGGAATGGAACGCGGCCGTCGCGCGGCTCGACAGACAGGAAGCCGCGCAGGCTGCCGTACTCGCCCATCGCTGGACCTGGCACTCGCAGGCGATCGCGACGGCGGCATCGCTCGGGCTGTACGACGATCTCGAGATCCGCTACCCCTTCGCGTTCCGGCAACTGCTGGCAGAGCATGCGGCCGGCGCGGGCATTTCGGAAAGCTGGGCCTATGGCATCGCGCGCAGCGAAAGCCTGTTCATGGCGGACGTCCGCTCCGGCGCGGGCGCGATCGGCATCATGCAGCTCATGCCCGAGACCGGGCGGCGAACCGCCGCCGAACTGAGGCATCCTTACGCCGGGCTCGACACGCTCACCACCCCGGAGAGCAACATCCTGCTCGGCGCCCACTATCTCGGAAAGATGCTCGCCCGTTTCGGCGAAAACCGGGCGGTGGCGACGGCGGCGTACAACGCCGGTCCCCATCGGGTCGAGGACTGGCTGCCGGAGGAGGGTCGCCTCGATGCGAGGATCTGGATCGAGAACATCCCCTACAACGAGACGCGCAAATTCGTCAGGCGCGTCCTCGTCAGCGACGCCATCTTCCATTGGCGCCTGACCGGCCGCATGCAGCGCCTGTCGGCTGCGCTCGGCGCGGTCGATGCGGCGGCACGAACGCAGCAGGTGGCGGACGTCGCCTCCTCCCGCTCGGCCGATTGCGCTGCCACTGATGCCTGCGGCGAGCGCGCTAACTGACCGGCTCCTCCTCCGCGGCAGCAAGCAGGATCAGCCTCGCGTAGCGGTCGTCATCGGACAGCTCGGCCAGCGCCGCCGCTTCGTCGAAGAAGCAATCCAGCGTCTCGCCGCAGGCGGCGTACAGGAACCGGAACGCCGGCAGCCAGCCCTCGTAGAGGCCGAGCGAGACCAGCCGGGCATTGTTGAGAGTGCCTGCGAGCCAGGCCGGGGAATTCGCGCCGTTGGCGCGCAGCAGGCGCTCCACGTCGGCGGCGAGGCCGTCCAGGATCTCGTGCTTGCGCTCCCGCATGGCCGCGTCGTCCAGACCTGATTCGTACAGCCGTGCGAGCTCGATCTTCCGTTCGTCGACCAGCTCCAGCATCTCGCGTCGCAGCGCTTTCCTGTCGCGATAGCGCTCGAGCAGGTCGTTCTCGTCGCGCTCTTGCAGCCAACGTTCGATGCCGATCTCCGCGACGGCAGTAGCGAACGACTCGTTGAACTGGGTATCGCCTTTCACGTAGGTCTTCTGGTGCGCGAGCTCATGGAACACCGTCGCGACCAGGTCGGTATCGTTCCAGCGCAGCATCGTGTTCAGCACCGGATCGGCAAAGCGCCCGAGCGTGGAGTAGGCGGAAACGCCGCCGACGGCCACGTCGTAGCCGCCCTCGGCAAGCTTCCGCGCCTCGTTCATGGCCGCCTCCCGGCTGAAATAGCCGCGATAGGCGACGCAACCTGCCACCGGGAAACACCACTGCCGCGCCTGCAACGAGAACTCCGGCGCAGCGAAGACGTTCCAGACCACGAACTCCCGCTCGAGGTCCGCATAGCTGCGGTAGCTGTCGTTGTCGGGCAGGCCCAGTTCCCGCACCGAGAACCGCCGCGCCTCCTGGACGAGCGCGAGCTTCTCCTTCAGATCCGACGGCGAAGCCGGATCGTCGAGCACCTCCGCGACGGACCGCCGCCGCTGCATCACGTCGATATGGCCCCGGACCGCCTGCATGTAATAGCAGCCTTCCATGGCCAGAGCCGCCGCGATGCAGCCGGCGACGAGGAACGTACGAAGGAGGAATCGGGCAGGGGCCCTTCTGTGGCGTCCATTCCTCGGCAAAGTCACTTACCCCCGGTCATCAAGCGCATCCGGCAGCCGCACGTAAAGCGGAGTAAGAGTCGATCTGCCGCCAAAGGTTCTGCCGGACCCGCCCGATTGCAGTTGCTTGCCTGCATCCCTCACCGATTGCGCGGGCTCTCGCTTGTCCTTTGCCCGATCTTACCCGCGAATCGGCGACGGATGCAGGCTAGAATCCCCGGATGAAAGTGTACCTCGTCGGCGGCGCTGTTCGGGACGAACAGCTCGGGCTGCCCGTGAAGGAGCGGGACTGGTGCGTCGTCGGGGCCACGCCCGAAGAGCTCGAGTCGCTCGGCTACCGGCGCGTCGGCAGGGAATTCCCCGTGTTCCTGCATCCCGAGACCGGTGAGGAGTACGCCCTCGCGCGGACCGAGAGGAAGACCGGCCCCGGCTACCACGGATTCGAGTTCCGCGCCTCGCCCGACGTCACCATCGAGGACGATCTCGCGCGCCGCGACCTCACGATCAATGCGCTGGCGAAAAACAGCGAGGGCAGGCTGCTGGACCCGTTCGGCGGCTTGCGCGATCTCGAGAACCGCGTACTGCGGCACGTCTCGGATGCCTTCGACGAGGACCCCGTGCGAATCCTGCGCGTCGCGAAATTCGCCGCGCGCCTCCATCAGCACGGCTTCACCGTCGCCGAGGAGACGCTCGAGCTCATGCGCGGCATGGTCGAGGACGGCGAGGCGAATGCGCTGGCCCCCCACCGGGTCTGGAAGGAGACGGAAGCGGCGCTGTCGGCGCCCGAACCCCGCGTGTTCTTCGAAACCCTCAGACGTTGCGGCGCGCTGGCGGTCGTGTTCCCGGAGATCGACGGCCTGTTCGGTGTGCCGCAGCCGGAGAAGTGGCATCCGGAGATCGACTGCGGCGTGCACACGATGATGGTCGTGGAACAGGCGGCTCGCCTCAGTCCGGGCCTCGACGTCCGCTTCGCGGCGCTCGTCCACGATCTCGGCAAGGCGACGACGGCGAAAGACAAGCTGCCGAGCCACCCGGGACACGAGCGGCGCAGCGTTCGCCTGATCAAGAAGATGGCCGAGCGGCTGCCGATACCCGTCGCATGCCGGGAACTGGCACTGGCCGTCGCCGAGTTTCACGGCCACTGCCACCGGGCCTTCGAGCTGAAGCCCTCCACCGTGCTCCGCGTGCTGGAGCGCACGGACGCCTTCCGGCGACCGGGGCGCTTCGACGGATTCCTGCTCGCCTGCGAGGCCGACTCCCGGGGCCGGACGGGCCTCGAGGACCGGCCGTATCCCCAGGCGGCCTACCTGCGGGGAGCGCTGCAGGCGGCCACGGCGGTTTCGGCCCGGGAATTCGTCCAGCAGGGGCTCGAAGGGCCGCAGATCGGCGACGCCATCCGGCGGCGGCGGCTGCAGGTGCTGAGCGCTCACAAGGCCGCGCAAGCCCGGACCGTGGAGACCGACGGCACCTGAAGCCTCAGATGACGACGACTACGATCACGGCGGCCAGCACCAGCCTGTAGGCCGCGAACGGCAGCAGCCCGATCCGCGACACGAACCGCATGAAGAACTCGATGCTCAAGTAGGCGACGA
>CAZTAE010000078.1:0-9620 GCA_964611535.1 uncultured Woeseiaceae bacterium
CGTTCCTCAAGATGCACGGCCTGCGCAACCACTTCGTCATCGTCGACGGCCGGGCTGATCCTTTCCAGCCGGGGACGGAGGAGATCGCCCGGATCTGTGATCCGCGGGCGGGCGTCGGCGCCGATCAGCTGGTCGCTATCGAGCTCCCGACCGATGGCGGGGCGAAACGGCAGGCGACTGCGTTTGCGCGCTTCTGGAATACCGATGCCCGCGAGGTCGAGGCCTGTGGCAATGCGACGCGCTGCGTGGCCTGGCTCCTCTGCGAGGAGACCGGCCGCGAGGAGGTGGCGGTCGAGACCCGCGCCGGCGTGCTCGCCTGCAGGCGCCTCGGGCTGTGGTCCGTGCGGAGCGGCATGGGGCGCGTCAGCATGGAGTGGCGCGACGTGCCGCTCGCCGAGCCGCGCGACACCTGTCATCTCGACCGGCAGTGGGGGCCGCTCGAGGATCCCGCGGCGGTGGGCGTGGGCAATCCGCACCTCGTGTTCTTTGTCGAAGACGCGGCGGCGATCGAGCTCGAGCGGCTGGCGCCCGCCATCCAGGCGGATCCGCTGTTTCCCCGCCAGGTCAACGTCGGGGTGGCTCAGATGCTGTCGGAGCGGAGCCTGCGGCTCAGGGTGTACGAGCGCGGGGCGGGCCTCACCATGGCCTGCGGCAGCGGCGCCTGCGCGGCCGCCTTCGCCGCGCTTGCGCGCGGGCTGACGGATTCGCGCCAGCTCTCCGTCGAGCTGCCCGGCGGCACGCTGGAGGTCGAGATACTGCCCGACGGCTCCGCGGCAATCACCGGCGAGGTGGCGTTCTCCTTCAGCGGCTACCTGCCCGAATGACCAGCGACCGCCGCGACATAGCGAAAAGCATTTGACCGGCGCGTGTCCGGCTCGTTTACGATACGCGCCCGGCCGGAGCGGAACTCCGGAGCACACCACTCGAGGGAGCTTTGCTGATATGCACGTTGCCACGGCACGAGGGAAAGGTTTCCGCGCTGGCGCATTCGTCGTTCTTGTTGCCGGCGCCGCTGCGGCGCACGGGCAGTCCGAGTGGCAGGAGATTCCCCGTTACTCGCTGACGCCCTTCGGCGGCTACACGTTCGGCGGCGAGTTCAAGGACGAGGACGGCATGCTGAAGGTGGAGGTGGACGATGCCGCGCATGCGGGCCTCATCTTCAACATTCGCGAATCGGCCAACACCCAGTGGGAAGTGTTCTATGCCCGCCAGTCGAGTGAGGCGGATACGACGGACGTCGCCGCCGGTCCCGCCGTCGACCTCGACGTTCAGTATCTCCATATCGGCGGCACCTATGTCGCCGACGGTGTCCGGGCGAGGCCGTTCCTTGCCGCGACGCTCGGCGCGACGCGCTTCGATCCCGACCCGCTCACGTTCGAGTCGGAGAACTTCTTCTCTTTCGGCATCGGCGCGGGCTGGCAGTACCAGGCCACGGAACGGCTGGGCCTGAGACTCGAGGGCCGGCTGCTCGGGACGCTGCTGCGCTCGGATTCCGCGCTTTTCTGCCAGACGGGCGAGGAGGAGAACATCTGCGCGCTCGCGGCCGACGGCGATTTCTACTGGCAGTTCCAGACGTCGCTGGGCGCCGTCTTCCGCTTCTGAGTGCATCAGGTCGCCAGCAGCGCGTCGACGAGCGGCGCCACGCCGGTCGCGAGCGGGTCCACCGCCGGCAGACCCGTGCGTTCGGCGACGGCGGCGAGGACGTCGCGCCGTTCCGGCTCGCCCAGCGTCGAGGTGTTCAGACTGACACCGACGAAGCGCGGGTTCGGATTCGTGAGCCGCGCAGCGTTCAGGTAGCCGGCCATGCAGTCCGGCAGTGCCGGCAGCGGGTAGTCGGGGTAGCCGTCGATGGCCGTGCGGCCCGCGTCGTGGCAGAGCACGAGCGCGTCCGGCTGCGAGCCGTGCACCAGTCCCAGCGTCACTGCCGAATAGGCGGGGTGGAATAGCGAGCCCTGGCCCTCGATCACGTCCCAGTGATCCGGCTCGTTGTCCGGCGAGAGGGTTTCGGCGGCGCCGGAGAGAAAATCGGCGACCACGGCGTCCAGCGGAATGCCGCCACCGGCGATCAGGATGCCGGTCTGGCCGGTCGCCCGGAAAGTGGTCTTCACGCCCCGCGCCACGAGCTCGCGATGCAGGGCAAGCGCCGTGTATTTCTTGCCGACGGCACAATCGGTGCCCACGGTCAGCACCCGCAGGCCGCGGCGGCGCCGGCCGCTGGCGACGCCGATCCCTTCCGGCGGCCGCCTGACGTCGACGAGCCGGCGCCCCGTCGCGGCGGCGGCATGCGCCAGCCGCTCGTTGGACGCGAGCGGCGTATGCATGCCGCTCACGATGTCCAGCCCTGCAGTCATCGCCTCCACGAACGTATCGAGCCACGCCTCCTCGATGCGGCCGCCGAAGGACGCGACGCCGATGACGAGGCTGCGCGCGCCCGCGGCCACCGCTTCGGAGGGACTCCTGTCGGGGAGGCCGAGATCGGCCGCGCAGCCGGGAAGGCGCAGTTGGCCGACGCAAAGCGCCGGGCGCCAGTCCAGCAGCCCGCGCCCGGTCTTGGCGTCGATCGGCCGCTCGACGGCGCCGAGGAACACCAGGTAAGGGGTGGCGATCCCCGGCCCGGTCATCGCAGCGAGCGACGAAGAACCGAGCCTGGTGCGTGTCGAGCTTTCACGGAGGCCTGTCTCCTGTCCGAATGCCGCCGGGCGGCGACGCCGGGTATTGAAACACGGTCCCGCCGCCGCGGCAGCGGCGGTTCACCCTGACCGGCGTCGCCTGCGGATCGATGGGCGGGCGCCGCGCTCAGCCGTAGGGCCAGACTTCCAGGCCGTGGATCGCATTACGCACGTCCATCGTGAGGTTGACGGCGAGCAGGCGCTCGTTGGCCGCAAGGTCGTAGACCGCGACGGTCGAAGGCGACGAGCCGCCGGCGACGACCGAGTCCGAGAGCGTGCAGAGGCCGCGCGCGAAGCCCTGCCGTGCCAGTCCGCTCTCGTCGAGATCGCGGTGAGTCAGGCGCTCCGGGCGGTATTTCGGCACCCGCATCGCCCGGTCGGGCAGGCCGCCGCCGCGCCCCGCGTACCGCAGCGCGTCCGCTTGCGTGTCATTGAACAGCACGCCGTCGCGGAACGGGCGCGCGTTGTGACAGCCCGCCGGCAGCTGCACGGACAGCCGGATGCTCTTGCCGTTGAAGTGCAGCAGGCCGCCGGTCCGCAGCCCGCCGATGTACATGCCACGCTCGTCGCACACTACGTTGTTCAGGTGGAGCTTGTTGCGCATGGGCGGCCCCCGGTCGCCTGCAGGGTCGAAGACGCTGCCGCGCAGGCGGCTGTTCTCCAGCCCGATGTGCATCGCCCAGCTGAAGCGGCGCGCATCGAGGTCGAAGCCGAGGAGGGAATCGAAGCCGGTGGAGGTGAGGAACAGCGTACGCCGGTGGACGGCGATCTCGTGGCAGTGCTTCAGGTACGGGCTGCGCCAGCTGCCGAGGAGCTCGAAGGCGGGGTCGTAGGCGAACAGCTCGTCGCTCGCCGCGATATAGACCGTCTCGGCGTCGAAGGCGATCCCGCGCAGGCCCCGATCCCAGCCGCGGCCCTGCCAGTCGATGTCGGCCTTGTCCCAGTCGACGGTCTGGCGGACCTCCTGCCGGTCGAGGTCGATCAGGTAGATGCCGCCGTGGCTTTCGCCCTGGTGGCTGCCGCGCACCACCGAGGTCGTGACGAGTTTCATGCGCCTCCCGCCGTCAACGCGGCCTTCGGTCCGACGTCACGCCGTGGAATGACGCGGCCCGCGCGTCACTCGATCCAGCCCGCCCACCAGCCGAGCAGCAGCACAATGATGAGCGCTGCCGAGAACACCACACGGAGCGTCAACGCCCGCGTCACCTTGCGTGAATCGCCGCGGCGCGAGGCGACCTGGTAGAGCGCGGAGCCGAGGCTGATGAAGATCGCCGCGAGCAGGACAACGACAAGTATTCTCATGTGCGTCAGAAGCCCAGGACCAGGAAGCCGGCGGCGGCGACGGCCGCGGCCGCAAGCGCGTAGGGCAACTGGGTCCGTACGTGGTCTATGTGGTCCGTCGCCGCGGCCATGGACGCGACGACGGTGGTGTCGCTGATCGGCGAAGCGTGGTCGCCGAAGATGGCGCCCGATATCGCGGCGCCGAGGAACAGCGGCACCGCCAGCTCCAGGTTGGAGGCAATCGATATCGCGATCGGGATCATGATGGCAAAGGTACCCCAACTGGAGCCGATGGCAAACGCGATGAACGCAGACGTCAGGAACACGATCGGCGCGAGCAGGATCGGGGGGATGCCCGTGCCCACCCGATTCGCGACGTAGCTCCCGGTGCCGAGCAGCCCGGTCACGTCTCCCAGCGCCAGGGCCAGGAGCAGGATGATCGAAATGGGCAGCAGCGAGCCCGCGCCGCTCATGAAAATGCGCATCAGCTCGCCGACCGGGCTCCTGCGGCTGCCGAGTATCATCACCCACGCGACCAGCAGCGCGAAGGATACCGACCAGAGTATGGACACGGAGCCCGAGCCTTCCATGAGGCTGCCGTCGCCGGTCACGAAGAGCCCGAGCGGCATCATCAGGACCATCGCCAGGATCGGCACGATCATGAAGGCGGCGGAGGGGGTCGATTCCGGCGGCTCGTCGGGCCGCGGCTGCTCCGCGGACACGTCGACGAGAGGCAGCGCGTCCGGCCACAGCAGCTCACCGTTACGGGTCCTCTCCTCCGCCTTCTTCATCGGCCCCAGGTCGATGCCTTTCCACACGACCAGCGCCGCGAGCAGGATCGCGACGATGGCGTACAGGTTATAGGGAATGGCCGCCAGGAAAGTGTCGAGCGGCCGCGCGACGCCCGCCGAGGCGACGATACCGATGATGACGGCGCCCCAGGCGTTCAGCGGGATCATGGTGCAGACAGGCGCGGAGGTGGAATCGATCAGGTACGCAAGCTTCTCCCGCGATACCCGATAGCGGTCGAACAGCGGCCTGCTGACGGACCCGGCGACGAGCAGCGTGATGTTCGATTCGATGAAGATGATCAGCCCGATAACCCATGCCAGCACCTGCGCCCGGAAGCCGTTGTGGACCCAGCGGCGTGACTCGAGAAAACGCACGAAGCCGCGGACGCCGCCGGAATGCTCGATTGTCGCGATCAGGGAACCGATGATCAGCGTGAACATCAGGACCCGCGTGTCTCCCGGGTCGCCGAAGACGTTGACGATGCCGTCGAGAGCCTCCGTGAGTCCCACGAGGGGGTTGAGTCCGCTGAGCAGTGTGTAGCCGATCCAGATCCCGGCAAAGAGCGAGAGGATGACCTGCTTGCTCCAGATGGCCAGTACGATGGCGAGAACGGGAGGCAGTACCGAGTACCAGGCGGGTTCCGTCATGTGCTTGCCCCGTTCCGGCCGCGTGAGCGACCAACCCCGGCGCCGATCGAGCAGCGCGGATGTAAGACCATTCCGCCGGACAATATAACAGCGCCGCAGGCGGCGAACAGTTCCGGCGATGACCGCCGCGATTGCCGGGTGCTATCCTGCCGTCCGGGCGATGAAAAGGAGAGAACAATGCCTCGCGAAACAATTGCTGCGGCCGCTGTCGCCGCGGCCCTTGCCGTCTTTGCCGCCAGTGCCCTCGCCGATACCGCACCCGAGGACGCGAAGGACTACCGGACCGCCGTCATGACCTCGCTGCGCGGGCACGTCGTCGCCGCGTCGATGCACGTGCGCGGCCTCGTCGACGGGCACGATTTCCTGCAGAAGCACGCGGACGGTCTGGCCAACGGGGCCGCCGAGCTCCGGCACCTGTTCCCGGAGGGTTCCGACGTGGATGGATCCGAGGCCCTGCCGGCGATCTGGGAAGAGCCGGAAGAGTTCGGGCGAGCGCTCGAGAAGGCGGAGCAGGCAACGGCGTCGTTTCGTGAGGCGGTCGCCGGCGGCGACGAGGCAGCGATCGGTTCGGCGTTTCGCGAGGTGGGCATGGCCTGCAGGGGGTGTCATGACCGATTCCGGCGCGACGACGACTGACGCCGGCTTCCTTCGCTCCGCGACGGCATTGCTGTGTTCGCTGGCGGCGGCGCCGGCCCTGGGGGACGACGCCCTCGCCGAGCGCGGCGAGTACCTCGTCACCGCGAGCGGCTGCGTCACCTGCCATACGGACGAGGGCGAGGACGCGGTACCCTTCGCCGGCGGGCGGGCACTGGACACGCCTTTCGGCACGTTCTATTCGCCGAACATCACGCCCGACCCGGAGACGGGCATCGGTGACTGGACGGACGAGGACTTCCTGCAGTCGCTCTGGAGCGGCGTCAGCCCCGACGGCGACCACTACTTCCCGTCGTTTCCGTACACGTCCTACACCGGCATCGTGCGCGATGACGCGCTCGCGATGAAGGCCTGGCTGTTCCGCCTCGAGCCGGTGAAGAAACCCAACCGCGAGCACGAGCTGGGGCTGATCCTGTCATCGCGGGTGACCGCCGGCTTCTGGAAGAACCGGTATTTCGAGCCGGGGCGGTTCGAGCCGGACCCGGCGAAGGACGCGCAGTGGAACCGCGGTGCGTACCTGGTTCGCCACCTCGGTCATTGCGGCGAATGTCATACGCCGCGCAGCCGCTTCGGGGAGCTGCGCTCGAGCCGCGAGTTGACCGGCAATCCCGACGGCCCGGAAGGCGAGGACGTGCCGAATATCACCGGAAACCTCGAGGACGGGCTCGGCGACTGGTCCGTCCGTGACATCGCCTACTTCCTCGAAACCGGCATGCTGCCCGACGGCGATTTCGCGAGCGGCTCCATGGTGCCGGTCATCGACGACAACACCAGCCACCTGACGCGGGATGACCGGCTCGCCATCGCCACCTACCTGAAGTCGCTGGATCCGGCCGACGAGTAGATGAATGGCGGCAGGCGCTGGCGAACCGCTCTCGAGGTGACCGTCGATGGCAGAAGCAATACCTGAATCCGGGCTCACCCGCGACCTCTACGACTTGCTGACGGGCGATGAGGATGCGCGGGTCTGCATCGACATTCCCGAAGCGGCATGCGTCGAGCAGCCCCGCAACTACTTTATCCACGTCGCGTCGCTCATCGGCTCGAAGACCGGGGATCGGCTGGCCAGCCCGAAGCTGGTGCTGTCATGGCTGCTGACCCACCTGGGGGCGCCTGCGTTCATGCTGGGCCTGCTGGTGCCCCTGCGCGAATCCCTGTCGCTCATTCCGCAGCTTTTCATCGCCGGGTCGATCCGGCGCGTCGCGGTGCGCAAGTGGTTCTGGGTGGCGGGCAGCGCGGTGCAGGGCGTGGCGGTCGGCGGCATGGCCCTGGTGGCGCTCGCGCTGAGCGGGGCAAGCGCCGGCTGGGCGATACTCCTCCTGCTGGTCCTGTTCAGCCTGGCCCGCGGCGTCAGCTCCGTCGCGTCCAAGGACGTGCTCGGGAAGACGATCAGCAAGACGCGCCGCGGGAGCGTCAACGGCTACGCTTCCTCGATCGCCGGGGCAGTGACGATCCTCGTGGGCCTGGGCGCCCTGGCCGTCGAACCCGGCGAGCAGCACACGGGCGTGTTCGCCGGCCTGCTGGCGGCCGCCGGCGCGGTCTGGTTCCTGGCCGCGCTCGTGTTCAGCCGGCTTGCCGAGGTTCCCGGCGCAACGGAGGGCGGCGGTAACGCCATCAGCGAAGCGGTGCGGCAGCTGCACCTGATACGCGACGACCGCGACCTCCGGCAATTCCTCTTCGTCCGGACGCTCCTGCTCTCGACCGCGCTGGTCGCGCCGTTCTACGTGAGCCTGGCGAGCCGCGAGACCGGCGGCGCCCTCGATCAGCTCGGTGCGATGCTGATCGCCACCGGCGCCGCAAGCTTCCTGAGCGCACCCGTCTGGGGGCGGCTGGCGGACCGCTCGAGCCGGTTGGTCATGGCGTCGGCGGCACTGCTCGCCGCAATCGCCGGCTTCCTGACGGCGGGGCTCGCCCAGGTGCCGGATTTGCCCTATCTGCCCGTCGCGTTCGCAATCACCTACTTCATGCTCAGCGTGGCACACGCCGGCGTCCGGCTCGGCCGGAAGACCCACCTCGTGGATATCGCGACCGCCGAGAATCGCGCCAGCTACGTCGCCGTCAGCAACACCTTCATCGGCGTCATGCTGCTCGCGGGCGGCGCTTTCGGCGGCCTGGCGTCGCTGGCCGGTCCGACGGCGGTCGTGCTGACGCTGTCCGTGATCGCGCTCGCCGCCGCCGCGGCCGCGCTGCGGCTCGACGAGGCCCAGGGCGGCAGCACCTAACCGGGGCTCCCCCGGACGCCGCCGGCGCACCGGCTCCCATTCCGGGCATCCCGGCCGCGCATGTTATAAAAGCGGGCCGACAAAGGAGGCCTGCCATGCATCGTCTGTTCGCGACTGCCATCCCCATCGTGCTCGCCGGCTGCAGCGCCGAGTCGAACCAGAACCCGGAGACCGCAGCGGCCGGGCAGGCGACGGGCCGGCCATTCACCGCCACGCCCGTGGCCACGTTCGACGAGCCCTGGGCGATGACCTTCCTGCCGGACGGCCGGCTGCTCGTCACCGAGAAGAAGGGCCGCCTGCTGGTGGTCACCCGTGACGGGGAGAAGTCGGCGCCGGTGCGCGGCGTGCCCGAGGTCGACTACGGCGGGCAGGGCGGCTTCGGCGACGTGGTGCTGCATCCGGATTTCGCGAACAACGACACGATCTACCTGAGCTACGCGGAGGCTGGCGAGGGCGGCGTCCGCGGTGCCGCGCTGATGCGGGCCAGGCTCTCGCTCTCCGGAGACGGCGGCGAGCTCCGCGAGCAGCAGGTCATCTGGCGCCAGGACCCGAAGGTGACCGGACGCGGGCACTACGGCCACAGGATCGCCTTTTCCGACGGCGGCTATCTGTTCATCACGTCGGGCGACAGGCAGAAGATGGCGCCTGCCCAGGACATGGCACAGAACCTCGGCAAGGTCATCCGCCTGCACGACGACGGCACGGTCCCGTCCGACAACCCGTTCGCCGGCGAAGGCGGAGTCACCGCCCAGATCTGGTCGCTCGGTCACCGCAATCCGCTCGGGCTGGCATTCGACGCCGAAGGCCGGCTGTGGGCGCACGAGATGGGCCCCCGGCACGGCGACGAGCTGAATCTCATCGTGTCCTCGGAAAACTACGGCTGGCCGGAAGTCTCTTACGGGAATCACTACGACGGCCGGCTCATTCCCGAGCACGACACGCGGCCGGAATTCGAGGCGCCGAAGGTCTACTGGGTCCCGGCGATTTCGCCTGCCGGGCTGATCATCTATTCCGGCGACCAGTTTCCGGATTGGCGGGGCAGCGCGCTCATCGGCGGCATGTCGTCGCAGTCGCTGGTGCGGGTGGCGATCGACGGCGACACCGCCGCGGAAGTGGAGCGCTTCGACATGGGCCAGCGCATCCGTGAAGTCGAGCAGGGCCCCGACGGCGCGATCTGGCTGCTCGAGGACGAGCGCAACGACGCGGGCGAAGGCGGCCGCCTGCTGAAACTGACACCGACTTCGTAGCCTTATTCATGAACCCACGAAGCCGGTGGGAGGCGGAGGTTTGTCCGGGGGGAGTTGCTTTCAGGATCGTGCGAAACAGGGATGTTTCGCCCGAAGCCCCCATGGACG
>CAZTAE010000079.1:0-9512 GCA_964611535.1 uncultured Woeseiaceae bacterium
GGCGGGCCGTCTCGATCCCGCTCAGGCCCGGCATGCTGATGTCGAGCAGCACGACGTCCGGCGTGAGCTGCTGCGTCATCGCCAGCGCCTGGTGGCCGTTCGCCGCTTCGCCCACGACCCGGTGCTCGCCCCCGTCCTCCAGGAGTTGCCGCAGCCGTGAGCGGGCGGGCGGCTCGTCGTCGACGATGAGCACGTTCACGAGGGTTTCTCGTCCAGTGGAAATTCGAGCCGGACGGCGAAGGTGGACTCGCCCTCGTCCACGGCGACCGACCCCCGGGAGCCGTACGCCAGCTGGAAGCGCTGGCGTATGTTGGCCAGCGCCATCCGGTTGCCGTCGCGCCTCGGCGTATCGCCCTTCGGGCGCGGGTTACGGATTTCCATGACCACTCGCTCGCCCTGCTGCCGGCCGCTGATGACGACCTCGCCGCCCTCGGCAAGGCTCTCGACGCCGTGGTAGATCGCGTTCTCGACCAGCGGCTGGATCGTCAGGCTGGGGATGAGCGCCTGCATCGGCAGATCCTCGACGTCCCAGCGCACGACGAGGCGGTCGCCCAGGCGCAGCTTCTCGATCCGTTGGAAGATGGCGGTGACCTCCAGTTCGTCCTCCAGCGTAACGCGGTCTCGTGGCCCTCCGAGGTTGGCGCGCATCAGGTCGGCGAGGTCCTCGACGGCCTCCTCGGCACGCCGTGGGTCGCTGCGCGTGAGGGCGGCGATCGTGTTCATGCTGTTGAAGAGAAAGTGCGGCCGAATGAGCGCCTGGAGGGCGCTGATGCGCGATTGCGCCTCCAGCACGATGCTGCGGCGCCATTCGCTCGCGACGTAAAGGTAGCGCATCGCGAGCGCGATGACGATCGAGCTGATGGCAAAGGTGCGCAGCAGGAAGCTGCCGTGGCTGTCCTGGATGACGACGACGTCGTCGAGGCCGCCGGTCAGCTGCCAGGTCGCTTCCGCCAGAAGCAGACAGAGAACCTCCAGCAGGAGGAAGCTGATGACGAAGGCCTGGGTCTTGCCGAGTTGCTCGACCCGCGGGCGGATGCGGCACAGAACCGCCGCGCTCAGGAGCGCAAGCCACAGGACGTACAGCGACAGCTTGGACAGCTCGACGAGAAAGGTGCCGGGTGCCGGATTGCCCGCCAGCGTCAGGACGATGGCGACGAGCTCCGCCACGAGGACCACCACGAGCAGGGTTCCGGCTGCGCAGAAATCGGGCAGATAGGCCTGGGCGGTTTTATCGGCTGCGGTCGTGGCGATGGCCAAGCGGAAACCCGTCTCGTTCTTCAGCGCAGCGCGTCTGCCGCGTTTGCGGGATGGACCCCGCGGCAAGCGCGCCGCGGGTTCGGCATCCTCGTTCTGCGGACTGTGAGCACGTAGCGATAGCCGGCGGTCCTGCACAACAGGGATGGCGCCATTCTAGCGCGACTTTCGGAAAGCGGCAGTGAGGCGGTCGCCCGCGCGCGACGAGGCGCGGCCGGCAGGTTCAGGAGCCGCAGTACTCCTGGACCTGTTCCTGTACGCGGGCCCGGGCGGCTTCGGTCTCCGCCTCGTCCAGGTAGACGCGCTCGCCGTTCTCGTCGTGACGGTACAGGCGGCGCGAAGTCACGAATTTCTGCAGTCGCTCCCGATAGGTCTCGCATTTCCGCGCCCGCTCCTCGGCTTCGGCCCGCAGCTCTTCCTCGGTCGGCTGAGCGGCCTCCGCCTCCGTGCGAGCCGCGTCGCGCTCGGCCCGGGCCTCCTGCCGCGCCTGCACCGTCGCCTGCAGGCGGGCCGGATCGGTGGGCGATGAGCTGATGGCCAGGCGCTCCTCGTTGCCCGCGCCCGTGGGGCGGTCACCGTAGTGCACGTTGCCTTCGGCATCCGTCCACTTGTAGATTTCGCCGCCGGTCGCGGCCGGAGCAGCCGCCACGATGCCGGCAAGCATCAGCGCGCACGCGAGTTTCCTGGTATGCATTCCGACCGTCCTGCCGTTGACGACAGCCATTAGAACACGTACGTCCGGCGGCAGGTGTGACAGCCATCACAGCCTTTTCCCGGTCGCCGGGCCCGAAAAGAGGGTGGCGGGCCGCCGGTTGCCCGACGGCCCGCCCAACCGGTGCCCAGCGCGAGGGGGTGGAGGTGCTGAGTTCCGGTCAAAAACTTGCCGGGAGCGCCCGGCCGTCCGACAGTGCGCGGCCCGGCCGGGGGAGGCGTCCCGGCGGCCGCTCAGTCGGCGGTCGTGAACTCGGGGTAGGCCTCCAGGCCGCACTCGCTGATGTCCACGCCCTCGTACTCCTGTTCTTCCGAAACCCGGATGCCCAGCGTCGCCTTGATGATGAACCAGACGATGAAGCTGGTGGCGAACACCCACACGAGGATGGAAAAGAGTCCGAGCAGCTGGGCCCCGAACGTCGCCTCCCCATTGGTCAGGGGAACGGCCAGCAGGCCCCACATGCCGGCGACGCCGTGCACCGAGATCGCGCCGACCGGGTCGTCGATGCGCAGCTTGTCCAGCGCGACGATCGAGGCGACGACGATCAGCCCGCCGACGGCGCCGATGGCGGTCGCGGTGAGCGGCGACGGCGTGAGCGGCTCCGCGGTAATGGAGACGAGCCCGGCGAGCGCCCCGTTGAGCGCCATCGTGAGGTCTGCCTTGCCGAACCAGAGCCGCGCAAGGATGAGCGCCGCGAGCAGGCCGCCCGCGGCGGCCATGTTCGTGTTCACGAACACCAGCGCCACCGCGTTGGCCTCGCCGACGTTGGACACCATGAGCTCGGAGCCGCCGTTGAACCCGAACCAGCCCAGCCAGAGGATCAGGGTGCCGAGCGTCGCCAGCGGCAGGTTGGCGCCGGGTATGGCGTTGATCTGCCCGCCCGGGCCGTACTTTCCCTTGCGTGCGCCGAGCAGGATGACGCCGGCCAGCGCTGCCGCGGCGCCCGTCATATGCACGACGCCGGAACCCGCAAAGTCCAGGAATCCACGGACCTCGAGGAATCCGCCGCCCCACTTCCAGAAGCCCTGCACCGGGTAGATGAAGCCGGTCAGGATGACCGCGAACAGGAGGAAGGACCAGAGTTTCATCCGCTCGGCCACGGCGCCCGAGACGATCGACATGGCGGTGGCGACGAATACGACCTGGAAGAAGAAATCGCTCAGGTTCGAGTAGTAGGTCTCGCCGCCCGAGGCGATCACCTCCTCGGCGCTGTTGTCGGCGCTGCCGACGAGGCCCGTGCCGAGGGTGGACAGGCTCTGGAAGAAGCCGCCCTCGAACGCGCCCGGGTACATGATCGAGTAGCCGCACAACAGATACATCACGCACGCTATCGAATAGAGGCTGACGTTCTTCGTCAGGATCTCCGCCGTGTTCTTCGCACGCACCAGGCCCGACTCCAGCATCGTGAAGCCCGCGGCCATCCACATGACGAACGCCCCCATGACCAGGAAATAAAAGGTGTCGAGGGCGTAGCTCAGCTCCGTTACCCTTCCTGCCACTGTTGTTATGTCTTCCACCGAAAGCTCCTTTGGGTGATATCGGACGTCAAACGGCGTCCGCGTCCGTTTCGCCGGTGCGGATGCGGATCGCCTGCTCGAGCTCGGTCACGAAGATCTTGCCGTCGCCGATCGAACCCGTTCGCGCGGCGTTGGCGATGGCCTCGATGACCTGCTCCGTGATGTCGTCGGGAACCGCGATCTCGACTTTGGACTTTGGAAGGAAATCGACCACGTACTCCGCGCCGCGGTAGAGTTCCGTGTGCCCGCGCTGCCTGCCGAAGCCCTTGACTTCGCTGACGGTAATGCCCTGTATGCCGATGTCTGCGACGGCCTGGCGCACGTCGTCCATCTTGAAGGGCTTGATGATCGCCGTGATCATTTTCATCGCCTTACCTCCGGGTGCTTTCGAACGGAACGGCCAGCCGCTCAATTCAGGTCGAATGTCTTGCCGATCGTGAAGACCAGCGACTCCGTCGATTCGCCGACGAGGTCGTCGTTGGCGAAGATCGCCGCCAGCCCGAGATCGACTTCCATGACGGTGGTGCCGTAGCCGAGCTCGAGGTATTCCCCCTCGAAGTCGCGGGCGAAGCCGGCGACCTTTCCGTACAGCCCGCCTTTCGCGAGCGTGGCCGCGTAGTACGTGTAGTCGAGCTTGCCGAAGCCGTTGTTGTCGTATTCGCCGATTGCCGCCTCGACGCTGAGCAGGCCGTAGCCGGTGCTCAGGTTGACTTCCTGGTAGGTATCGTCGAAGTCGCCGGTGTAGTAGTAGCCGGTGAAGCCGATGCCGTAGGTGATATCACCGGATTCGCCGCCGTAGCCGAAGTAGGCGTCGATCTCGAGCCCGTCCTTGACGTCGGCCGCCCAGGTGCCGGCGTAGAAGCCGTTGGCTTCGAAGTCAATGCCGCCGGAGGCGGAGGAAGTGGCCTGGAAAATGCCGCGGTAGTAGTAGTCGCTGGCGTAGCCGATGTTGGCCGACCACTGGGCCCTTGCCTCGGCACCGAGGCCGAACAGTATTACCGGGATGATCGCGTACGTTGTTCTTCGCATGACTCGCTCCTGATGCCCGCCGGTAAAGCCGGCGCCCGTTGAGCCCCCTCGTTCGGCGGCGGCTGTTGCAGGTTCCGTGCCAGCGCACAAGTTGTTGTTTCGTATTGCCGATCGGCGCCCCCTGGCGCGCGCAGGCACCGGCGCGGTGCCCGCACCCGGACGCTTGACCGAAAGTGGTGCAGTGCCCGCCGGATTCACGAAAGCCGTCATGCCGCGCAATAATCGGGCTGGTTTTCGGAAAGGAAGCGGAGTATCAAGAACGCATGAACAGGCAATCGATCGACAGCATCGCGAGGCAGCTCGCGGATTCGGTGCCGGAGGGCCTGCGCGCCATGCGTGACGACATGGAGCAGAACTTCCGGGCAATTCTGCGTTCGGGACTGGACCGGCTGGATCTCGTGACGCGGGAGGAGTTCGAGGTTCAGCAGGCAGTGCTCGCGCGAACGCGCGAGAAGCTCGAGGCGTTGCACGCCCGGCTTGCGGCGCTGGAAGCGGAAGCCGGGGAGGCGCCGCGAGCGTCGAAGAAAAAGACGCCGCGGAAGAAGACGCGCACACGCAAAAGGCGCGGCGGCCAGGACGACACCGACACGTAGGAGTCTCCGCCGCAGGGCCGGCCTTGCCAGGGAAGGGCGATGGACGACAACGTGATCCGGCCGGACTTCGGCGCCAAAGGCAAGCCCGACAAGGGCGCACGGGGCGAAGACGATGCCGGCGGGGCGGCGGGCGAGAGCAGCAAGGCGAGGCTGGCGATCCTCCGCAGCCGCGCCCAGGTCGGCATCGAGGCACCGCCCGTCACCGTCGAGGTGTGTCTGACCGGCGGTCTGCCGTCGTTCTCGATCGTCGGCCTCGCCGAGGCCGCGGTGCGGGAAAGCAAGGACCGGGTCCGCGGCGCCCTTTTGAGCTCGAACTTCGAGTTTCCGCAGGAGCGCATCATCGTGAGCCTGGCTCCCGCCGATATGCGCAAGAGCGGCGGGCGGTTCGATCTCGCCATCGCGCTGGGGATACTCGCGGCCGGCAAGCAGGTGGCGGCGACGTTGTTCGACGATTTCGAGTTCTACGGCGAGCTGGGTCTCAACGGCGAGCTGCGAGCGATACCCGGCGCGCTGCCGGCCGCGCTGAAGGCCGGGGATGCGGGCAAGGCGGTCTTCGTTCCCCACGAAAACGGCATGGAGGCGGCGCTGGGCTCCGGCAGGGTGTACGTCGCGCGCTCACTGCTCGAGGTCACCGGCCACCTGGCGGGGAGCATGCGGGCGACGTCGCTGCCGCGGCTCGTGCCGGAACCCGGCGCGGCGCGCGTGCCGGATCTCTGCGACGTCCGCGGCCAGATGCTTGCCCGCCGCGCGCTCGAGATCGCCGCGGCCGGGGAGCACAACATCCTGCTCAGCGGCCCGCCGGGCACGGGCAAGAGCATGCTGGCAAGCCGGCTGCCGGGCATACTGCCGCCGATGACGGAGGCGGAGGCGCTCGAGACCGCGGCAGTCGACTCCGTCCTCGGCAGGCGCTTCGACATCACCTCCTGGCGGCGCCGGCCGTTCCGGGCGCCCCACCACACCGCTTCGGCCGCGGCACTCGTCGGGGGCGGATCGGATCCCCGGCCCGGAGAGGTCTCCCGGGCCCACAACGGCGTGCTCTTCCTGGACGAGTTGCCGGAGTTCAGCCGCCACGTGCTGGAAGTGCTGCGGGAGCCGCTGGAGACCGGAACGATCACCATCTCGCGCGCCGGCCGGCAGGCCGATTTTCCCTCCCGCTTCCAGCTCGTCGCCGCCATGAACCCCTGCCCCTGCGGCTACCTCGGCGACCCCAGGGGCGACTGCCGTTGCAGCGAGGACAAGGTACGCAACTACCGCGAGAAGATCTCGGGACCCTTGCTCGACCGCATCGACCTCCAGATCAGCGTGCAGCGGCTGCCGCCGGAGGCGCTGCGCCCAGACGCGGAGCCGGCCGAACCGAGCGCCGCGGTGCTCGAGCGTGTCTGCGCGGCCCGCCGCCGGCAGGCGGAGCGCGCCGGCGTCTGCAATGCCCGCCTGCAGGGCGAGCTGCTGGAGGAAGTGTGCGCGCTCCCGCCGGCGGCATGGTCGCTGCTGGAGAAGGCGATGGACAGCTTCGCGATGTCGGCGCGGGCGCACCAGCGGGTCCGGCGCGTGGCGCGGACCATCGCGGACCTCGCCGAGAGCGACGATATTGCTCTCGAGCACGTCGGCGAGGCGCTGAGCCTGCGGCAGTTCGACCGCGGCCTCTCGGCCGTCCCGCTGTAATACCTCGTGGCGACGCGACGGTACCGGAGCCACAACTTTCCCGCACCGCATCGTACATGAAGAAGCTGCGCTTGCAGCAACGCATGCTGTCGGGCGGGGAGGCCGCCATCCAGGGGGCAAGGAGAAACAATGGCGCTCCATCTCGCGCAGCGGACGGTGGCCGGCAGGGCGGTCCGGTGTCGTCGTTTCGCAGGCGGTTCGAGTCGGGCGGTTACTGGCCCTCGACCTGCGCGACCATGTAGTCGACGGCGAGTTGCACTTCCTCGTCCGACAGGTCGAGCCGGCCGCCCTTGGGCGGCATGTAGCCAGCGGAGCCCGTAAATCCTTCGATGGCGTGCCGGTAGAGCGTCTCCATTCCCTGCTCGATGCGCGAGTCCCAGGCCGCCGCGTCGCCGACGATCGGCGCGCCGCCGATGCCGTTGCCATGACAGGCGATGCAGGCCTCGTTGTAGACCTGGGGCCCGCTCAGCGTCGCGGCCACCGGCTCGGGCGCCGTCGCCTCGGAAACCTGGGGACCGGCGGCGGAAAGATCGTCGCCGGGCATATAGACTTCACCGAATGGCCTGATGCGCTCCGTCGTCTCGGCGAGAAATTCATCCGAGGATCGGATGTAGGATTCCTGGGTACGCTCCGAAACCCACATCGCCAGTACGAAAAAGCCGAGCGTGACTGCTGCGAGTATGCCGATTACGAGTGAGTAAAGGTCGAAAAACTTCTGGTCGCGCTTCAACGTCGAGCTCCGGGAACTGCGGCACGCTACGAGCGCGGCATTATAGCAGGAACGGCTTCCTTGCCGCCTCGGGCGTTGCACGCAGTGCACGATGCGTTGCCGTGGCATTGCATTGGCAGGGGCGCGGTGACAAAGTCCGTTTTCGATATCGGGGGGTTCCGGATGAGGAGAGTGTCGTCGCTGGCCGCAGCCGCCGCGCTGATCGCCGTCGCGGGTTGCGGGGACGAGACGGCGGGCGGGAACGAGGTCCGGGCCGCTTCACCGTCGCGATCGGCGGATCTCGTGCTGCGAGGCGGCGTCGTCGCGACGGTGGATCCGGACGTCGGCGTTCAGGAGGCGATCGCCGTAAGCGGCCACCGGATCGCGGCCGTCGGCGGCAACGACGACATAGCCGCGTGGATCGGTCCCGATACCCGTGTCGTGGAACTGCAAGGGCGGTTCGTGATGCCGGGGTTCATCGAGGGCCACGGGCACTTCATGGGCCTCGGCGAATCGCTGCAGATACTCGACCTCTCGGGCGCCGCGAGCTGGAGCGAGATCGTCCGGATGGTCGCGACGGCCGCGGACAAGGCGCGGCCCGGCGAGTGGATATTCGGTCGCGGCTGGCACCAGGATAAATGGGACTCGCTGCCGGAAGACGCGGTGGACGGCGTACCGCGAAACGGATCCTTGAACGAAGCTGCCCCCGATAATCCCGTTCTGCTGGTACACGCGAGCGGCCACGCGGCGTTCGCGAACGACGCCGCGCTTGCCGAAGGTTCGATCGACGACGACACGCCGGACCCCGACGGCGGCACCATCGTCCGCACGCCGGAAGGCACGGCGACCGGTCTGCTGCGCGAGACGGCCCAGCGGTTGCTGGACGAAGCGGTCGAGCGTTACCGGAATCGCCTGTCGCTCGAGGAACGGGAAGCGCTCGCGCGGGAGCGCGTGCACCTCGCGGGCGAGGAGGCGCTGCGGCATGGCGTGACCTCGTTCCACGACGCCGGCACGCCCTTCGAAACCATCGACTTCTACAGGAAGCTGGAGGACGAGGGGGCACTACCGATCCGCATCTACGCGATGGTGCGCCGGCAGACGAACGAGGAAATGGACGAGCTCCTGCCGCATTACCTCATGATGGCCGGAGAGAACGATTTCCTCACCGTGCGCTCGATCAAGCGCCAGATCGACGGGGCGCTGGGTTCGCACGGCGCCTGGCTGCTCCAACCCTACGAGGACCTGCCGGACAGCACCGGGCTCGTGCTGGAACCGGTCGCGGACATCGAGCGGACGGCGGAGATCGCGGTCGAGCACGGGTTCCAGGTCAATACGCATGCGATCGGCGACCGCGCCAATCGGGAGGTGCTCGATATCTACGAGCGCGTCTGGGAGCGCGCGGGCGTCGAAGGGAGCGCCCTCCGCTGGCGCATCGAGCACGCCCAGCATATCGATCCCGCGGACGTGCCGCGGTTCGCGGAGCTCGGCGTCGTCGCGGCGGTGCAGGGGGTGCATTGCACCTCCGACGGGCCCTGGATCCCGACGCGGCTGGGACACGCGCGCGCCGGCGTCACCTCCTATCCCTGGCGGGACCTGCTCGAGACGGGCGCGATGATAGGCAACGGTACCGATGTGCCCGTGGAGCGGATCGATCCGATAGCCTCCTTCCATGCCTCGGTGTCCAGGATGACGGTCGAGGGGAAAAGGTTCTACCCGCGACACGTGATGACGCGCGAGGAAGCGCTCGCGAGCTATACGCGAAACAACGCCTACGCTGCGTTCGAGGAAGATGCGAAGGGCACGCTCAGCCCCGGCAAGCTTGCGGATCTGGTGGTGCTGTCGCAAAACCTCCTGACGGTTGCAGAGGCGGAAATTCTGCAGACGAAGGTGGACCTCACCGTCGTCGGCGGGGAGGTGCGTTACGAACGGGCGCAGCCCTAAGCCCTGTCCGTCACCGATTCGGGTAAGATCGGGCAAAGGACAAGCGAGAGACCGCGCAATCGGTCGAGGGACAGGGCTAGCTCGCTGTCAGGGAA
>CAZTAE010000080.1:0-9287 GCA_964611535.1 uncultured Woeseiaceae bacterium
GGCGTGATGGTCGCCATCGTGCCGTTCGACTGGCAGGCGCACGACACCCATTTCATTGTCGCGCACCTGCACCACACCCTGATCGGCGGCATGCTGCTTCCGGTCATCGGCGCCGCGTACTACTACTTCCCGATCATCCGGGGACGACGGCTCTCCGACAGGCTCGGCCGCGTCTCCTTCTGGCTGATATTCGCAGGCTTCGTCGTGGCCTTCCTGCCGATGCACCTGACCGGGCTCCTCGGCATGCCGCGGCGCGTGTTCACCTACGCAAGCAGCGACGGCTTCGGCCTGCTGAACGGGGTGTCGACGATCGGCGCGTTCACCATCGCCGCCGGCATGCTCGTCATCGCCTGGGACCTGCTGCGGCCGAAAGCGGGAGAGCCCGCGCCGCCGCGCAACCCCTGGAACGCCGGCACGCTGGAGTGGCTCCAGCGCATGCCCGGCGAGAACTGGGGCGCGCGTTCCATCCCCGGCGTCGACACCCGCTATCCACTGTGGGAACAGGCGGGCCTCGTGGACGACGTCGACGCGGGCCGCTGCTATCTGCCGGACGCCCGGGAAGGCAAGCGGGAGACCATCGTGACGAGCGCGGTCGATGCCCGCCCGCTGCAGTGCCAGCGCGTGCCGGGGCCCTCTTACCTGCCGCTGAGCGCGGCGGTCCTGACCGGCGGCTTCTTCCTCGTCGGCACGTTCCACCGCTGGGGGATCGCGCTGGCCTTCGCCGCGCTGGCCGCCTGCGCCATCCTCGCCTGGCTCTGGCGCGGCACGGCGCCGATTCCGGAAAAGCCGTCCAAGGACATCGGGCTCGGTATCGTGGTGCCGCTGTACGCCTCCGGCGCCTCCTCCGTCGGCTGGTGGGCGCTGTTCATCACGATGATCGCCGACGTGACCGCTTTCGCAAGCCTGGTCTTCGGCTATTTCTTCTACTGGACGGTACACCCGGACTTTCCCGGTCCCGGGCAGGACGGACCGGGGACGGGCTGGCCGCTCGCCGGCGGCGCGGCGATCCTGCTGTCCTGGCTGCTGACCCTGCTGGCCCGGCGCAGCAACCGCCGGGACCGGGCGGCCGCCTGCTACGCGAGCCTGGCGCTGGCGGCGGTTGCCGCCACCGCGGGCATCCTGTTCCTGGTCAAGGGGCCGCTCGAGCACGCGATGGACCCGACCGAGCACGTCTACCCGGCCATCGTCTGGCTCCTCGTCGGCTGGACGGCGGTGCACGTGGCAGCGGGCGTCCTGATGCAGCTCTACTGCGGCGCGCGGCGGCTCGCCGGGCGCATGACGTCGAGGTACGACGCCGACCTCGCGAACGTCGTGCTGTACTGGCACTTTGCGCTGCTCACCGCCGCCGTCACCGTGGCGGTGACCGCGTTCTTCCCGGAGCTCGTGTGAAGAGGGCCCGGCACGACGGGCGCCTGTGGCTCCTCGTGTTGCCGGTCGCGGCCTGGGGGCTGCACTTCCTCGCCGTCTACGTCTCCGCGGCCGTCTACTGCGCCAAAACGTCCGCCGGCGCCGGCATCGCCGCGGCGAAGATCGCGATCCTCGTGACGACCGTCGCCGCGCTTGCTGCCCTGGGGGTCCTCGCCTGGCGTGCCCGGAGCCGCTATCGCGGAGGCTCAGGCCCCGGCGGCGCCGACGACCGCTTCATCGGGACCACCGCGCTGATGCTCTGCGCGCTCGGTGCGCTGGCGGTGCTGGCGGTCGCCGCCGTTCCCTTCTTCTTCGGAGACTGCCGGCGATGAACCGGCCCCTGACAGCGGCGGGCGGCGTCGTGCTGGCGGCGGCCTGGCTCGGGCCGCTGCCGGAGCTCGCGCAGGAGCGGTTCGTGGCGCACATGATCCTGCACGTCGCCGTCGTCGCCGTCGCGGCGCCGCTCATCGGCGCGGGACTGGCAGACGCGGCGTTTCTCCGCCGCCTGCGCGTGCTGCTCGCGCCGATACCGGCGTCGCTCATCGAGTTCCTGGTCGTCTGGGGCTGGCATGCCCCCTGGCTCCACCACCTTGCGCGCACGTCGACGGGCGCGTTGCTCGCCGAGCAGGCGTCGTTCTTCGTCGCGGGTTTCCTTTTGTGGGCGGCGGCCTTCCGCCGCAGTCCCGAGTCGAGCGGCAGCGGTATCCTGGCGCTGCTGCTGACCTCCATGCACATGATCCTGCTCGGCACGCTGCTGACGCTCGCGCCCCGGCCCCTGTATCACGGCGCGGCCGACGGCCTGCTCGCGGACCAGCAGCTCGGCGGCATCCTCATGCTGCTCGGCGGCGGCGTCCCCTACCTTGTCGGCGCGCTCTGGCTGACCTGGCGGCTGCTGCAGCCGCCGGACGCCGCGAAGCTGCGCCGCGGCTCGTCCGGATGACGGCGATGAAGGCCTGGCTGAAACGCATCGCCGCGGGACTGGCCGTGCTGGCCGTCGCGGCCGGGCTGTTCGTGTACGCGGGGGCCTACAACGTCTCGGCGAGAGCCGGTCACCTCCCGCCGACCGCCTGGCTGCTGCACTTCGCCATGCGCAAATCGGCGCGCACGCACGCACTCGGCATCGAGGTGCCGCCGCTCGAGGACGAGCGCATGGTCATCCGCGGCGCTACCTGGTTCTCGATCGGCTGCGCGCCTTGCCACGGCGAGCCGGGGGATCCGTACCCGCCGATCGTGGACAATATGACGCCGCCCGCGCCGCGCCTGGAGCCGCTCATCGACGACTGGAACCAGCGCGAGCTGTTCTGGATCGTCGACAACGGCATCAAGTACACCGGCATGCCGGCCTGGGCGACGGCGGAAAGGCCCGACGAGGTCTGGAGCATGGTGGCCTTCCTGCTCCGGCTTCCCGAAATGGACCCGGCGACGTACCGGAAGCTGGCCTACGAACCCGGTCCCGGCGGCACGCGCCCGACGCTCGCGCGGCTCGAGATCGACGAACGGGTCGGGACCACGCTCGAGCAATGCGCGCGCTGTCACGGCTTCGACGGCATGGGCCGCGGCACGCGCGCGTTTCCTTTCCTGGCCGGCCAGAAGGAGAGCTACCTGTACCGGTCGCTGAGGCACTATGCGCTCGGCGACCGGCAGAGCGGCATCATGCAGCCGGTCGCGGGCGGGCTGCGCGACGAGGCGATGCGGGAGCTCGCGGCCTGGTACGCCGGCCGGCAGCCCGCCGCCACCGCGCCGGTGCCGGCGGCCGATCCGGAGCGCGCGGCACGGGGCGCGCGGATCGCAAGCCAGGGGCTGCCCCGGCAGCGGGTCCCTGCCTGCATCCACTGCCACGGGCCCGGCGCCACGACGCAGAATCCGCAGTTCCCGCGGCTCGCGGGACAGAATCGCGCTTACCTGGTCCGCCAGCTCGAGCTCTGGGGCGAGGGGACCCGCGGCGGCACTGCATACGCGCCCCTGATGACCGAGGTTGCAAGCGGCTTGACGCCCGCCCAGATGCGCGACGTGGCGGCCTACTATGCGTCTCTCTCCTACTTCGGGGCGCGCGGAGAGGCCGCCGGCGAATGACGCCGGCGGCATCCTCTGGCATCGATATTGCAGGTCAGGGAGGGCACCCTGATGAGGAGTAGACTCATGAACCTACGGCATTGCGTCCTGCCGTCGCTCGCCGCAGCGGCCATCGCGCTGCCGCTCGAAGGCAGCATGGCGAGCACCTGCAAGGACGAGCTGGACCGCTTCGAGAGCCGTCTGTACGACTCGCCGATTCCCGAGAGCGACCCGCAGCTGTTCGAGGAGCTCGTGCGCGAAGCGGAACGCGCCGCCGAGCTGCGCGACGAAGAGCGGTGCCTCCAGCGGGTGGCGGAGCTGAACCAGGCCCTGCCCGAGCGCGCCGTGCCGCCGCCGACCAGTCAGGCGGCCCCGGAGCAGGAAACGGACGACGAGCCCGCCAGGCCGAAGGCGCCGATACTGCTGGTGACGAGCGAGGACGAGAGCGCGGAGGTCCCCGAAGACGAGGAGGACGACCCGGCGCAGTAGCAGTCGCCAGGGAGCCCTAGGGAGCCCGGGCCTCCCGGATCACGCCACAGCCGGCGCGGGCGCCGGAGTCGCCCGACGGCTGCGTCTCGAAGTCGTCCTGCCCCGCGTGCACGATGAGGGCCCTGCCGATCACCGACTCCGGGCCCGTCAGTTGCATTTCCGGATCGTCGACACTGACTTCCGCCTCGCCGTCGGCGTCCGCGGTGACGTTTCCGAGATCGCCGACGTGATGGTTGTCCTCGTCGTCGCGCGGCGAGCCGTGGGGGTCGCCGTGGGGGTCGAAGTGGCCGCCGGCGGAAGAGGCGTCGGGCGCGCTGCAGTCGCCGTTCTCGTGAACGTGCAGGCCGTGCGGACCCGGCTCGAGGCCTTCGATCGTGCCGGCGACGGTCACCATGCCGTCCGCCGCGCTGAAGCGCACGACGCCGCTGGCATCAAAGCCCTCGGTAGACTCGATGCGGGCCTCCGCGGCCGTCGCGCCGCCGGCTGCCCCGGCGGATGCGGACGGGTCGGCCGTGCCGGGCTGCCCGGGCGTCGCCGGCAGATCGCCCTCGCCCTCCGCGCCCGCGCCGGGCCCGGCTTGCGGCGCGACAGCGCCGCCCTCCTCGGGCTGCTCGCCGCCATCGCAGGCCGCCAGGGCGACAAGCGACGCGGCGCAGACGACGGTGCAGATTCTCATACGTACTCCTCGGGAAAGAACGTGAACGGGCACTGCGGGCTGCAACATGCATGCCATCGCGCGCGCAGCGGCCCGCGGCAGCCGCTTCCGCAGCAGGCAGTGCATAATTTTCCCGTCTGCGTGTAAAGCTTGCAAGGACGCCTACTTCACCCGGTGCAGGCGGTCGGCCCGCGCGCCCTCCTTCTGACGTGTGCCGCTGCCGCCGGCAGATTCCGCGTCGCGGCTGTCGTCCAGCAGCGCGCGCAGCGTCGCGAAGTCGATCGGCTTGGTCAGGTGATGATCGAAACCGGCCTCGCGCGCGCGTTGCCGGTCCTTCTCGCTGCCATACCCCGTCAGCGCGACGAACGTGGTGTCGTCGAAGCCCTCGTCGGCGTGCAGCAGGCGGGCGATCTCGTAGCCGGTGCAGTCCGGCAGGCCGATGTCCAGTATCGCGACGTCCGGCAGCACGCTGCGAGCCTTTGCGAGCCCCGAGCGCCCGTCGAAGCAGATGCTCACGTCATGTCCCTCGGCCTCGAGCAGCGCGCGCAGCGTCTCCGCGCCGTCACGGTCGTCCTCGACCACGAGTACGCGGCGCGGACGCCGCCTGCGCCTGGACGGTGCCGCGCCGGGGCGGCGCCGGCCGGCCGGCTGGCGCGCCCGCGGCAGATAGACCGTGAATTCCGCGCCTTTTCCCGGCCCGTCGCTGGCCACCGTCACGCGGCCCTTGTGCATCTGCACGAGGCTCTGCACCACGGTCAGGCCGATGCCGAGCCCGCCGCGAGCGTCGCGCGTCGAACGCGTCGCCTGCGAGAACAGATGAAAAACGGTGTCGAGCATGTCGCGTTCGATGCCGATGCCCTCGTCCCTCACCGATACCGCGATCCGACTCTTCGCAACGGAAGCCCGCACGACGATCTCGCTGTCGTCCTCGCTGAACTTTTCGGCGTTGTTGAGCAGGTTGACGAAGATCTGCCTCATGCGCAGGCGATCGCCGCGCACGAACATCTCGTCTTCCGGCAGTTGCAGTACCAGACGCCGCTGCTCCGACATCGTCGCCTCGTGGTCGCGCACGATTTCGCGCAGCAACGTGCACAGGCTCAGCACCTCGAGATCCAGGGTGATCTTGCCCTGGGTCACGCGGGAAACGTCGAGCAGGTCGTCGAGCAGGCGGCTCAGATCGTGCGTCTGCCGGTCGATGATGTCGCGGCTGCGCGCAAGCGCTTCATCCTCGAGCGGGTACTGGTTCATCAGCTGCACCGCGTTTCGCACGGCGCTCAACGGATTGCGCAGCTCGTGGCTGAGCGTGGCGAGGAACTCGTCGCGCAGGCGGAGCTCCGTATGCAGATTCATCATGAGGTCGCGCACCTGGTATTGCCGATGCCGCGCCGACAGCGCCGAGCGCAGCGTGCTGGCCAGGCTGACCACCACGACCGGCCGGGTGAGGTACGTGACCTTGTAGTTCTCGAGCCGCCGGAGCACGGGCGCCCTCTCGTAGAGTGACTCGTCGATATTCGCGGCGATGACGATGGGTATCGCGGACCAGGACGGCTGGTTGTCGAACAGGCTGACGAGCTGCGGCAGCTTCGGATCCCAGAGCACCTCCTCGGTGATGAGCAGCGCGCCGACCCCCTTCTGTATCTCGCTGCATAACTCGTCCATGTCCCTGCACGAGTGCGCATCGATGTGGATTTCGTTCAGGATGCGCACCGCGATGGCTGCGTCCGAACCGACCGGCGCGAACACCAACACGCGCTCTTCGTCAGGGGAGAGCGCCGAGGGAATCATCGGCCGGTCACAGGAGCTCGCCCCCCTCGCCGGTGTAACTCGGGATGCCGCTCAGAACGCCATGGAAGTCTTCCAGCGGGGCGCCGATGCGCAGGCCGTGCTTGCCGAGCTGGCACTCGCGGATGGTCCGCTCGTGCGTTCCCAGCCGTTTCTTGACGATAGAGATCGCCTTGCGGACCTCGCCTCGCGCTTCGAAGAAGCGCAACAGCACGATGGTGTCGATGAGGTAACTGACGTCGATCGGGGTCTCGAGCGACGAGCCCAGTATGCCGTGCTGCGTCACCACGAGCAGGGACAGGACGTCCCGTGCGTTGAGGTACTTCACGAGCTCGAACAGGTGCACGTCCATGAAGCGCATCTCCGGCATCACCTGCATGTAGCCGCTCAGGCTGTCGATGATGACGAGGCGCGAGCCGTGGTCCTCCACGGACTTCCGAACGGCGTGGGAGAACTCGCCCGGCGACAGCGTCGTCGGGTCGACGTGGACGAGCTCGACCGTGCCCTCCGCCATGTGTCTCTCCAGCGGCATGTTCATGCTGCGCCAGCGCAGGCGGCAGGAGCGCTCCGTCTCGTCGAACAGGTACATCGTGCTGGGCTCGCCCCGCTCCGCCGCGGCGAGAGCGTATTGCGCCGCCACCGTCGATTTGCCGGTGCCGGCCGGGCCGATGATCATCGTCGACGACCCGCTCTCGAGGCCGCCGCCACAGAGCCGGTCCAGTTCCTCGGAGCCGCTGCTCACCGGCTCGCGGTCGGCCAAGTCCACCGGCCCCGAACCCGAAAGGCGCGGAAACACGGTGAGGCCGCCCGGGGCAAGCGACATATCGTGACGGCCGGTCACGGGATTCGCCCCGCGCAGCTTGGTGATCGACACGGAGCGCCGCGCGTCGCCGTACCGGGCCGTGCTCTGGTCCAGCTCGACGATCCCGTGCGCGAAGGTCTGCAGGCTGTTGGAGGCCCCATCGCCGGTGAGGCGGTTGTCCAGCAGCAGCACCGTGCTCTGCGCCTCGACCAGCGCAAGGCGCAGCATGCGCATCTGGCGCAGCAGGATGAGCGGGTCTCTCGCCAGCAGGCGAATCTCGGCCACGGAATCGATCACGACGCGCGCCGGCCGCTCCTGCTCGATGCGCGCGATCACCTGCGAGATCAGCTCCGTCAGCTCGACTTCGCCCGGGTGGAACAGCGTGTACTGCTCCTCCGAGAACCTGTCGTCGGTGGCAGTGTGGGGGGCGAACAGGGAGACGCCGTCGACGTCCCAGCCATGCGACGCGGCGACCTGCTTCAGTTCCCCGGGCGACTCGGCCAGCGTGATATAGAGGACGTTCTCCCGCGAGCGCAAGCCCTCCATCGCGAACTGCATGCCGAGGGTGGTCTTGCCGCTGCCCGTCGGCCCGTTCACCAGGTAGATGCGCCGCGCGGGCAGTCCGCCGTCCAGCAGGTAATCGAGGCCGGGCAGTCCCGACCGGGCAACCTTCGCGGTCATCTCGCCGCCTCGTCGATCGAAAGGCCGGCCTCGATGTTATCACCTCGCCCCGGCAGCGCTGCCGCGCCACCGAGGGCCCGCTGCCGGCCGCCTCCCGCAGCGCGGCGGGCGGGCTGCTCAGGACTCCGTGCCGGAGCCGCCATCGTCGCTGGAGCCGCCTTCCCTCGAGCCGCCCTTCCCGGAAGAAGCATCCTCGATCCGGATGCGGCGGGAGGCGATCCGCGATCGCTCCCGGTCTCGCGGGATGGTCACCGTGAGCACGCCGTCGGCGAAACGCGCGTTGATGCCGTCCTCGACGGCGTCATCCGGAAGCTGGAAGGCGCGCCGGAAGCTGCCGTAGATGCGCTCGGACTGCCGCTGCTCGCCCTGGCCGGTCGTCTTCTTCCGCTCCTTGGAACCCGAGATCACCAGCATGTCGTCGTTCATCTCGACGTTGATGTCGTTGAGCGTGACGCCCGGCAGCTCCGCCGCGATCTCGTAGCGGTCGTCCTCCTCTTCCACGTCCACCACCGGGCTGAACGTCCACTCGCCCGGTGACTCGACGCCCTCCTCGTCGAAGCCGCGCAGCGTGTCGCTGAACAGGCGGTTCATTTCCTGGTGCAACCGGGACATGGGCCAGAGGAAGTCGTTTCGGGCCAGACCGGGTGTATAACGCGTGATTCGTGCCATTGCATCTCCTCCTCTGCAGGTTCGAGGTCAACCAAGCACCTTCACTGAAGCAACTTTCGGGCCAGCGCTCCGGATTTCAAGGCGCCGTGTGCGGCCGATAGAGGAACACGGAATAGAGCAGCGCGGCGAAGCCGGCAAACCAGATCACGAATGCGGTGAGGTGCCCGTACTCCCAGCGCGGCCGGAGCCGTACGTAGGCGGCCGCGGCCGTCTCCGGGTCCTCGTTCAGCGCCTCCATCCATTCCGCATTGACAGGGCCCACGACCAGGAACCAGACGCCGATGGACAGCACCAGGCAGGCCGTGCCGATGAGGCTCGCGGGAAACGCCGGGGTGCCGCGCGCCAGTATCGTCAACAGCACTGCGAAGGTGACCGCGAAAAGCTGCACGACGGCGCCGACGGAGCCGAACAGGGAGTACATGCTGGAGGTGACTTCCATGTACAGTTCCGCCTCGTACAGGAGCCGCGGCGGCATTTCCAGCACGTGGGCGCCGCCGGGAATCATGCCGAGAGCGGCCAGCATGATGGCTCCGTACTGCGCGAAACGTCGCGGGCTCGTTTCCGTGGTCATGGCCGTCCCCGTGCCGGTGCGTCCGTTCCCGGTTCAAGCAAGTCCCGTGCCAGACCGATGACGGTTGCCTGGGGCTGTGACTTGTCGTGGAGGTTCCGGCATCGCCTGCGGGGGGTCCTTTGGCGGAAATAAAGCGGACCTTCGCCCGGTTGAGGATGTCGTTCGGTCCATCAGGCGCT
>CAZTAE010000081.1:0-8784 GCA_964611535.1 uncultured Woeseiaceae bacterium
GGGGGAGGGTGTTTCAGGATCGTGCGAAACAGGGATGTTTCGCCCGAAGCCCCCAGGGATGGGTTCACGGCGGTCCTGAAACACCCTCCCCCCGGCGAGCCGCCGCGTGCGACAGCTCCCGAATCTTCAACCCCGGCAGCATTCATCAGATGACTTGCTTGAGGGTCTCGCGGCTGATGTTGCCGCCGCAGACGATGGCGACGACATTCTGGCCCTCGAACCTCCTCCCCGCCTTCAGCAGGCTGGCCAGGGCAACGCCCGCCGCCCCTTCCAGCAACATGTTATGGCTGTCGATGAACGCGCGCATCGCATCGCGAATCTCGTTCTCCGACACCAGCGCATACTCGTCGACGAGGCGTCGACAGAGCTCGAAGGTTACCGAACCGGCCTCTATACCGCCGGCGGTACCGTCCGAGAGGGTGCGTTGGCTCGCCATGTCCACGATGTGCCCCGCCTCGATCGACCGCGTCATCACGGGCGACGCCTCGGGCTGGCAGGCGATGATTTTGAGATGCGGTCGCACGGACTTCAGGAAGGCGCCGACGCCGCTGACCAGCCCGCCACCGCCGACGGCGATGAAGATCGCGTCGACGTTCGTGAGCTGCCGCGAGATCTCGACGCCGCAGGTGCCCTGGCCCGCGACGACGTCGAGGTCGTTGTACGGCGACAGGTAAGGCATGTCGTGCGCGGCGGCGTAGTCGCGGGCCTGATTCTCCGTCTCGAGCCCGTCGTGGCCGAAGAAGCGGACTTCGGCACCCGCCAGACGTATCGCGTCCACCTTGGTGGGCGAAGTGCCTTCCGGCACGAAGACGATGCCTTTGAGCGCCAGCTTGGCCATCGCGTAGGCAACCGCGGCGCCGTGGTTGCCGCTGGACGCGGCCACGCAGCCCTGCCTGCGCTCTGCCGGCGGCAACGTGAGCAGCTTGTTGAAGGCACCGCGCAGCTTGAACGATGCGGTGTGCTGGAGATTCTCGAGTTTCAGGTAGACGTTTGCGCCCGTCCGGCGGCTGAACCAGGGCGAGGCATCGAGCGGTGTCTGGCGGACGTAGGCGCCGATGCGCCGCGCCGCCAGCACCGCGTCGGCAGGCAACTGTTCGTCTCGCATGGTCGTACTTTACCGCAACACGCAGGCGAGGACGGCGCGTCCGCCTACAGGCCGATCGTCGTTTCGCGATAGTCGGCCGGCGGCTCGAACAGCGCGGGATCGACGTCGGCGGTCTCCGCCGAGGTCAGGCGGGTTTCGCTGCGCACGCCGCCGTCGGCTCGGAGATCGCGAACCAGCACGGGGTAGCCATCGACTTCCTCGAGGTGCGCGAACAGGCTTTCCTGGCGGCCCATGACGTCCATGCCGGCCGCCTCGGAGAATTGCCTGGCCATCTCCTGGAAGAACGCCGCCATCCTGCGCATCGGCCCGGCAGCCTCCTCGCCGCCGTCGATCTCGCTCCAGGACGCGACGCAGAGCTCGGTGGTCTTCCTCCCCGACTCGGTGACTTCATACCAGCGGCAATCGAAGCCGTTGATGGAATCCGTTTCGCCCGTCTCTTCGAGCATCGACGCCTCCGCCTGCGCCTCCGGCATCTGCTGCTTCATCATCCGCTCGGCCATT
Organism: uncultured Woeseiaceae bacterium; assembly: GCA_964611535.1. Lineage (GTDB taxonomy): Bacteria > Pseudomonadota > Gammaproteobacteria > Steroidobacterales > Woeseiaceae > IDS-8. Next base: position 1,607 of record CAZTAE010000081.1, read on the forward strand.
GCGCGCTGCTCCGGCGGCATGTCTTCGAGCGCCTCGCGCATCTGCTGCATCGCGGAACCCACCTGCGTCGCCATTTGCTGCAGCGTCGCCTCGTCCAGCACCGAATACTCACGGCGATCGTGATCCAGAATCAGCATCGCGCCGCGCTCGCCGTCGAAAATCATGCCGGCGGCATCCTCGGTGCCGGCCACCGTTTCGATGCGCGACGAACCGCCCTCGGCGGAAACCCGCGTCGTGCTGGCGCCGTCGCCGGCGTCCGTCGTCTCGAACTCGAGCACGGCGCCCCCGGCTGCGGCTGCGGGAAGGCTCAGTGCGGCAAGGAGGGCGAAAACGGGTCTTCCTGTCATGATTGTCCCTGTTGGTTTGCGGTGAATCCCGCCGGAAAAGCGCTGGGCCGCCGGGCAACGGGCGTTGCCTGCGATCAGGCTCCCGGACGCAGGGTGCAAAATACGCGGGTTCCGGCGGCAATGCCAGCCGCCGGCGGGGTCGGTCGACGGGCGCGGGCTGGCGGGCTCCGTGTCCTCAGCGCTCGATCGTATAGCTCAAGTCAACCCCCTCGGCGCGCCTCCCCGACGTGGCCTTGATGCCGAAACCCTTGCCCAGGTCGTAGCGCAGACTGATCACGTTGTTGCGGTCGAAAAGTCCGATGCCGTAGCTGATGTAAAGGTCCGGCGCAATGTAGGTGCCGACGTCGACGGCGCCGACGCCCTGTTCGTAGTTGAAATCACTGCCGGTGACCAGCAGGGTCAGCGCCCGGTCCCCCGTAGTCGCCGGACTGGTGTATACCTCGATTTCCGGCTCGCTGGCGGTCCCGGTGACGAGCACGCCGGCGCTACGAACCTGCGGATTGCCGAAGATTTCCCGCTCTGCGCGGATCCGGAGTTCCGGGTTGGCGGGCGACACGCCGGGAAAGCGTATGGCGCCTTCGGTGATGTCGAGCACCTGGCCGTAGGCCTCGAAACGGCCGGCGATGTTGTACTGGCCGTGCGCGACCGGCATCGGCGGCCCGGTCCAGGTAAACGCCGTGGTGCCGCTCAGCCGGGCTTCGGCGACGTCGAGCGTGACGACGACGTCGCGCCCGAGCTGCAGCCCGATGGTGCCGACGATGTCGAACGGGTTGTCATCCGCTTCGTCTTCTTCCGTCTCTGCCGCGGTTTCACCGAGCATCACCACGTCTCCGCTTTCGCTGACCTGGTCCGAGGTCAGGTTGACCGGCCTGATGCGAGCCCGCGGGACGAGCACGCCGCCGTTCACGACCAGGCGATCCTCCTGCAGGCGGATTCCGAGGTCGACGTCGGCGGTAACGCTCAAATCCGGCAGATCGATCAGCGTCAGGCTGTCGCCACTCACGGAGAGTTGGAGGCCCTCCGCCAGGGAATCCGACGTACTTCGAATCTCGGCGCGGCCTTCGCCCGCCCTGAAGGCGCTGGTAAGTTCGATGCGGCCACCCCGTTCGACGTGCGCGTCGAGCTGCACGTCCGCGAGCGAGATACCGAGCGGTGCGTACGCGACCGCTCCGTCCCTCAGGAGCACATCGCCGGCCCAGTCGGGATTTTCCAGGGTGCCGGCCAGCGTTACGTCCACGTCGAGCCGCCCGCGCGTCCTGTCCAGCGCCGGCATCAGCTCCGCTACCAGCCGGATATCGGCGAGGTCGATACGCACGTCGCCTTCGAGCGGGCTTTGCCTTCCCTCGTTGATATCAGCGAGCAGCAGCCGGGCCTCGATTTTGGAAGCATCGGCGAAGGGCAGTACCAGCTCCCCGCTGAGCGTCCGACCGTCGGCAAGGTCGAAGCGCAGGCGCCCGGCGCCGGTTCGCAGTATCTGATCCCGGTCGATGGGGCTCGCAATAGTGCCGGCCGAGATCTCGAGCAGGCCGGCGGCCGACGCCGGACCGGCGGTGTTGCTGAAGCGCAGCGTCCCGTCGATTGTTTGCGTCAGCTCGAGGTCCGTGTCCACGAGCAGGCGCACGAGATCGACCGGCATCGAGTCCAGCTCCGCCTCCGTGTCTATCGCCGTGCCACCGCTCCAGGAGCCGTCGACGCAGAGCCGCGCTCCGGCATCGCCCGCGAGACAGGCGCGCCCGACGGAGGCGCGATCCGGCGAAAGATACAGCTCCGCCGGCTCCTGGAGTTCGAAGCTCGCGACGTCGGGGACCTGCAGTCGCAGGGACTGCAGCAGGCCGGACCAGCCGGAACGCAGATCGCCGGTATCCTCGAACGCGCCCTCGAGGGCGAGGCCAATCGTCTCGCCGGCCGGCGACACCTCCAGCTCCAGCCGCTGGCTTCCTTCCGCGGCAACGAGCTGCAGTGAAAAGCTGTCCAATTCCCGCGTGCCGATGTTCAGCATGCGCCCCTCCGCGGCCAGCGCGACAGGCTCGTCGGGTGGCAGGCCCTGATCGGTAACGGACAGCTGCTTCAGGCCGTAGTCGCGCCACAGCAGATTTTGCGCCTGCAGGTCCAGGCGCAGCCGGGGAAACCGCTCCGCCAGCGACAGGTTACCGCTGCCCTGCAGCGAACCGGCGACATCGGGGTAATAGCGGCGGATCGAATCGACCTCGGTCGTAAAGCTCAGGCCCTCGGCGCTCCGCAAGCGCCCGTCGACCTCCAGGTACGAATCGCCGGCACGGAGCTCGAGCTGGTCGGCGCCCAGGTCTCCGGCGGCGTAGCTCACGCCGCCCTCCGCCACGAAGCGCCTGTCGCGGACCGTGCCTTCCAGATGCGCGATGTCGGCTTCAAACTCGAGCGGATTGAGCCGTCCTTCCGTCGCGAATTCGCCGGTTATGCTTCCCGGCCAGTCGGGCAACAGCGGGCCGGTCTGCACTGCCTCGGTCTGCAGTCGCGCCGACCAGCTGCCGCCGTGGCGCCAGTTGAAGGCAACGTCACCTTGCGCCGTACCGCCGAGCACGTCGCTCTGTTCGAGCGTCGCGCGCACCTCGTCGCGGTTGCCCTCGCCTGCGAGCTGGAACACGCCCTGCGGCAGTTCGCCTGCCGCGAACGCCAGCCTGCCGTCGAATTGCCAGGACTCGGGCCGGCCGCCCACGCGCACGACGCCGAACTCGCTCTCGTAACGAAGGACCTCTGCATCCTCCGGAGGACGCAGCGGCCAGCGAAGATCTCGCCAGTCGAGATCGACATCGACGATGCCGCCCTCGACGTCGACCACGCCCGTCGCATCCAGGACGGCGCCCGTGGCCGGCACGCGCGCTCGCAGGTCGTCAACCCGTATCCGGCCGGCGCTCCAGGCGGCGTCCACGACCCCCTCTACCGGGGTCTCCGCAGGCCACTCGGCCGTGAGTACCGACGGGTCGAGGCGTCCGATCTCGGCGTCCACTTCCACGGCAAAGGCATCCAGCCATCGCACTGCACCGCTGGCTGTCGCCTGCAGGGCATTGCCGTCGAGTTCGAGCCTCGCCACGTCGAGCGCCTCGCTGTTGCCGCTTCCGACGAGGGTAAATGCCAGCTCGTCCTGCTCCACCACCGACACGCGTCCGTCGGCCGCAACCGAGTAGTCGGCCGTCGATCCCGACGACTCCAGATCGAGCTGCCGCAGGGACACCTGCGGCGACGGCGAGGCGAGCGGCCACTGCAGGTCGGCCGCACGGGCGCGAAGGTCCCACGCGGGTTCGTCCAGCAGCCGGTAGAGGGATCCGGTGATGCTGAGCTGCGGCTCCGTCGCCTGCAGGTTCAGGTCCAGATCCGCGAGCGTGCCATCCGCGTGCAGCGCCAGGTTCAGGGGCTGCACCGCGTTGTCGTCCACCGGGAGCTCGTGGTCAACGGCGAGCTCGAGATCGAGCGCGTGCGGCGGTGAAAGTCCGAGCCGCAGACTCCCCTCGATTCGGCCGCCACCGCTTCCGACTTCGAGCTGCGTGAGCACGATGTCCTCGTGCCACCGTCCCGCCGCCTCGGCGCTCCGGACGTCAACGAGCTCTTCGCCCGCGCTGCCGACGACCCGCAGCTTCGCCATCGCCAGCCGTTGCACGTTCAGCTGGAAGGGCAGGGACAGGCGCGGAAGAATCGGCTCTCCGGGCTCCTCGGGCTCCGTTTCCTTCCGGCGCACCAGGACGCCGTCCGCCGCCAGCTCGCGGACATTGATCCGTACTTCCGGAAACAACACCAGGTCGAGCGCAAGCACGAGGCGATCCGCGTCCACGTCCACCGCCTCGCTCCGGTAATCGAGATCGAGCAGCTCGAGACCCCCGGCCAGCGAACCTGCCAGCGAGCGGGCGTCGAGGTCACCGGGAACATGGTCCGTCGCCGTACTCCACAACCAGCGCGCCCCGGGCTCCGTGCGCGTCAGCCACCAGGCTGTGGCAAACACGGCAACCAACACCAGCAGTATCGCGAGGCCGGTGTATTTCAGCAGCCGGCCGGTCACAGGAGCGGCGTGCCGATCGAGAAGTGCACTCGCCAGGGGCGGCCTTCGAAGTCCAGCGCGCGCGCGAAATCGAGGCGTATCGGCCCGGCGACCGAGTACCAGCGAATGCCGATTCCCGCGCCCCTGCGCAGCTCGAACTGATTCCAGTCGTTGAACGCGTTGCCGGCATCGACAAACGCGGCCGCCGACCAGCTCCGGAACATCCTCATCTCGACTTCCACACTCGCTGCGACGATATGGTTCGAGCCGATATCGTTGTTGCTCAGCTCCTCGAACGCATAGCCGCGGACGCTGTTGCTGCCGCCGGCCTTGAACCGGTACTGGTTCGGCAGCTGCGTGATCGACAACGTCAGCGGCTCACCGTCGATCGTCAGGTTGAGCTCGTCGACGTCCGCGTCGGAGTATCCGGCTTCCGCTCTCAGCAGGAGTTTCCAGCGGTCCCCGTGCAGGAATCCGCGGCGCGTCGACAGGTACAACTGGCTGAAATCGCGTTCGGAGCCCCAGAACCCGTTCGACGTGAAGACCCACAGCAGGTCGCGAATACCGGCCGTCTCGAACCCGCTCCCGCGTACCTGCGGCCAGTCCCACTCGATGCCCAGCGCAAGGGTCTGCACGGTGTCGCGAAACAATGTCGCGGTACGGGGATCCTCCAGGAGAGCACGCACCTGGGGGTCCGCCTCCGGTCCCGGATCGAACTCGTAGGATTCCCGCAGGTACTGCGCAAATACGGTCTCGAAGTACTGGTCCTGGCCCTGTGCACGATCCCTTACGTGCAGGCGTCCGGCCCGCAGCAAGAGATCCTCGATCCTGCCCGGCGCCAGTGTGATGAACCCCTCGTCGTCCTCTCTCCTCTTGAATTCCAGGTCCTGGCGGTCCTGCCGCAGTATCAGGTTGGAGATCCAGAATTGCCGCTCGTCGGTCCGGCGCGGGATGCGGTAGTCGGTGCGCAGCGTCAGCTCGTCGTCCGTCTGCTGATACCCCACGCGCAGATCGAGGCGATCGCCACGCGACGACAACGGCTGCCGCCTCCACATCGCCTGGGTGCGAAAACCGGTATCAGTGCCCGAGCCCAATGTGCCCTGGTAGATGTTTCGAAACTCCGTTTGCATGGTCGCGGACACGTCCACCTGGGGCGGATCCGGCTCCGTCCGCCGTTCTTCCTCGACCCGGATGTCGGTGAAGTAGCCGGTCTTCCAGAGATCCAGCCTGAGCTTGTCCACCAGGTCCGGCCGGTACGGGGAGCCCTCCGAGAACCGCGGCACATTCTCGAGGATCCACGGCCTGATGACGTCCTGCTGGAATCGCACATCGCCGAACACCGCCTGGGATCCTGTGTCCAGCAGCAGGGTCAGGTGGGCTTCGTTGGCGGCCGGATCGATAGCGATCCGGTGCTCGACGAAGCGCGCGGCGATGTAGCCCTGCTCTTCGGCAATCGCGAGTGCGTTGCTTTTCTCTTCCTCCCAGATGTCCTGGTTCAGAACTGCGCCCTCCCCGAGCGGCCACGCCGCGCGCCAGTCCCGGAGGTCTTCCTGGCGGGCGCCGTCTCCGCGCACCTCGATTTTCGCGCTCCTCACGACGACAGGCGGCCCCGGATCGACGGAGATGTCGACGCGCCAACCGCTGCGGGTCTCGACGAGGTTGGTCCTGACGTCGGGCCTGTAGTAACCGTAAGGCTTGAGCGCCGCGCGCACACTCTCCTCCGCATCGCTGGCAACGGCCTCGGTCGTGACGCCAGCCGCACGGACCCCTCCGGCGAGACCGAACCCCGTCAGGTGGTTGCGGACGTTCGACAGCAGGGGATCCTGGATGCCGCTGATCGCGTAGTCGACACGTTCCGCCGCGGCGGGCGTGGGGATCGCGACAAGGGCGACTGCGCCAAGGACGCATACGGATCGGAGCACGGCGACAGCTCGCTCAACGGGGATCGACAACATTATTGCATGGGACTATCGGTAAAAATTGCAAGAGGCCTGCCTCTCCCGCCGCGCGCCGCCAGCCGGTGAATTAGCGGGTGAGGCTCGCGACGTGACCGCCCGCCGCGTGCTCGTCCCGCGCTCCCGCAGCTCGTCATCGCTCCGGCCAGGTGCCGGGGCACGTCAACGGGCCGCAGCATGCGCAACCTCCCCCGCATGACGTCCCGCGCAGCGGACGCGGGCGGTGCCGCATTACCGGTGCAAGAATCCTGCCACCGAACCTCGGCCCTGCGGGCCTTCAGCGGATGGCGAACGTCGCGTGGATTTGCACGTTGACGCTTTGCCGGCCCGGCGAGATGCCGGGTGCGGGCGCCGCGTCAACAGCTTCGCTGCTGCGTCCGGACATCATCGGCACCGGATAACCGGGAGACGTCGACGTGGACAGCGTCAGGACTTCACCGAGCTCGACCCTCGCCAGCTCCGCCAGCGCTTCGGCCCGGGATCGCGCATCCGCCATCGCAGCCTCCCGCGCGCGCTGTTCCAGCGCCGCCGAATCCTCGACGGTGAAATGGATGCCGTGTACCGAGTTCGCTCCCGCGTTCGTGACGGCCGCAAGTACTTCGCTCACCTTGTCGATGTCGTCGACGGTGACGTTGACCATGTTCGATACCCGAAAGCCGGTAATTCTCACCGACGATGACTGGCGCGGATCGTGACTCTGCTCCGGCCAGATACTGTAGTTCGCCGTCTGAATCTCTTCCTCGTCGATCTCATGCTCTTCGAGCGCCTTCATGATCCGCTCGACCACCGCCTGATTCTCACGAGCGGCATCGACGACGGTCGTGGCGCTCGTCTGCACGCCGACGCTGACCTGCGCCTGGTCCGGGGCGC
>CAZTAE010000082.1:0-8686 GCA_964611535.1 uncultured Woeseiaceae bacterium
GGAAGCTGCTCCGGCTGTACGAGACGACCTACGCCCGCTACTTCGAGATGTACTGCTACGTCGTGGGCACCGAGGACAGCGCGTCGGCGGATGCCGCGCGGCTGCTGATGACCGACCTGCGCCAGCAGGCGGAGCGCGTTCGGCGAATGATGGTCACGCAACGGCCGGACAACCGCGCGGCGGATTTCGAGCGCCAGGCGGTCCTCGCGCGGAGCGGCCGCCACCGGGCGCTGAACTACCTCGGCGCCTGACGCCCCGGCCGAGAGGTCATAACAACGGCGGCGACGGGGCGCCCGCTCGACAGCCTGGCTCGAGGCCCTGGAGGGGCCGCCCATCGGCATTGCGCCTGCGGGTGCGATTGCCTATAATTCCGCGATTGCGAGTCGGGGTACAGCCCGGTACGACGCGCTCGAGGAGCGCGGATTGTGCCCCCGCTACCGGACAGCTGGTAGACACGAAGCCCCGCCTAAGGGGTTTTTTGTTGCCCGGCGGAGATTGCCCGGTTGGCGAAGGAACGCGAAAAAGAATGGGCCAGAGGCCCATTTTTTGTTTGAGAGACAAGCAATTAGGCGATGAAGTTCAATGACGCGTGAGGAGCTGAGCCGGCTGCTGGAGCCGACGGTCGAACGCATGGGCTACGAGTTGACCGACCTCGAGATGAAGATCGGCGGGCGCGACGGCGTGGTGCGCCTGTTCATCGACAGGCCGGAGGGCGTGGGGCTGGACGACTGCGAGGCGGTCAGCCGGCAGGTCAGCGCGCTGCTCGACGTCGAGGACCCGGTGCCGGGGCACTACGTGCTGGAGGTTTCCTCGCCGGGGCTCGACCGCAAGCTGACGAAGCCCGCGCACTTCCGGCGCTTCATCGGCGACGACGTGCGAGTGAAGATGCGCTTCCCGGTGGACGGACGCAGGAAATTCCGCGGCAAGTTGCTTGCCGCGAACGAGGAGACGATAGAGGTCGAGGTCGACGGCGAGCCGCACCGGCTGCCGATGGCGACGATCGACCTCGCGCGGCTGGTCCCGACGCTGTAGGAGCCGACAGGGCGCGAGGGTTTAGCGGAGTACAGTGAGAACATGAGCAAAGAGATACTGATGGTTGTCGATGCCGTCTCGAACGAGAAGGGCGTCGAGAAGGAAATCATATTCGAGGCCATCGAAGCCGCGCTCGCGTCCGCAACCCGCCGCCGGCACGGCGAGGACATCGACGTCCGCGTGCAGATCGACCGCGAAACCGGGGACTACGACACGTTCCGCCGCTGGCTCGTGTTCGAGGACGAGTCGACCGAGCTCGAGTTCCCGGACCGCGAGCTGCGCATGATCGACGCGAAGGAAATCGACCCCGACGCGGAGCCCGGCGGCTACGTGGAAGTGCCGATGGAGTCCGTCGAGTTCGGCCGCATCGCGGCGCAGACCGCCAAGCAGGTCATCGTGCAGAAGGTGCGCGAGGCCGAGCGCGAGCAGGTGGTCGAGGAATACAAGGACCGCGAGGGCGAGATGCTCTCCGGCCTCGTCAAGCGTGTGGACCGGAACGGCGTGTTCATCGATCTCGGCGGCAACGCCGAGGGCTTCGTGCCGCGCGACCAGATGGTGCCGCGCGAGCCGGTGCGCCCGCAGGACCGCATGAAGGCGCTGCTGACGGAGGTTCGTCCGGAGCCGCGCGGGCCGCAGCTCTTCATGACCCGCACCTCGCCGCAGTTTCTGGTGGAGCTCTTCAAGATCGAGGTGCCGGAAGTGGGCCAGGGACTCATCGACATCCTGGCCGCCGCCCGCGACCCGGGCCTGCGCGCCAAGATCGCGGTCAAGAGCAACGACCCGCGCATCGACCCGGTCGGCGCCTGCGTCGGCATGCGCGGCTCGCGCGTGCAGGCGGTCTCCAACGAGCTCGCCGGCGAGCGCGTCGACATCATTCTCTACGACGAGAATCCCGCGCAGTTCGTCGTCAACGCGATGTCGCCGGCCGAGGTGCTGTCGATCGTCGTCGACGAGGACGCGCACAGCATGGATATTGCCGTCGAGGAGGACAAGCTGTCGCAGGCGATCGGCCGCGGCGGCCAGAACATCCGGCTCGCCAGCGAGTTGAGCGGCTGGGAACTCAACGTCATGACCGAGACCGACGCCGAGCAGAAGAGCGAGGCGGAGATGCGCGAGCTGCTGGAGCTGTTCACGAAGCAGCTCGACGTCGACGAGGAAGTCGCGCTCATCCTCGTGCAGGAAGGTTTCTCGACCATCGAGGAGGTGGCCTACGTGCCGGCCTCGGAGCTCGTGGAGATCGAGGAGTTCGACGAGGACATCGTCAATGAATTGCGCAACCGTGCGCGCGACGTGCTGCTCACGCAGGCAATCGTGCACGAGGAGAAGATCGACGAGGCGGAGCCCGCCGAGGACCTGCTCTCGCTCGAGGGCATGGACAAGGGCCTCGCGTACAAGCTCGCGAGCGAGGGCGTGGTGACGCGCGAGGACCTCGCGGAGCTCGCCGTCGACGATCTGCTCGACATCAACGAGATGGACCAGGAAATGGCCGCGGCGCTGATCATGAAGGCGCGTGCCCACTGGTTCGAAGCGGAGCAGCAGGCGTAAGGTTGCGCTGCGCTTCAGGAGAAACGGGGTAGGTAAATGGCAGACGTGACCGTCTCACAATTCGCCGACGTACTGAAGGTGCCGGTCGAGCGGCTGCTGTCGCAGCTCGACGAGGCCGGCATCAAGGTCAGCGGATCGGACGACACCATAAGCGAGGATGCGAAGCTCGAGCTGTTGACGCACCTGCGCCGCAGTCACGGCCAGCAGGACACGTCGGTGAATTCGAGCGCGCCGAAGCGGATCACGCTCAGGCGCAAGTCCCAGTCCGAGCTCAGGCTTTCCGGTGCGCAGGGCCGCTCGCGGACGGTGAACGTGGAGGTGCGGCGCAAGCGCACCTATATAAAGCGCGACGTCCTGGAAGAACAGGCGCAGAAGGAACAGGAGGCGCTCGACCGCCAGCGCCAGGAGGAACAGGAGCGCATCGACGCCGAGAAGCGCGAAGAGGAGCGCATCCAGGCCGAGAAGGAAGAGCAGGCGCGGCGTGCCGAGGAGGAGAGCCGCAAGGCGGACGAGGCGAAGCAGCAGGCCGCGGCGCAGGAACGCGAGGCGCAGGAACGTGCCGCCGCGGCCGCCGCCGAGGATCGCGCCCGGGTCGAGCGCGCCGAAGCCGACGCGCGCGAGCGCCGGGCGAAGGAAAAGCAGAAGGCGACGCCCGCGGAAACGCGCTACGGGCGAAAGGAATTGCACGTCGCCGGCGACAAGAGCGGGCGCAGGAGGCGCAAGACGCCGACGCGCCGCCGGCCGGTATCCGTCAGCGCCGACACCCAGCACGGTTTCGAGCGGCCGACGGCGCCCGTCGTCCGCGAGGTCGAGATCCCGGAGAGCATCGCCGTCTCGGACCTTGCCCAGCGGATGGCGGTCAAGGCGAACGAAGTCATCAAGGTGCTGTTCAACATGGGCGCCATGGTGACGATCAACCAGGTGATCGACCAGGACACGGCGACGCTCGTCGTCGAGGAGCTCGGCCATACCGCCAAGCCCATCTCCGGCGAACCGGTGGAGGAAGACCTGCTCGCCGAGGAGGCGCCGGCGGGCGAGACGCAGCCGCGCGCCCCGGTTGTCACCATCATGGGCCACGTCGATCACGGCAAGACCTCGCTGCTGGACCATATCCGCCGCACCAAGGTCGCGGCGGGCGAAGCCGGCGGCATCACGCAGCACATCGGCGCCTACCACGTCGAGACGGGCAAAGGCGGCGGCGTCACCTTCCTCGATACCCCCGGCCACGCCGCCTTCACCGCCATGCGGGCCCGCGGCGCGCAGGCCACCGACATCGTCATCCTGGTGGTCGCCGCCGACGACGGCGTGAAGCCGCAGACGATCGAGGCCATCCAGCACGCGAAGGCGGCGGAAGTGCCGATCGTCGTGGCGATCAACAAGATCGACAAGGAAGGCGCGGACCCCGAGCGGGTGAAGAACGAGCTGTCGCAGCACGAGGTGATTCCGGAAGCCTGGGGCGGCGACAACCTGTTCGTCAACGTCTCCGCCCAGACGGGCGAGGGCATCGACGACCTGCTCGACACCATCTCGCTGCAGGCCGAGGTGATGACGCTCGAGGCGGTGGCCGAAGGTCCGGCCCGCGGCATCGTCATCGAATCCAGCCTGGAGAAGGGGCGCGGCGCCGTCGCGACCCTGCTGGTGCAGGCCGGCACCTTGAAGCAGGGTGACATGATCATCGCCGGCGAGGAATACGGCCGCGTGCGCAACATGTTCGACGAGCAGCAGAACATGATCGAATCCGCCGGCCCTTCCACGCCGGTGGTCGTGCTCGGGCTCTCCAACACGCCGAACGCCGGCGACGACTTCCTCGTCGTCAAGAACGAGCGCAAGGCGCGCGAGGTGGCCGAGTTCCGGCAGAGCAAGGCCCGCGAGTCCAAGCTCGCGCAGCAGCAGGCTGCGCGCATGGAGGACATGTTCAGCCAGATGACCGAGGGTGAGGAGAAGGTCGTGCCGGTGCTCATCAAGTCGGACGTCCACGGCAGCGCCGAGGCGCTGCGCGACGCGCTCACCAAGCTCTCCAACGATGAGGTGAAGGTGAAGGTCATCAGCTCGGGCGTCGGCGGCATCACGGAATCGGACGCCACGCTGGCCGCGGCCTCCAAAGCCACCATCATCGGCTTCAACGTGCGCGCGGACAGCGCGGCGCGCAACGCCATCAAGGAAGCCGGCATCGAGATCCGCTACTACAGCATCATCTACGAGGCCATCGACGACGTGAAAGCGGCCGTCAGCGGCCTGCTCTCGCCGGAAGTCCGCGAGAACATCGTGGGCACCGCCGAGGTCAAGGAGGTATTCACGTCGCCGAAGCTCGGCAACATCGCCGGCTGCATCGTCAGCGAGGGCTACGTGCGGCGCGCCAACCCGATCCGGGTGCTGCGCGACAACGTCGTCATCTACGAGGGCGAGCTGGAATCGCTGCGTCGCTTCAAGGACGACGTCAACGAGGTGCGCGCCGGCACCGAATGCGGCATTGGCGTCAGGAACTACAACGACGTCAAGGTCGGCGACCAGATCGAGTGCTACGAGCGCATCGAAGTCGCGCGCACGCTCGAGTAACCCACGGTCGCCGCGGCGATCGGGAAATCGTTAACAGGCCCTAGCATGCCCAGGGAATTTTCGCGCAATCAGAGGCTCGGCGCGCAGGTGCTGCGCACCCTGAGCGAAGTGCTGCGCTTCGAGACCAAGGACCCGCGGCTTGCCGCGGTGTCGCTGACGGCGGTGGAGCTGACGCGAGATCTCAGCGTCGCGCGGGTCTATTACAGCCTGCTCGACCCGGACGGCGACCCGCAGCCGGTGCAGGACGGGCTGGAGCGCGCATCCGGCTTCCTGCGCTCGCGGCTCGGCCAGTCGCTGGAAGTGCGGCACGTGCCGGAGCTGCGCTTCGCCCACGACGACAGCATCGCGCAGGGCGCCGAGATCAGCCGCCTGATCGACAGCGCCGGCGTTCGTGACGACCGATAAGGAGCGGCCGGACGCGCACGGCGCGCCCCGCCGGCGGGCCGAGCCCGTGGACGGGCTGTTCCTGCTCAACAAGCCGGCGGGGCTGACGTCCAACCAGGCGCTGCAGAAGGTCAAGCGCCTCCTCGCGGCGAAAAAGGCCGGCCACACCGGCAGCCTGGATCCGGCCGCGACCGGCATGCTGCCGCTCTGCTTCGGCGAGGCCACGAAGGTCTGCGCCTACCTGCTCGATGCCGACAAGTCCTATCGCGTGACGGCGCGCCTCGGCGAGGCCACGGACACGGGCGACGCCGACGGCACCGTCGTCGAGGAAGCCGACGTACCGCCGCTGTCGCCGGCGGACTGGGAGCGGCTGTTCCAGCGGTTTACCGGCGAGATCGAGCAGGTGCCGCCGATGTACTCGGCGCTGAGGCGCGACGGCAAGCGGCTGTACGAGCTGGCCCGCCAGGGGCGGGTCGTCGAGCGCGAGCCCCGCAAGGTCCGGATCCACGAGCTTCGTCTGCTGGAGGTCCGGGGCCGGCGGCTGGTCGTCCGGGTCCGCTGCTCCAAGGGCACCTACGTGCGGACGCTGGTGGAGGACCTGGCAAAGGCCGCGGGCACGGTGGCGCACACGGCCGCGCTGCACCGCGAGACCGTAGCGGACTTCGACCCGGCGGACATGCTGGAGATGCGCTACGCGGAGGAGCTCGCCGCCGACGGCCCCGGGCCCCTGCGGCGGCGCCTGCTGCCGGCGGATACGGCGCTCAAGCGCCTGCCCGCCCGCAGTATCGCGGCCGGGGTCGTGGACCGCTTCGTCGGCGGCCAGGCCGTTGCCGTGGATGGTCCGGACACGGACCCGCCGGGACGCGAGGTGCGGGTGTACGAGGAGGGCGAGCGCTTCCTCGGCATTGCCGAGACGGCCGGCGGCGGCATCGTCGCCCCCCGCCGCATCTTCCACCGAACGATTTTTTAGGCGGATGAGTCTGTTACTGGCCCTTCAGTGACGCTAGAATAGCGCGCTGCCAAAAAGGGACGAGAAGAGAAACTGGAGTTATCAAAGCGATGTCACTGTCCAGTGAAAGCAAGAGAAGCATCATCGGGGACTATGCCCGCGGCGAGACCGACACCGGTTCGCCGGAAGTCCAGGTCGCGCTGCTGTCGAAGCGCATCTCCGAGCTGACCGAGCACTTCGGCCAGCACACCAAGGATCACCACTCCCGGCAGGGACTTCTGAAGATGGTCAACAAGCGGCGCAAGCTGCTCGACTATCTGAAAGAGAAGGACCCCAACCGGTACCGCGAGCTGATCAGTCGGCTCAATCTTCGCCGCTAAGCGGCGCCTGCGGTCATGAACGCGACTTGCCACGGGCCGAAGACGGGCTCGCGGCGGCTCGTGTCGGCCGTGCCATTCCCATTTCGAGTATCAAAGTGAACGCAATTACCAAGACTTTTCAGTACGGGGAGCATCAGGTCACCCTGGAGACGGGCGCCATCGCGCGCCAGGCCGACGGGGCCGTGCTCGTCGATATGGCGGATACCGTCGTGCTGGTCACGGCCGTCGGCCGCAAGACGGCGGACCCGGGGCGAGACTTCTTCCCGCTGACCGTGAACTACCAGGAACGGACGTACGCGGCGGGCAAGATACCGGGAGGCTTCTTCAAACGCGAAGGCCGCCCCAGTGAAAAGGAAACGCTGATCTCCCGCCTCATCGACCGCCCGGTCCGCCCGCTGTTTCCGAAAGGCTTTCAGAACGAAGTCCAGGTCATCGCCACCGTCATCTCCCTGAATCCCGACGTCGATCCCGATGTCCCGGCACTGCTCGGCGCCTCCGCCGCGCTGGCGATTTCCGGCATGCCGTTCAACGGGCCGATCGGCGCCGCCAAGGTCGGCTACAAGGACGGCAACTACATCCTCAACCCGGGCATGGGCCTGGTGAAGGAATCCGACCTCGAGCTGGTGGTCGCGGGCACGGCGGACGCCGTGCTGATGGTGGAGTCCGAGGCGAAGGGTCTGTCCGAGGAGGTCATGCTGGGTGCCGTGATGTACGGCCACGAGCAGATGCAGCAGGCGATCGACGTCATCAAGGAGATGGCGGCCGAGGCCGGCAAGCCGTCCTGGGACTGGCAGCCGCCGGCGCGGGACGAGACGATCGAGCAGGCCGCCGCGACCGCAGCCGAAAGCGGCCTGGCCGAGGCCTACCGGATCACCGACAAGCAGGAGCGCCAGGCGAAGGTCTCCGAGGTGAAGCGTGCCGCCACCGAGCAGCTCGCCGCGACCGACGCGAAGTGGACGGAGGACGAGATCAAGGGCGCCCTGTCCGCGCTCGAGAAGCGCATCGTGCGCCGCCGCGTGCTCGAGGGCGGGCCGCGCATCGACGGCCGCGACCACAAGACGGTGCGCCCGCTGGACATCCAGGTGGGCAACGTGCCGCGCGCGCACGGCTCCGCGCTGTTCACGCGCGGCGAGACCCAGGCGCTGGTCGTCACGACGCTCGGCACCGGCCGCGATGCGCAGATCATCGACGCGATCGAGGGCGAGCGCAAAGAGCCGTTCATGCTGCATTACAACTTCCCGCCTTACTGCGTCGGCGAGACCGGCTTCATGGGCGGACCGAAGCGCCGCGAGATCGGCCACGGCAAGCTCGCCCGGCGCGGCATCCAGTCCGTCATGCCGAACCCGGACGACTTCCCGTACGTCATCCGCGTCGTCTCGGAGATCACCGAGTCCAACGGCTCGAGCTCCATGGCGACCGTCTGCGGCACCAGCCTCTCGCTGATGGACGCGGGCGTGCCGGTGAAGGCCGCCGTGGCCGGCGTGGCGATGGGCCTGGTCAAGGAAGGCGATCAGTACGCGGTGCTGACCGACATCCTCGGCGACGAGGATCACCTGGGCGACATGGACTTCAAGGTCGCCGGCACCGGCGACGGCGTCACGGCCCTGCAGATGGACATCAAGATCCAGGGCATCACGCGCGAGATCATGAGCAAGGCGCTCGATCAGGCGAAAGACGCGCGCATGCACATCCTGGAGAACATGAACGCCGTCATCGCGGCGCCGCGCGCCGAAATGTCGGAGTGGGCACCCACCATCATGACCTTCAAGATCGACCCCGAGAAGATCCGCGACGTCATCGGCAAGGGCGGTGCCGTCATCCGGGCGATCACGGAAGAGAC
>CAZTAE010000083.1:0-8473 GCA_964611535.1 uncultured Woeseiaceae bacterium
GACCGACCTGCCAGAGAAGCCTGACCGCCACGAAAACGATGACGATGCCCGTAAGGCGTCGTATCGGGGCCGCCGGCAGCCAGCGCGAGCCCGCCCGGCTTCCGAGTTGTCCCCCGGCGAATACCGCGATCGGCAACAGGAGATAGTGCGCCTGCCACAGCGCTTCACTCGACGGACCAAGCTTCAACAGCTGACCGGCGATCCCCGACAGCGAGTTCACAAGGATGAAAAGCGAGCAGGTAGCCGCCACCTTGCGCGCCTCGGCGAGCCGGAAAAGGTGCAGAACCGGTGCCAGATAAATGCCGCCGCCGATGCCCGTCACTCCGGCCAGCGTACCGAGGGCAGCGCCGAGAACGAGGCTTGGCCCGGTCCGCGGCGCCCTGCCGGGCGCAGCGCCGTAGGCGCGATCGAATACCAGGAGGATCCCGGATGACAGAAGCGCGATGCCCAGGATCAACAGAAACGTCGTCTCGTCCATTCGCAGATAACCGCCGACGAACGCGGCCGGGACGGACGCGACGATCAACGGAGCCGCAAACCTGAGGTCCAGGTGACCTGCCCTGGCGTAGTGCCACACACCTCCCGAGACGACGACGATATTGCAAAGGAGGGACACAGGCGGCACCAACTGCCACGGAAGTCCCGATTCGATGAGCAGGGCCGTATAGGTCGAGCCGCCGCCGAAGCCGACGGAGGCATAAAGGAACGCCACAACGAGAAAGGCCAGGCCGAGCAATATCACGGATAACCGCCCCTGTCGGCGCACCGGCGGCATCCATGACCGCTGCCTTGGCAGTTGTTCGTTGTTGTGCGGTGCAGCATCCGAAGCGGCCGCTCGGTGCGAAAATCCCGGCGGGCCGTTACGATGGTAACTTGAAAAGCGCGTCGGCGTTCGGCGGCTCTGCGGCCGGTCGATCGCCGACCCGCTCCCCTCGACGGATCGGGACGTGCCGATGAACGTGAATCTGTCCGACGACGAGCTTGCCTTCCGTGAAGAGGTGAGGGCGTTCTTTCGTGAGAAATATCCCGCAGACCTCCGCGCCAAGCAGGACCGCGGCATTGCGCTCAACAAGGAAGAAACAGTCCGCTGGCAGAAGATCCTGTATGAGCAGGGATGGGCCGCCGTGAACTGGCCGGTCGAGTACGGCGGTACCGGCTGGTCGGCCATACAAAAATACATCTTCGCCGACGAAACGGCTGCGGCCAATGCACCGGATATGATCCCCTTCGGTGTGAAGATGGTCGCGCCGGTGATCTATACCTACGGCAGCGAAGAACAGAAAGCGCGTTTCCTGCCCGACATCCTGCAAAGCAACGTCTGGTGGTGCCAGGGCTATTCGGAACCGGGTGCAGGCTCGGACCTCGCATCGCTCAAAACGCGCGCCGAGCGCCGGGGAGACACGTACACGGTCAATGGCACGAAGACCTGGACCACGTTGGGTCATTACGCCGACTGGATTTTCTGTCTTGTGCGCACTGATCCCAATGTTGCGAGACGTCAGGAGGGCATCAGCTTCCTGTTGATCGACATGAGCACGCCGGGCGTGACGGTGCAGCCCATCATCACGATTGAAGGCGAACGCGAGGTAAACGAAATTCACTTCGAGGACGTCGAGGTCCCGGTCGATAATCTCGTTGGCGAAGAAGGCAAGGGCTGGACCTACGGAAAGGTTCTGCTGCAACACGAACGGACCAACATTGCAGGAGTTGCGCGCTCGAAGTATCGCATGAAGCTCCTGCGGCAGAGGGCCTCACGGCCCGTGCACGGAGCGCCGCCGTTGATGGAAGATCGCAACTTCGTGCGCAAAATGGCAGCCCTCGAGATTGATCTTAAAGCGCTGGAATACACCGAGCTTCGGACGCTTGCAGCCGTCGCCGTCGGCAAGGCACCGGGTCCCGAGTCGTCGATCCTCAAGATCAAGGGAACGGAAATTCAGCAGGCCATCGATACACTTTGCGTCGAGGCCGCCGGCTACTACGCACTCCCCTGGGTACCGGAACAGTACCACCTCGACTTTCCCGAGGAGGACGGGATCGGCGAAGGCACGGAGACGCAGTCGGCGCTGCGCTATTTCAACAATCGGAAAGCTTCCATCTATGGAGGCTCGAACGAGATTCAGAAAAACATCATTGCCAAGCACGTGCTGGGCCTGTAGGGACGACAGACAAGGACATGGATTTTTCAATCACCGAAGAGCAGACGATGCTCGCCGACAGCGTCGCTCGCTTTATCGATAACGACTACGACTTCGAGACCCGACAGAAGATTGCTGCAAGCGAGGCCGGCTACAGCCGGGACCTGTGGCACCAGTATGCGGAGCTGGGCTGGACTGCAGTGCCGTTTGCCGAGGACGAAGGCGGGTTCGGCGGCGGCCCTGTCGAAATAATGCTGATGATGGAACAGTTTGGCCGTGGACTCATGGTCGAACCGTTCCTGCCGACGGTGGTGCTGGCGGGTGGTATCTTGCGGCGGACAGCCAACGACGAACAGAAGGCACGGTGGCTGACGCCGATCATCGAGGGCCGCCTGCAGGCAGCGCTTGCGTTTGCAGAGCCGCAGGCTCGATTCGAGATCGCGAATATTGCCACAAGCGCGGAGGCGCGCGGCGCGGAGTACGTGCTGAACGGTCGCAAGACGATCGTACTGAATGGTGGTGCCGCGGAGCTGTTGATCGTTCCTGCCCGTACCCGCGGCGGGCAGCGGGATGCGGATGGCGTGACGCTCTTCGCGGTCCCGGCCGACACTGATGGCCTGGAAAGACGGTCGTACCGAACAGTCGATGCGCATAGCGCAGCTGAGATCGTGCTGCGGAACGTGACTGTCGGCGGCGCCGCCTCCGTACTCGCCCCCCCGGGAGCAGGCTTTCCGGCACTCGAGGCGACCGTCGACGAGGCGACGCTTGCAGTTTGCGCCGAGGCTGTCGGCATCATCCGCACTCTGTACGACAAGACCGTCGAGTACACCAAGAATCGCGTGCAATTCGGCGTACCCATCGGGAGTTTCCAGGCCCTGCAGCACCGGATGGTGGATATGCTCATGGCCTGTGAGCAATGCCGGTCCTTGCTTCTTTGGGCGACGATGCTGAGCGCAGCCGATGACGACGGTGCACGCCGGGCGCTCAGCGCGCTCAAGCACCAGCTAGGCGTCAGCGGCCGGCTCGTTGCCCAGGAGGCAGTGCAGATGCATGGCGGGATGGGCATGACCTGGGAACTGGATATCGCTCACTATTTCAAGCGCTTCACGGCTATCGAGATGCTGTTCGGCAACGCGGACTTCCACCTCGACCGATATGCAGCGCTTTCGCCAATGAACGGTTGAGGACTGTCCCCATTCGCCCCTCCGGCATCATCACCCTGACGACCGACTTCGGACACAAGGGTCCATTTGCGGCGGTGATGAAGGGCGTCATTTTGCAACGCTTCGGGCAGGCCCGCGTCATTGATCTGGCGCATGACATTCCTGCCTATTGGCCGGCTGAGGCCGGCTTCTGGATTGCTCGTTCCTATCACTGGTTCCCCTCCGGCACGGTGCATGTTGCGATTGTTGATCCCGGCGTCGGTACCGGCCGGCAGATCATCATCGCGGAGCACGACGGGCACGTCTTCATGGCACCCGACAACGGCCTGTTGGCATCCATGCTCACCTCTGCGACCGACGTCGCCGTTTACGTCCTGCAATTGGCAGCACTCCGGAAGCTCAACCTTGCGGAGCCCAGCCTGACGTTCCACGGCAGGGACATATTCGCGCCGATTGCGGCGGAGTTTGCTGCCGGACGCCTGCGGCCTGCGGACCTTGGTACGAAGACGGATCAGTGGACACCGGCCTGGCTCGAGGAACCGGAAGTGATCGCCGGCCGCGTTACCGGCGTGATCGTCACCGCCGACGCGTTCGGCAATCTCATCAGCAACATCGACCGGCGTCTCGTGGAGCAGTTTCCAGAGCCGGTTGCAACGATCGCCGGACACAGCGTTCGCCTCCAGCCGACCTACGGTTCGGTGCCGCCGGGCGAATACCTCGCTCTCATCAACTCTTTCGGCGTCCTTGAGATCGCCCGCGCCGAAGGCAGCGCTGCGGCCGGCCTCGGCACCGACCGCGGCGCCCCCATAACCGTCCACAACTCCTCCGGTGAAGGACATCCACCCACCTGACGGCGGGACATCCACCTGTTTTTCCAGTCATAACTACGAAAAATACTCCTAGCTGTGCGGGGACAGTGCAGTTACGCTGCATTGGCCCACCAGCTGGAGTTTGTCAATGACGATCGCACGGGCTCAGCAAGTGAGCCTCGAGCATACGCCCTACTATCACTGCATCTCGCGATGCGTCCGCCGCGCTTTTCTTTGCGGCAAGGATCGCTTCACCGGGCGTGACTATTCCCACCGCCGCGCATGGATCGAAAGGCGCATAGCGCAGCTAGCGACGATATTCGCCATAGAAGTGCTTGCGTATGCGGTAATGAGCAATCATTTCCACGTTGTTGTCAGGATAAATGGCGCGAGGCCGACGCAATGGTCGGATGAAGATGTAGTCGAGCGCTGGAGCCGCCTCTTTCGAGTCACTGACGAGATGAAAACGGCCGGCAATATTCAGCTATGGCGGGAACGCTTGTGCAGCATAAGTTGGTATATGCGCTGCATTAACGAGCCATTGGCACGCTGGGCCAACCGAGAGGATGATTGCGTTGGCAGGTTCTGGCAAGGCCGGTTCAAACTGCAGGCATTGTTGGATGAACAATCTCTCCTGAAATGCATGACTTATGTCGATCTGAATCCCGTCAGAGCCGGCCTGGTTCAGACCCCGACAACCGCTCCTTTTACGTCCATAATGGCTCGAAGTAACGGTACGGACGAGCATCTGGTACCGCTGAGAGACCAGGCATCGGGAAGCGCCAGTCCGCTCTGGCTGGATCGACGCGAATACCTGGACCTTGTCGATTGGACGGCTCGGTGTATTCACAAACGGAAGCGGTCCAATGTCGCAGGATGCCCTCCGCCGGCGCTCGCTAAGATTGGCATGTTGGACAGCGCTTGGCTGCGGGAAGTACGAAACTATGGACGATGGTACTATCGTGCTGTTGGCTCAATGGCGGCCCTAGAGCGTTATAGATGCCGGTTGGGTGTTCAATGGCTAAAAGGGATGGGCCGCGTGAAACATCCGGAACTTCAACCAGTCTGAACCGAAGTTTGCCGAATCTCTAAGCGTTCTTAGTCGGGCTTCAGTCCGAGACGCATGTTGCCGCCAGGCGAGCTAGCACCCGCGACGCGCCGAAACTGTGCTCCATCCCGACGGTTGCTGTAACTTCGGCCAGCTCGCTGTTATCGCCCGTGAGCAGTCGACAATTTGAACCTGCGCGACTGCTCTTCAGCCTGTAACGACGGTGGATGTCCCCGATCGCCCTCTTCAGCCTGTGACGGCGGTGGACGTCCCCGATCGCCTCCTCCTCCCCGATCGCCCTCCTTGATCGCTTCCCGGTCGAACTCCCGACATGAGGCTGGGTTGCCGATTGGCGACAGCCGCAGCGGACCGTGGATGTCCCGTTGTGGAAGCCCCATGGGAACCAGATCATGGATGTCCCGGTTTGGAGGCGATGCGGGACCAGCTGTCGCGGAGGGTGATGATGCGGTTGTAGGTGGGGGTGGCGGGGCTGTGGTCGCGGGCGTCGGTGCAGAAGTAGCCGAGGCGCTCGAACTGGCAGGCGTAGGCTTCCGGCTCGGCCAGCGAGGGCTCGAGGCGAGCCGATACGGTCTCGAGCGATGCCGGGTTGAGGCAGGACATCACGTCTTCGGCGACGCCGGGGTTCGGATCCATGAACAGGCGGTCGTAGAGCCTCACCTCGGCCGCGACGGATTCCGTGGCTGATACCCAGTGGATCGTGCCCTTCACCTTGCGCCCGCTGCCCTGGCCGCTGCGTGTCTCCGGATCGTAGCTGCAGCGGAGTTCCACGACTGCGCCGGCGTCGTCCTTGATCACCTCGTCGCAGCGAATGATGTAGGCATACCGCAACCTGACTTCGCCGCCCGGCTTCAGCCGGAAGAACTTCCTCGGCGCCTCCTCCATGAAGTCGTCCTGCTCGATGTAGAGCTCGCGGCCGAATGTCAGCTGTCGCTCCCCGAGCTCCGGGCGCCGCGGATGGTTCGCCGCCGACACCTGCTCCGTCCGATCGGCCGGATAGTTCGTCAGCACGACCCGGAGCGGACGCAGCACCGCCATGCGCCGGGGCGCCTCGTGATCGAGGTTCTCGCGGACACAGTTCTCGAGCAGCGACATCTCAATGACGTTTTCTTTCTTCGTCACGCCGATTCGCCCGCAGAAGTCGCGCAGTGCGGCAGCCGGGTAGCCGCGCCGACGCATTCCCGCAAGCGTCGGCATGCGGGGATCGTCCCAGCCGCTGACGACGCCCTCCTGCACCAGCTTGTTCAACTTCCGCTTGCTCGTGACCGTGTAGGCGAGGTTGAGCCGCGAAAACTCGATCTGCCGCGGCCGATGCGGCGCGTCGACCTGCTCCAGCAGCCAGTCGTACAGCGGCCGATGATCCTCGAACTCGAGCGTGCACAGCGAGTGCGTGACGCCCTCGAACGCGTCCGACAGCCCGTGGGCGAAGTCGTACATCGGGTAGATGCACCACTTGTCGCCGGTGTGCTGGTGCCTCAGGTGACGAATGCGATACAGCGTGGGATCGCGCATGTTGATGTTGGGCGAAGCCATGTCGATCTTCGCGCGCAGCACGTGTTCGCCGTCGGGGAATTGCCCGTCCCGCATGCGGCGAAAGAGATCCAGATTCTCGGCGACGCTGCGCTCGCGCCAGGGGCTGTCCCTGCCGGGCTCGGTGAGCGTGCCGCGATACTCGCGGATCTGCTCCGCGGTCAGGCTGTCGACGTACGCTTTGCGGGCCCGTATGAGCTGCTCCGCTGCCTCGTAAAGCCGGTCGAAGTAGTCCGATGCGTGCGTCAGCCGCCCGTCCCAGTCAAAACCCAGCCAGCGGACGTCACTCTTGATGGCGGCAACGTACTCCTCGCGCTCGGCGCCCGGATTGGTGTCGTCGAAGCGCAGATAGGTCTTGCCGCCGCGCTCGGCGGCGACGCCGAAATTGAGGCAGATGGACTTCGCATGTCCGACGTGCAGGTAGCCGTTCGGCTCCGGCGGAAATCGTGTCACGACTGCACCGCCGTGCTTGCCGCTCGCGATGTCCTCGTCGATGATCTGCCGGATGAAATCCTTCGGCGGACCTTCGTTGCGTGCATTGTCGTTCATCGACATTCGGTTCAGCTCGGGAACCCGCGTGTTGCGGCAGATCGCGAAGACGCCGGGCGGGACCGCGGCGCCGTTACGACCTCCGCATCACCTGCGGCAGTTTTGGCACAGCCCCTGGATCTCCACCATCTGGCGAACCGCCGTGAAACCCAGGGCCGCGGCCTTGCGCTCCACGAGCGCATCGATGTCGGCGTCGTCGAGCTCCGCGACCGAGCGGCACCGCCGGCAAATGAGGAACTGCCCGGTGTGCGAACTGCTCGGGTCGGGACAGCCGACAAAGGCGTTCAGCGAGTCCAGGCGATGCACCAGCTCCGCCTCGATCAGGAACTCCAGCGCCCGGTAAACGGAGGGCGGGGCCGTCCGCTTCCCCTCGCGATTCAGGCTGTCCAGTATCTCGTACGCGCCGGCCGGTTTGTGGCTGTTCCAGACCAGTTCGAGCACGCGACGCCTCAGGCCGGTCAGCCGCAGCCCGCGCTCGCGGCACACCCGCTCCGCCGTCTCGAGCGCGGCGGCGACGCAGCCGTCGTGATCGTGCTGCGGCGGAGGGAAGCGTACGGCGTTTGCGCTGCGACTCATGAGGTGCTCTCGATGATCGTCCTTTGCTGCTGCAAATTGTACACGAGTCTCGCAGTTGCTTCCGTTAGCGGCTCGTGGCGATTCGGGTACAATAGCGCGCCGTAGCGAAGCCGGGCGCACCCCGACACCTGAGAATGCCGAAGATAGAATTACCCGACGGATCCGTCCGCGAGTGGGAGAACGCCGTCACCGGGGCCGGGATCGCCGCCGCTATCGGCTCGAGCCTGGCACGCGACGCGGTCGCCGTGCGCGTCGACGACGCCCTCTGGGACCTGACGCGGGAAATCACCGACGACGCCAGGGTCGAAATCGTCACCCGCCAGTCCGGCGAGGGCGTCATGCTGTTGCGGCACGACGCGGCGCACGTGCTGGCGGAGGCGGTCAAGGAGCTGTGGCCGGAGACCCAGGTCACGATCGGACCGGCGATCGAGAACGGCTTCTACTACGACTTTGCCCGCGACGAACCCTTCACACCCGAGGACCTCGTCCTGATCGAGGCACGCATGAAGGAAATCGTCGATCGCGATGAGACGATTACCCGCGAGGTCTGGGACCGCGACGAGGCCGTCGCCTTCTTCCGCGACCAGGGCGAGGAATACAAGGCGCAGATCATCGAAGACATCCCCGCGGACGAAGCGATCACGC
>CAZTAE010000084.1:0-8397 GCA_964611535.1 uncultured Woeseiaceae bacterium
TCCGGCGTCTGCCATTCCAGCGTCGTCGCGTGCCAGGGATTGGGATCGGCCTTCCTGCCGGACTTGAGGCTCATGATGATGTTGTACAGGAAGATGAGCTGGGTAGCCGCGACGATGAGCGCCGAAATCGTGATGCCCATGTTGAGCGCCTGCGCCGACTCCGGCATGAAGTCGGTAGTCCCCATCGCGAAGTAGCGGCGCGGGACGCCGAGGAACCCGAGGTAGTGCATCGGCAGGTAGATGGAGTACGTCCCGAGCAGCGTCAGCCAGAAGTGCCAGCGACCCAGGCGCTCGTTGTACATCTTGCCCGTGATCTTCGGGAACCAGTGATAGATCGCGCCGAACACCACCAGGACCGGCGACACGCCCATCACCATGTGGAAGTGCGCGACCACGAAGTAGGTATCGGACAGCGGCAGGTCGACGACGACGTTGCCGAGGAAGATGCCCGTCAGCCCGCCGTGCACGAACGTGAAGATGAAGCCGATCGCGAACAGCATCGGCACGCGCAGGTGTATGTTGCCCTGCCAGAGCGTCAGCACCCAGTTGTAGACCTTGAGCGCCGTCGGCACCGCGATGATGAGCGTCGTCGTGGCGAAGAAGAAACCGAAGTAGGGATTCATGCCGCTGACGTACATGTGGTGCGCCCAGACGATGAAGCTCAGGCCCCCGATGGCGAGGATCGCCCAGACCATCATCCGGTAGCCGAAGATGTTCTTGCGTGCGTGCGTCGACAGCAGGTCCGAGACGATGCCGAACGCCGGCAGCGCGACGATGTAGACCTCGGGATGCCCGAAGAACCAGAAGAGATGCTGGAAGAGTATCGGGCTGCCGCTGTCGTAACCCGTCTGCTCGCCGGCCGAGACGATGGCGGGCATGAAGAAGCTGGTCATCAGGGTCTTGTCGAGCAGCATCATGATGGCGCTGACCAGGAGCGCCGGGAACGCGAGCAGGCCGAGCACGGTCGCGATGAAGATGCCCCACACCGAGAGCGGCATCCGCATGAGCGTCATGCCGCGGCAACGCGCCTGCAGCACCGTGGTGACGTAGTTCAGCCCGCCCATCGTGAAGGCGGCGATGAAGACTCCCAGCGACACCAGCATCAGGACGATGCCCCAGTCGATGCCGGGCGTGCCGCGGGCAATCGCCTGCGGCGGATACAGCGTCCAGCCCGCCCCGGTCGAGCCGCCGGGAACGAAGAAGCTGGCGAGCAGGATGATCACCGACCCCAGATACACCCAGTAGCTGAGCATGTTCATGTACGGGAACACCATGTCGCGCGAGCCGAGCATCAGCGGGATCAGGTAGTTGCCGAAGCCGCCGAGGAGGAGCGCCGTCAGGAGGTAGATCACCATGATCATGCCGTGCATGGTGACGAACTGGTAGTAGCTCTCCGGATTGATGAAGGAGAAGTTGTCGGGGAAGCCGAGCTGCAGCCTCATCATCACCGAGAGCCCCAGCGCGATCAGCCCGACGAAGATCGCCGTCACGGCGTACTGGATCGCAATGACCTTGTGGTCCTGACTCCATACGTACTTGGTAATGAAAGTCTGCGGATCGTGGTGTTCGATCTCGTGATCACGATCGGCGATTGCTACGTATGCCATCAGGCTTCCTCTCGCTGACTCAGTGCCTTGTCCGTCATGCTCATTCCGACGAGGGTTCCAGGGTATTTATGTACGCGACGACGTCGTTGATCGCCTGCTGGTCCTGCAGGATGCGGCCCATGAAGCCCATCTGCTTGCCGTAGTAGTCCTGGGGATGCTCGCCGCGGACGCCCTGCCTGAAATTCTCGAGCTGCCGCGCCAGGTACCAGTCCGTCATCCCCGCCAGCCGCGGCGCGTTCATCGCCTGCAGGCCCTGCCCCTCGTCGCCGTGGCAATAGGCGCAGACGACGTAGCGCTTCTCGCCCGCGCGGACGTTGCCGCTCACGGTCTCCGCGGGCTCCGCGTCCGGTAACGTGCCGATGTGCGCGACCACGTTGTCGATCGCGGCCTCCGTGGCGAGCGTCCGCGCCATCGGCGCCATCTGGCTGCCGTAGACGTCGTCCTCGTGATAGCCCCGCAGCCCGTCGCGGTAATTCTGCAGCTGCCTCTTGAGATACCAGGGATCCTGGCCCGCGAGCTTCGGCGCGTTCAGCGCCTGCATGCCCTCGCCCTGCGCGCCGTGGCACGACGTGCAAACGGCATACTGCGGGGCCCCCTGCGCCGGGTCCGGCTCCGCGGCCTGCAGCCTGTCTGCGTAAGTCGGATGACTGGCGGCCCAGGCGTTGAAATCCTCCTCCGCCTCGACCACGACCGCGCCACGCATCGTATGGTGCGCGATGCCGCAAAGCTCCTCGCAAAGCACCTCGAAGCGGCCGGCCTGCGTCGGGGTGAGCCACATATAGGTCTCCATGCCGGGCACAAGATCCATTTTCACGCGGAACTGCGCTACGGTGAAGTTGTGCAGTACGTCCTTGGAACGCAGCCACAGCTTCACCGGTCGGTCGACCGGAAGGTGAAGCTCCGCATCCGAGACCAGTACGTCGTCACGGCCCGCCGGATCGTCCGGGTCCATGCCGAAAGGATTGTCGTCCGTGATCAGCTTCAAGCTGGTCTTGCCGAAGGTGCCGTCCTCGCCGGGGAGACGATAACTCCAGTGCCACTGCTGGCCGATCGCCTCGACCTCCACCGCGTCCTCGGGCACCTCGACGAACTTCGCCCAGACGAACAGGCCGGGGGCCAGCATCGCCGCGATGCCGACAGTGGTAAGGCCGGTCAGCCAGGCCTCGAGTTTCTTGTTTTCCGGGTCGTAGGTCGCGCGCTCGTCTTTCCTGTGGCGATACCGGATGACGGCGTAGGCCATGAACAGGTTGACGGCGACGAACACGAAGCCGGTCACCCAGAGGGTGATGCTGATCGTCGTGTCGATCTGCCCCCAGTTCGATGCGAGGGGCGTAAAGGTCCATGGGCTCAGGAAGTGGAAAACGATCGAGCCCACGACCAACAGGATCAACACTACTGCTAAAGGCATACTTTGCGCATCCTTTTAACGTGACCTATGCGGTATTTTTTTGTTGGTGGCGTGGGCGCAGCGCATGCACCTGCCTTCCGCCGGCACCTGTGCCCGGCTCGCGGTTTCGGTCGTCACTTCCTCGTTCCGACCCAAATACCCGCGGTCGGCCTCCCCCTCAGATTCGTCGTGTGCCGTTGCCCCTGGTGGTACCGGCGCGCCGATACCAGCCGGGAGGATAGTGTATCCACAATTCGATTTCCACTGAATCGGCGCGCCGCCGTTCGCACGCAACCGCCTGATTGGCGGGAAGAACGGCAAGGGCGACGAAGGCGGAGCACAGCGCGCCTCGTCACCGCTCGCGCGGCGCGCGTTTCAAAAGGTGAAGTCGAGATCGCGTTCGACGTTTTCCCGCGCCTTCTCGATGTCGGAGCGCAGGTTCTCGAGCTCCTCTTCCAGCGGTCCGGTGAAATCCGCCGTTTCCGCACTGAGCGGCACGGTCCGTTCGATCCGGCGGACGTACTCGGGAACCGCGCGGGCGACGGCCGCATCCGGCACTTCGCTGACCGTGTCGGTGCGGTTGGTCAGCACGATCACGAGGACGGCGCCGGCCACGCCGGTCAGGCTGCCGGCAAGCCACAGCGGGAAGCTGACGGCCGATGCCTTGCGCGTCCGCCGCGCGCGCCGGGCCCGTCCCACGGCACGGGCAACGCGCGAGGCGAGCGCCGGCGTCACGTCCGCCTCGATCCGCGCCGCGTCCTCCTTCAGTCGTCTTTCGAGCTCCGTCATGTCCGGTCTTCTCCTTCGATCCCCGCCTGGGCGCGCAACGCCCTCGCAAGCCGACGCCGCGCCCGCAACAGGACGACCTTCGTCCAGGTCTCGGGCCGTGCCATCGCACGCGCGACCTCCGACACCCGCATGTCCTCCGCGTAGCGCAGCCACATGGCGTCGAACGCCTCCGGCGACAACTTTCGCTTCGCCGTCAGCCAGAGATTCTCCCGGCGGGACGCTGCGATGCACGCCTCCAGCGGATCCGGCGCGTGCGTGCGCCTCTCGCCGCTTTCGTCGCTCCGTTTCGCAGCGAGCCGCGCGGCGGCTCGCCCCGCGATGCGGTACAGCCAGGTGCTGAAGCGCCACCTCGAATCGTAGCTGTCGAGATAACGGTATGCGTTCACGAAAGCCTCCTGCAGCGCATCCTCCGCGTCTTCCCGTGAGGACGCACGGGCGACCAGGAACCGCAGCAGCCGGCTCTGGTAGCGTTCGACGAGTTCGCCGAACGCGGTATCCGACCCGGCGAGCGCCCGCGACACCAGCGTCTCGTCGCCTTCCGGCCGTGGCGGGCTTGCGGGCCGTCCGGCCCCCACGTCCGTACGTCGGCCGGTTTCTCCCTTCACGGCGAAACGTAACGCCCCGACCCGCCTCAGCCTTCGAGCAATGCGGCGATGGCCGCGGCGTCGATCACGGTGTTGACCGAAAGCACCGCGTCTTTCACGTCGATGCGCGTGTTCTGGATCAGCTGGAGCAGTTTCGGGTCCATGTCCTCGGCGAGCATCTGCAGGCTGATGAGGCCGTTGAGGATTCCTGCGAGCGACCTGGCCATCTGCGGCTCGCGCGAGACGAGCTGCGCCTCGAACGCGATGTGGCCGTCGCGATCGGCGACGAGCAGGGCGATCTGCTCCGTATGACGGAGGATGTTCGAGTCCCAGCCGCCGCTGCCGTTGCCGAACCGGTCGGTGCGCACGCCCGCCTGCATGAAATTCCTGTCGGCCGTCAGCACGAACAGCGCGCCGGCGTGGTCCTGATTGCCGGCGAGGCGGCCGTCGCTGTCCAGCAGCGACCTCATCTGTCTCTCGTCGGACGTAACGATCAGTTTGCGATCGACGTCGAAGCTGAAGTAGGCGCCCTTCTGCAGGTCATCCAGCGACCGATGGCCGGCAGCCGCCGGTGCATCGCCCCGGTCCGCGTGGATGTAGGTCCGGCCGCCGTGCGTGCGCGTGTCCAGCGCCGCGTCGGTGGCTGCGAGCGCCATGAGCTTGTTGCGGGTGCTTTCCGCGATGGCGCCGTCGACGACGATCACCGTGCCCAGCGCGGCGTCGGCGAAAGCCGTCACCGAATCCGCCTCCCGGTCCAGGTCGATGCCGAGGTCGTCGCGCACCTCCGCGAACAGCTCGGCGTCGAGCCACTCGTACAGCCGCTTGCCCGAGTCGGCGTTCCTGAGCTCCTCGAGGTCGACGTGCAGGTACCAGACGGCGTCCGCCGGAATATCCGTGGCGTCGACGTCGGCGAGAGCGCGGCCCGGCAGCATGAGCGGGGCCAGCAACAGCAAAAGGCGCAATCCGGCCATCAGTTTCCTTCCCGTTTCGTGAATGGCTACACCCTGTTATAGGCGCAGTCGGCCGGAAAGGTTACAGGCGGGCGCCGTCGCGGCGCCGTATCAGCCGTCCTCGCCCTCCAGCCAGCGCGCCACCTGCTCGGCGATGCGGCCGCGGTCGCCGACCACGACCAGCGTCATGTCCTCCTCGCGCAGGTACCGTCTCGCGGTCTCCGAGACCTCCTCGGGCGTGACGGCGAAGACGTTGCTGACGTAGTTGGTGAGCCAGGAATCCGCCAGCTCGTGCAGGTCCAGATAGCTCAGCACGTTGATGATGCCGTTGCGGGTCGAATTCCG
Organism: uncultured Woeseiaceae bacterium; assembly: GCA_964611535.1. Lineage (GTDB taxonomy): Bacteria > Pseudomonadota > Gammaproteobacteria > Steroidobacterales > Woeseiaceae > IDS-8. The sequence continues at coordinate 5,663 of CAZTAE010000084.1, forward strand.
CAGGACGAACAGGCCGGCGCTGTAATTCTTGACGCCGTCCAGTTCCTCCGGGGGTGGAGGAGTCTGCTGCAGCCGCTCGATCTCTCCGAAGATCTCCTCGATGGCCGGCCCCGTCACCTCCGTCGTCACCGCGGCGACCTGCGCCCAGTAGCCATCGCGATAGCGGGTGGAGAGCGTGCTGAACGGTGAATAGGTGTAGCCCTTGTCCTCGCGGATGTTGCGCGTGATGCGCGAGGAGAAAAAGCCGCCGAGCAGCGTGTTCGTCACCTCGAGCGGTATCCAGTCCTCGTGCTCCGGGCCGAACGTGGCCAGACCGAGATAGACGTTGGACTGCGATGCGTCGGGCCGGTCGATCACGTCGACCGTCACTTTGCCCCGGGCCGGCTCCGGCGTGCGGATGAGCGGTTCCGGCCCTTCCCGCCAGTCGCCGAAAGCCTCCTCGACGGCGGCTCGCGTCGCCTCACCGTCGAACATGCCCGAAACGTAGACGTGGGTGCGGCGCGCGCCGAAGTTGCCTTCGTAGAACGCGCGCGCGTCGTCGATCCCGTAGGCGGCAAGCTGCTCCTCCTCCGGGAAGACCCGGCCGTAGGGATGGTCGCCGTAGAGCGCTTCGCGGAATGCCGCCAGCGCCATCTGGTCGGGCTGGGTCCTGGCGACGCTGACCTGGCGCAGGCGGTCGCGTTTGAGCCTCTCGACCTCGCTTTCCGGAAATCGCGGGTAGCGCACGATGTCGGCCAGCAGCGCGATCATCTCCGGCGCGTACTCCGCCAGCACGTCGCCCGTGATGGTAGTGGTGTCCGCACCCACCGAGACGTCGATGGAGCCGCCCATCGCGGCGGCCTCACGTGCGATGTCTTCGGCGCTCCGGGTGTGCGTGCCCTCGAGCAGGAAATCGCCCGTGAGATCCGCGAGCCAGGTGTCGTCCTCCTCGTTCAGGTTGCCGGCACGCACCACCACCGCGACGGTGGCCTTCGGCACCGAGCCGAACGGGACCGTGGTGATGGAGAGGCCGTTGCCGAGTCTGCCCTCCGCCTTCGCGGGCAGGGAGAAGTCCTTCGGCGCGCCGCCCTCCGGCGGTTCCTCCCTCGGCTCGCCCTGCGCCGAAACGGCCAGCGGGACGGATACCATCGCCATTGCGGCCACGGCGGTCAGCAGGCGTCGTGCGTCACTCATTGCTTGCCACCTCCTGTGCGGAGTCGGGAGCGCCGGCCTCCAGCGTCAATATCGTCCGGTTCGTCGGCCGCAGGTACTCCTCCGCCGCCTGCAGCATCTGCTCCGGCGTCACCTCGAGTATCCGCGCTTCGAACTCGTTGATCAGCGCGGGGTTGTCGTCGAAGAGCGCCAGCGATGCCAGCAGGTCGGCCCGGCCGAAGCCGTAGTTGCTGGCGACCGTGTCGTAGAAATCGGAGCGCCACTTTACCTTCGCGCGTTCCAGCGTCGCGCCGTCCACCGGCTCCTTCCGGACCCGCTCGATCACCTCGTCCAGCACCTCGATGATGCGGTCCCGCTCCACATCCTGGTCGTGAATGAAGTACCCCTGCCACAGCATCGGCCCCTTGTAGTTCAGCATGTTGCCGAGAAAGGCATTGATGCCTCCGGACACGGTGCTGGTGATGCCCTCGCGCTTCACGAGCGCCTGGTGCAGGAGGCTGTCCTCGCCCTGCAGGAGAACCTGGTCGAGCAACCCCATCGCGTACCAGTCATCGGTCAGGCGTTCCGGAACGTGGTAGGCAAACGCGAAGCCGGGACGCGTGGCGAGCTCGTCGCGCCGGCTGGCGACCTTCTCCTCTTCCTGGCGCGGCTCGCTGATGTCCGGCAGGACGATCTCCTCCTCCGACGGCGGAATGTCGCCGAAGTACTCCTTTACCGTCGCCAGCGCGTCGTCGTACTCGAAATCCCCCACGAGCGCGACGGCCGCATTGTTCGGCGCGTAGTACTTCGCGAAGAACGCAGCGACGTCCTCGAGACTCGCTGCGTCGAGGTCGTCGAGCTCGCCGTAGAAGTTGTGGGCGTTGTACCAGTTCTCGTTCGCGTACTGCGGCATGTCGAGCCAGGGGTAACCGCCGTAGGGCCGGTTCAGCACGTTCACCTTGACTTCGTTCTTCACGACGCCCTGCTGGTTCGCCAGGTTCTCCTCGGTGATCTCGAGGCTGGCCATCCGATCCGCCTCGGCCCAGAGCACGGTCTCGAGCTTGTGCGACGGCACGATCTCGAAGTAATTGGTGTAGTCGAACCGGGTCGAGCCGTTCAGCACGCCGCCGTTCCGCTGCACGAGCTGGACGAACTCCATCTTGCCGAGGTTCCGCGATCCCTGAAACATCATATGCTCGAACAGGTGCGCGAAGCCGGTGCGGTCGCGAGGCTCGATGCGAAAGCCGATGTTGTAGTAGACGGCAACGGTGACGATCGGCGCCGTACGGTCCTCCGAAAGAATGACCTTGAGGCCGTTGTCCAGCGTTTCATACTGGACCGGCACGGTGTACGTCTGCCTGTCGCCGGCCGCTGCCGCCTCGACGCGGGGCTCCGGCGCCCCCGATTCCGGGTCACAGCCCGCGAGCGGCGCAACCAGGAGCGCGAAGGCGATCGCACAATGCCGATTTCCCATGAATGCTGCTCCCCGGAGAAGAATTGTCGGGACGCTTATTGCATACTGCACACTATACCGCAACCGGCGGCCTCCCCGGGTCGGCTGCGCTCGCGGTAGAGTTCCTACAAGCTCGAACGGCGCCGGCTTC
>CAZTAE010000085.1:0-8305 GCA_964611535.1 uncultured Woeseiaceae bacterium
ACCGATGAGCAGCGAAGCCGTTGCCCTGAAGAAGCAGGACTACAAGGTGGCCGACATCTCGCTGGCCGACTGGGGCCGGCGCGAAATCGCCATCGCCGAGACCGAGATGCCGGGGCTGATGGCGCTGCGCGCCGAGTACGACGGCAAGAAGCCGCTGGCCGGCGCGCGCCTGACCGGCTGCCTGCACATGACGATCCAGACGGCGGTGCTCATCGAGACGCTGCGCGAGCTGGGCGCCGAGGTGCGCTGGTCCTCCTGCAACATCTTCTCGACGCAGGACCACGCCGCGGCGGCCATCGCCGCGAGCGGCGTCCCCGTGTTCGCGTGGAAAGGCGAGACGGAGGAGGAATACTGGTGGTGCATCGAGCAGACGATCAACGGCCCGGACGGCTGGCAGCCCAACCTGATCCTCGATGACGGCGGCGACCTGACACTCGTCATGCACGACAAGTACCCGGAGCTGATGAAGGACGTACGCGGCCTGTCGGAGGAAACCACCACCGGCGTCAAGCGGCTCTACGAAATGCAGAAGGCAGGCACGCTGCTGGCGCCGGCCTTCAACGTGAACGACTCCGTCACCAAGTCCAAGTTCGACAACCTCTACGGCTGCCGCGAATCGCTGGTGGACGGCATCAAGCGGGCGACGGACGTGATGATCGCCGGCAAGGTCGCCATCGTCTGCGGCTACGGCGACGTCGGCAAGGGCTGCGCCCAGTCGCTGCGCGGCCTGGGCGCGACGGTCTGGATCACGGAGATCGACCCGATCTGCGCACTCCAGGCCGCGATGGAAGGCTTCCGCGTCGTCACGCTCGACGACGCCTGCGACAAGGCCGACATCGTGGTGACCGCCACCGGCAACTACCACGTCGTCACCGGAGAGCACATGGAGCGGATGAAGAACCAGGCCATCATCTGCAACATCGGCCACTTCGACAACGAGATCGACGTCGCCTGGCTCAAACAGTACCCGTGGGAGAACATCAAGCCGCAGGTCGACCACATCATCTTCCCCGATGGGAAGCGGATCATCCTGCTGGCCGAGGGCCGGCTGGTGAACCTGGGCTGCGCCACCGGGCATCCGAGCTTCGTCATGTCCAACTCGTTCACGAACCAGGTGCTCGCACAGCTCGAGCTCTGGCAGCGCGGCGATCAGTACGAAAACAAGGTCTACGTGCTACCCAAACACCTCGACGAGCGGGTGGCGCGCCTGCACCTGGGCCGCATCGGCGCCAAACTGACGGACATGACGGAGGAGCAGGCCCGCTACATCGGCGTATCGAAGGACGGACCGTACAAGTCCGACCACTACCGCTACTGAGCGACTGAGCTGGCGGCCACGACCGATCCCGTCCGGGTCCTGCAGATCACGGACCCGCACCTGTTCGCCGACAAGGCGGCGAGCCTGCGGGGCCGGGTGACCTACGCGACGCTGGAGCTGGTGCTCGATCACATCCGCGAGGCGGACTGGGCGGCCGATCTCGTGGCGCTGACGGGCGACCTGATCCAGGACGACAGCCGCGAGGCATACGCACACGTCGACCGCCTGCTGGCGAGGCTCGACCTGCCGGTGTATTGCGTGCCGGGGAACCACGACATTCCGCCGCTGATGCGCGAGACGCTCGATCCCGAACGCTTCCACTATTGCGGCGCCACGGAAATCCGGAACTGGCTGCTGGCCGGCGCCGACAGCTGCATCGAGGGGACCGCCGGCGGGCGGGTGGCCGCGGCCGAGCTCGAGAGGGTCGCCGCGCTGATCGCCGCCTCGGCGGCCGAGCACGCCCTGGTCTGGGTGCATCACCCGCCGCTGCCGGTCGGCAGCCGCTGGCTCGATGAACTCGGGATGGAGAACGGCGACGAGTTTCTGCGTCGCCTTGCCCGATCGGGCAAGGCGCGAATGGCGGTCTTCGGTCACGCGCACCAGGCGTTCGAGGGCCGGCGCGGCCAGGTTCGGGTCGTGGGCACCCCTTCGACCTGCCGGCAGTTCCGGATCGGCAGCGACAGTTTCGATGTGGACGACAATCCTCCGGCCTACCGGCGTATTACGCTGCATCCCGGGGGCACGGTGTACACGGAGCTCGTGTGGGTTCCGCTGGCGCCGCACGCGGTGCAGTGACGCGCGGCGGGGTGTTGCAACGGCCGGGAGCAGGAATCATGACCTACCGACGTGCGGGGTTCGTCCTCACTTTGCTGCTCGTCCTGGCAGCTCCCGCCATTGTCCCGGCGCATCCGGTCTCGATGTGGCAACTCGACGGGGAGGAGAACCGGGTCTACCTGCTCGGCTCGATACACCTGCTGCGGGCCGATGACCACCCGCTGCCTGCGGTCATCTTTGCGGCCTACGACGACGCCGAAGTGCTGGTCATGGAAATGGACATGGATGATCTCGATCCGCTGGAAGCGCATTCCCTGCTGGCGGAGCTCGGGGCGCTGCCCGCCGGCACCAGCCTGAGCGCAGTCATGGGGCCGGAGCTGTATGCGCAGGCCCGTGCCTATGCAGAGACGTCGAACGTGCCGCTGTCACTGCTGGAGGGGTCCAAGCCGTGGCTCGCCGCCATTACCGTCGAGCAGATGATACTGACACGTATCGGCTTCAATCCGCAGTACGGCATCGAGACCAGCCTGGCCGAAAAAGCAATCGCCGACGGCAAGGAGATCGTCGGCCTGGAGACGATGCGTGAGCAGCTCCAGTTCCTCGACGACATGTCCCTGGACGCGCAGCGCGCGCTGCTCCTTCAGGCGCTCGAGGAGAGCATCGAGATCGAAAGAATCATGGACGAGCTGGTCGACGCCTGGCGGCACGGGGACGTGGAATTCCTCGAAAACATCATGCTCGAGGCCGTCGAGCAGTACCCGGAGCTGTACCGGACGATCGTCGTCGAGCGCAACAGGCGCTGGCTCGTGCACATCGAGCAACTGCTGGGCGAGGAGGAGGACTACCTCGTGGTGGTCGGGGCGTTGCACCTGATCGGCGAGGACGGTCTGACCGCGCTGCTCGAAGACGAGGGCCACGAGGTCGTGCAGATGCACGAGATCGACGTCCCGGACGCCGGCGGATCAGATTTCCACCATCTCGAAGTCTTCCTTGCCGGCGCCGCAGTCGGGACAGCGCCACGATAGCGGCACGTCGTCCCACCGCGTACCGGGCGGTATGCCGGATTCGGGGTCGCCCTCCTCCTCGTCATAGACGTATCCGCAGATGAGACACATGTACGTTTTCATGGGCGCTCGAGAACGTGATGACAAACGGGTGGGCGTGACAGTGTAACAGCCGCGCCGCGGCCCGGGCGCCCGCGCCCGGCGCCGGACGGGCCTGCCCCCGCCCGGTCTTTCGCCGCCCTCGCCCCTTCGGTTAGCATCCCGGGACTTCCCGTGGCGGCCGCACTCATGAGTCTCATTGCCGAAGCCAGAAACTATATCGCCGGCGGTGTCAATTCGCCGGTCCGCGCCTTCGCCGGGGTCGGTGGCGAGCCGGTGTTCATACGCCGGGCGCAGGGCGCCTGGCTCGAGTCCGAAGACGGACGGCGACTGCTCGACTACGTCGGATCGTGGGGACCGATGATCCTCGGTCATGCACACCCGGCCGTGGTCGAGGCGGTAACGCGCGCCGCCGCCGACGGGCTCAGCTTCGGCGCGCCGACCGCGGCGGAGACGGCGCTTGCCGCGAAAATCTGCGAGTTGGTGCCGTCGATCGAGCGCGTGCGCATGGTCAGCTCGGGCACCGAGGCGACCATGAGCGCGATACGCCTCGCCCGCGGCTGCACCGGCCGCGACCGGATCGTCAAGTTCGAAGGCTGCTACCACGGTCATTCCGATTCGCTGCTGGTGAAACCCGGTTCCGGCGCACTGACGCTGGGCATACCCGGCTCGCCCGGCGTACCGGCCGCGCTCGCCGAGCTGACGATGACACTCGAATACAACGACATCGAGGCGGTCGAGCAGGCATTCACCGACGTGGGCGCGGAGATCGCCTGCGTAATCGTCGAGCCCGTGGCGGGTAACATGAATCTCGTGCCGCCGGAGCCCCGGTTCCTGGAGACGCTCCGGCAGCAGTGCGACCGCTACGGCGCGCTGCTGATCTTCGACGAAGTGATGACGGGCTTTCGGGTCGCCAGGGGCGGCGCACAGGAGGCGTTCGGCATCCGCCCGGACCTGACGACGTTGGGCAAGATCATTGGCGGCGGATTGCCCGCGGCAGCGTTCGGCGGCCGCGCGGACCTGATGGCGAGGATCGCGCCGGACGGGCCGGTGTACCAGGCGGGCACGCTGTCCGGCAACCCGCTGGCCACGGCTGCCGGTCTCGCCACGCTCCGGGCACTCGAACGGCCGGGCTTCTACGAGTCTCTCGCACAGCGCACCCGGCAACTGACGGACGGCCTGGAGCGGCTTGCCGCCGAGGCCGGGGTGGCTTTTGCAGCAGAAGCCTGCGGCGGCATGTTCGGGTTCGTGTTCGCAGAGGGACCGGTGCGGCGCTTCTCTCAGGTAGCGGCCGCGGACATCGAGCGCTTTCGAAGGTTCTTTCACGCCATGCTGGCGGCCGGCATCTACCTCGCGCCTTCCGCGTTCGAGGCGGGCTTCGTGTCCAGCGCCCACGGCGAGGACGAAATCGCACGAACGCTGGAAGCCGCCCGTACCGCCTTCGCCTCGAACTGAGGTTTCAGTTCAGCTCGACGCCGCGCACGTCATGCAGCGCCTTGCGCACCATCTGCAGCCGCGCCACCGGATCGTCGGTCTCGAGGCACAGCTGTTTTTCCTCCGGCGTGATCGGCAGGATCTCGGCGAAGCGGTACGCAACCCAGCCGGCGTCGTCGTAGCGCCGTTCCAGCGACTCGTACAGGCGGCCGAGGTCATCCAGCACGCTCGTCAGTATATGCACCATCGGGTGGAAGTCCGCCGGCAGCGGGACGCCGGCCGGCTCCGCCAGCGCTTCGATCTCACCGACGTTGAGCCCGTCGTCGCGGCGCTCGGCAGAGAGCAACCGGAACCGGGCTTCGCCGAGCGCGGTGATGCCCAGCAGTCCGTCGCTGCCCTGGTACCAGTCGGTAATGCGGGCGAGGGTTCCGATATCGCAGGTCGTCGCGGGGCCGGTTTCGCTGCCCCGACGAATCAGCAGCACGCCGAATGGGACGTCGTTCCTGAGGCAATCGCTCACCATGTCCAGGTAGCGCGGCTCGAAGATTCTGAGCGGCAACGGCCCTCCCGGATACAGGACGGTACGCAGTGGAAACAGTGCTACTTTCATGAGACCCGGGCGGCGCCTGACCGGCCGCACACTGCGCCCGGCGGCTTCGTGCGAAGTTTCTATCCGTATCTGTCGCCGAAAGTATACGCCTACGCGCCCGTTGCCGTCCCTCGCAGGGTGGCAGTCACCTTCTGGCGCGCGCCGCCGAAGCCGCCGTTGCTCATGAACACGAGCCGGTCGCCCGGCTGCACGGCAGCCGCGAGACCCTCCGCGAGCGCCTCGTAGTCCGGGTGCAGCTGGACACGTGGACCCAGCGGCTGGAGGCATTCGTCGAATGCCGCGCCGAGCTCCGCTGGCCGGTAGACGTAAACGAGATCTGCCTCGGCCAGCGCCGGCGCCAGCGTGCGGCTGTGGGCGCCGAGCTTCATCGTGTTCGACCGGGGTTCGAGAGCAACGACGATTCTGCCGTGCGGACTGCGTCTGCGGAGGCTCTCCAGCGTACGCCGGATCGCTGTCGGGTGATGCGCGAAGTCATCGTATATTTCGACGCCGGCCACGGTCGCCGTCTTCTCCATGCGGCGCTTGACGCCCGCGAACCGCGACAGCGCCTCCACCGCCCGGGCGAGCGGAACACCGGCCGAGGACGCCGCGGCCACCGCGGCCAGTGCGTTCTCCAGGTTGTGCAGCCCGACTTGCGTCCACGCCGTTTCCGCCTGCTCCCCGTCCGCACCGGTAATGGCCAGCCGGCGCTCGGCAGTGTCGACGAACCGCGCCCGCCAGTCGGCGCCGCCCGCCGTTGCGAAAGTTTCGACCGGCGTCCAGCAGCCGGCGTCCAGCACGGTGCGCAGATTCCCGTCGGCGGCGTTCACCAGCAAGCGGCCGTTCCCGGGCACCGTGCGCAATAGCTGGTGGAACTGCCAGACGATCGCGTCGAGATCCCGGTAGATATCGGCATGATCGAACTCGAGGTTGTTCAGAATCACCGTCTGTGGACGGTAATGAACGAATTTCGCGCGCTTGTCGAAAAAGGCGGTGTCGTACTCGTCGGCCTCAATCACGAAATACGCTGAATCGCCGTAGCGCGAGGATTCATTGAAGTTCGTCGCTACGCCGCCGATCAGGAAGCCCGGCGCCACACCGGCGTCATCGAGTATCCAGGCCAGCATGCTGGCGGTCGTCGTCTTCCCGTGCGTGCCGGCGACGGCAAGCACGTGCCTGTCGCGCAGGACGTGCTCCGCCAGCCATTGGGGGCCGGAGCTGTACCGGATGCCGCGGGAGAGGACGGCCTCGACGGCCGGGTTTCCCCTGCTCATCGCGTTGCCGACGAGTACGCAATCCGGCTCCGGCTCGAGCTGGGCGGGGTCGTAGCCCTCGATGACCTCGATGCCGAGCCGCGCGAGCTGCAGGCTCATGGGCGGATAGATGTTGCTGTCGCTGCCGGTCACGCGGTGGCCGGCAGCGCGCGCCAGCGCCGCTATCCCGCCCATGAACGTCCCGCACACGCCGAGTATATGTATGTGCAATGTCAACTTCCGCTGTTGGCGCCGGCGCTCACGACTGTTCGGTCAGCGCGGACTGGAACCCGAGCTGCAGTATGAACGCCGCGACCGCGATCGCGACACCGACGAGCCAGTGCTGCTGAATCGCCCGCGAGATAATATGTCCCTCGACCGGTACTGACCAGAGAAATATGAGAGTCGCGATGTTGATGGCGGCGGCCGTCCCGAAGAGCGGCGTGAAGAGCATGAACTCGCCGATGACCAGGAAGGTCAGCACCGCTCCGCAGCCGATCACCGCGGTGAGCACCTGCACCAGCCGCCCGCCGTATCCGGTCACGAACAGCACGGCGCCATAGAAAGCGAGGACGAGCAGAGTCGTCACGGCGCTCAGCCGGAGGTCCTGCTCCCTGAGCGGCTCGATCAGAGCGGTCGCCGAAAAGGAGGCCACAGCGAGCAGAGACACTGCGACGACGAGCAGGATCCAGGAGCCGGGAATGTGCTCGGGGCCCTTGCGCAATGCGATGATGTCGAGGAATGTGCGGAGGAGGACTAGCAGGGCTCTGTCACAATGGTGATGCTCAAAGCATTATGATGGCACGAACGTCTTTTGAACCCCAGCAGGGGCCCGTGGGGATCATCAGGAAATGAAAGCACCTCAATTCGAGCTCGTGAACGCGGCCGGCGTGGACGCCGTCTGCGAGGTGCTGCGCGCAGCCGGAGGCATCGGCCTCGATACCGAGTTCATGCGGGAGTCGACGTTCTATCCACGGCTCTGCCTCGTACAGATCGCGACCGACGAACGCATCTACTGCGTCGATCCGCTCGAGACCGAGGATCTCGAGGCGCTCTGGGACGCGCTGACGCTGGCCTTCTGGGTGCTGCACGCGGGACGACAGGACGTGGAGGTTCTGTACCTCCTCACCGGGCGCATGCCGCAGCAGATCTTCGATACCCAGGTCGCCGCCGGGCTGCTCGGCTACGCGCCGCAGCTCGGCTACGCAAACCTGGTCTCCGAGCTCTTCGGAATTGAGCTGCCCAAGACCCACACCCGCGCCGACTGGTCGCGCCGTCCGCTGACGCCTGCGCTCCTGGAATACGCCGCGCAGGACGTGGAATACCTGCTGCCGGCCCGCGACCTGCTGGCGGAAAGGCTCGAGAAACTCGGCAGGCTCGAGTGGGCGGAAGAGGACTCTCGCGACCTGCTGGACGAGACGCTCTACGCCGCCGATCCGGTCACCGCCGTGCAGCGGCTGAAGGGCACGGCCCGCCTGCCCGGCCGCGCCCGCCGCGCCGCAGGCAGGCTCGCGGCCTGGCGCGAGCAGGAAGCGATTTCGAAGGACCGCCCGCGGCAATGGATCATGAAAGATGCCACGCTGCTGGAACTCGCCGCGGCCGGGCCGCGGGACCTTGCGGCGTTGAAACGGGTCGCCAGCCTGCCGCCCGCGACCGTGCGCCGGGCGGGAACGGTCCTGCTCGACCTGCTTGCCGAGGCACGCGGCGAACCGGGAGGCGAGGAGGAGCCCGTCGGTCGCCTGGATGACGCGGGCAAGACGGAACTCCGCGGGATGCAGTCCCTGGTCGCCGCGCGGGCCCGCGACCTCGGCCTGCAGCCCGAGGTCATCGCGTC
>CAZTAE010000086.1:0-6096 GCA_964611535.1 uncultured Woeseiaceae bacterium
TCCAGTTTTACTGTTACGCTACACTCACCCCGAACAACCTCCAGGTCGATATCCAGCTGCCGGACGGCGGGGGCTCGCGCTCCCATCTCGAAGAGCTAATGCTGGCGGCGTGCTGGAACGACCCGGAGACCGACTCGGGGCGCCCCGCAGCTCCGTTCGACCACTACTTCGGTTTTGGCTTCGGGCGCCTGGATGGAGAAGCGGAATTTTGTGCGGACTGGATATTCACCGACGAGGGCGAGACTGGTCACCCGCTCACGTTCGGCAATCATCAGGCCCATAGGCAGAAGGGCGCGAAGTAAGTAATCCTTGCAAACCCCCGTCGGCCCCCTGGCGGGCCCGGCGGCGAGAGCCGACGGCCAGGTCAAGATTCTCGACTTCGGGCTCGCCAAGGTGCGGCCACCCAGGCCCGTTCAGCGGGCGCTTATCACGAGGATTCGGGCCTCTCCCGGGTCAGGGTTCTCCCACTGACAAAGGTCGCCCTCGCGGATTGCGGCAGCGTCGCCTCGCTTGAGGTCTCCGCTGAAGAGCAACCATTGCGGATTGCCCCCGCTGTCGTATCCGAAGTTAAAAGCCACTTCTCCTCGGGCAGGAAAGAATGCCCGTCCGGCTTGAGCTTCAGTTTTCGTTCGCGACCTGGCTATCAGCGTTTGCGGCAGCGTGATGCCAAGTGGCGAGCTTTTTCTGGTTCCTTGCTGGCCAACACCATAATTTCGCACTTGCGGTTCCAGTCCAGCGGCGCAGCGTGCTGTGTCGCTATGCTGCGCTTGTGTAGCGGAGACACAGCGGGTGACGTCCCGGCGCAAGCTCCAAGCGCGACTGCAAGCAAGACAGCGACGTAGAAGCGTGTAATTGCGTGGACCAGGCCGGTTGCTCCGCGGAAAGACCCGTCACCGGCCGGATTGGCTGCCGAAGAACGGATGGCATCCAAACCGAAGAAACGTCCCGAAAACGCAACGAGGATCTTGTTTAAGTCAAAGTCTGTCATGATGCTCTCCGTATGTTGCTTGTGGCCGCACGACTCGCAGCCAGGGCGGGCGCCGGCGACCTGCCCCTCAAGCATCCCCATTTGGCCGCTGGCTGTCTTTAGCGTTGCGTTAGCGTCTTCTCAGCGTTACTTTAGCGCAGCCTCAGACCCCTGTTCGCTAACCCTGAATTCCTACTAAAATCAGTGTATGGACAGTGCATCGAACCGGTACGACCGGGCGTTCCGCGTCGGTGATTGGCGCGTCGAACCCCTGCGCTTGGTCGTGGTGGACGACGCGGAGCGTGAAACCTCGCTTTCGCAACGGGCCATGTCGGTGCTTGTCGAATTGGCGCGCGCCGGCGGCAACGTGGCTCGGAAGTACGACCTGATGCGCGCCGTCTGGGGCGACGCCGAGGTGAGCGATGGCGCCCTGTCACAGGCTGTTTTCGAATTGCGCCATGCTTTCCGCGACGACACACAGCATCCTGCATTCATCGAAACGATCCGTGGCGTCGGATTTCGACTGGTTCCGCCGGTTTGTACGGCATCGGATGATGCAGGGGGAGGCAGCGGTCGGACCCGTTCTATGGTCCGCCCGGGGGCCCTTGCGGGGCTGGTGTTCATCGCGGCGCTGGCCGCACACCTCGCTGTCAGACCCTACAACGATCCGCCGGCGCTCCCGGCCGTCAAATCGATTGCCGTGCTGCCGTTCGAGAATCGGAGCGATCGCGAAGCCGACCTCTACTTCACCGACGGCATTCACGACGACCTGCTGAGACACCTTTCTTATATCCGCGACATCAAGACGATCTCCCGCACGTCCGTCATGGCCTACCGCGGTAAGCCGAAAAACATACGCACGATCGGGCGGGAACTGAATGTGGCGACGATCCTGGAAGGCGGCGTACAGCGCGCCGGCGACGAAGTACGGGTCAACGTTAAGCTCATCGAGGCGGGCACCGATACCCAGCTCTGGTCCAAAGCCTATACGCACAAACTAACCGCGGAGAATGTCTTCGCCATCCAGAGCGAGATTGCCCGTGACGTGGCGCACTCGCTGAAGGCGATCCTGACTCCCGAAGAGCAGCAGCGACTTGAGCGCGTGCCGACTTCCGATCTTGAGGCACTGTATGCCTACTTCAAAGGCCGAGATGCCCGTAATCTCGGGACCCGCGAGGCGATCGACAGGAGTGTGGCGCAGTTCCGGCGAGCCACCGACCTGGACGCGACGTTCGCGGAAGCGCATGCCGACCTCGCATACACGCTTCTGCTGCAGATTCTGTTCTCCGGGTTGCCCGTGGATGCGCAGGCGGCCCGGGCGCGGCCCCATATCGACCGTGCGCTGGAACTCGACCCTCATCTGGCACGTGCGTTCGTAGCAAAGGGGCATCTGCACGAGGTCAAACGCGAGCTGGAATTGGCAGGCGAAGCCTATGAGCAGGCATTGGAATTGAACCCTAGTTCCGTCATTGCATTGAGATCGTACGGTGACCTACTCCATTGGAGCAGCGGCAGGCCGGCGAATGCAGTGCCTTACTTCGAGCGGGCGCTGGAGTCGGCGCCCGGTGCCCCGGGCATTCGCCAGCAGCTCGCCGAAGCACTGGTCGGTTCGGGTCGGGACGAGCAGGGTGGGGCCATAATCCGGGGCGTCATCGAAGAAAACCCCGACAACGCGTTGGCGCTGTTCGTATTGGGCAACCTGCTCTCCCGCAACCAGGGACGCATCGACGAAGCCGTCCAGGCTTACCGGGCCGCGCTGGCTGCCGATCCAGGTGGCTGGCTTTACGCGGCGAATATCGCCGCGGCCTACGAGATGCTCGGCGATGGACCGCAGGTCGCCCGGTGGCTGGAATACGCTATCGCCAACGTTCCCGATTCGGAAAACGTACCCGCATTCAGAACCATTGCCCTGCAGGCACGCGGCGACACGCAGGGCGCGCTTCGGAGTTTTCGGGACGTCCGCATCGAATCCGACCTGTTCCGGGACCTGCAGCCCCGTATCGCCTGGTCCCTGCATTCGGGGGGTGAAACAAAAGCGGCCCTGGATTTAATCCTGGCGGCATCTCCTCGCTTCGATTCCGCGGAACCCGTCGTCGAACCGTACCAGTTACCGGGGGCCGCGTATGCCGTCCACTTCATGATCCTCGAGGGCCGTCGGGAACAGGCCGAACGGCTGGCGAGAACGGCGCTGGAACAGGCGGAATTGATGCCGCGCGCCTCATATTTCGGGCGCAACTGGTGGCCCGCCGCGATCCGCATGGCCCTGGGCGACGCTGCGGGGGCGGTCCGGGAACTCGAGCACTTTGTGGCCGCCGGCGGACTGAACGTCTTCCTGATCGAGTCGGAGCTCTGGCAGCCACTGCACGACAACCGCCGGTACCAGAGGCTGCGCCGGGAAGTCGGGGAACGAATCGCCGCGCAGCGGAAGCGCCTGGCCGAAATGGAACAGAACGGTGAGTTGGCTTCGATTCCGCCCCCGGGGCCGGGATCGGTTTCCTCTACACATGAACCATTTGTACGGTAAAAACTGCCGTACAATTGTTACCGGATCAATGGAGATCTTCACTATGAATGCGCGAGCGGGCTGCGGAGCTGCGCGGAGGCGAATAGAGGCACAGAGCTGGGAATCTAAGTGCCGCTGGAGGTACTTGAACTAGACTCGAAGAAGCACGACCGCGCCCGATTTGAGTGCGGCGATGCTGACCGTGACCACTATCTCAAGCGATTTGCCAGTCAGCACCAAAAGCATGGGGTTTCCAAAACGTTTGTGCTGGTTGATTCGAATCGCCCGCGCGAAATACTGGGCTTCTATTGCGTCAGTGCAGCGCAAGCCGACACTAATGAATTGGCCGGAAGTGATCGAAAAGGACTTCCGCGCAGAGCTGTGCCGGCAATGCGCGTGGGACAGCATGCCGTTGCCAGGGAATACCAGGGACAGGGGCATGGCGCATTGCTGCTTGGTAATGCAGTAAAGCGGGCGCTGACAGTTCGAAATCATTCCATGGGCATTCGCCTGGTGATTGTAGATGCGGCCTCGGAGCAGGCAGCGAAGTTTTATCGGAAGTACGGATTCAAAGACTGTAGCGAAACGACCCAAATGCTGTACTTGAGTTTGGGAAGGTGAACATGAATGGTGTATTACAGACGTACACGTGGGCTAGAATTCACCGATGTCCCAACTCGCATTCATCGGCATCCTCGGCCTCTGCGGATAGTGCGAAGGGGCCTTATGTCAGCGACGCAATCCGTCGGGCCGGGATGAAACTGGGCGAACGACGGCAGAACGAGTCCGGCATGCTGGCGAACCGATCCGGCCCTTCGTCGTCCGGGCAGCTGAATCTTACCCTTTGAGCCGGAAATACCGGCGTTGTCGGCCCCAAGCCAGGCTCAAGCCAACACCCGCCCGTCCCGGCACTGTGGTGTGGGCACCGTGGTGCGGAGGGTGGCGAGGATGGCGGATGCGGAAAGGGGTCAGAGCGAGGTGTCGCGCTCAGGCGGCGCGCGGCTCGGATGAGCCGGATCGACGGATTCTGCGTCGCCCGCCGCCAAGGTGCTCGAGAATCCGTTCAATGACCGCCGGCGCCTCGATGCTGGCGATGACGCGCAGCCGACCGCCGCATTGCCGGCAGGTCTCAATGTCAATGGTAAAGACGCGCTTGAGGCGTTGTCCCCAGCTCATCGCCCGTTGTCGATCGGTGGCTGCTGCCTCGCCGCGCTCGTTGGCAGCGGCGGCGTGTGTCCTGGGCACAATCCGGGCCCGTTCGGGGCTCGCCGGCGCGAATACGCCGTGATACCGCGTCAGGCGCGC
Source organism: uncultured Woeseiaceae bacterium (assembly GCA_964611535.1). GTDB lineage: Bacteria > Pseudomonadota > Gammaproteobacteria > Steroidobacterales > Woeseiaceae > IDS-8. The sequence continues at coordinate 4,776 of CAZTAE010000086.1, forward strand.
GCGCGGTTTTGGCACTAACGCAGCGAGGCGCGCAATAAAGTCCTCGGGCTCAAAGATCACGTGCGTGGTGCCGTCTCGATACGGCGTCTTCAGCGCATAGCGTACGTTCCCGCCCTGGGTCAACGACAACCGCTCGGTGGCGACCGGCGATCTTGAGACGTAGCGCGCCAGGCGTTCCACCTTGTCTCGTTGCAGCGCTCGCCTTGGCGGTTAACGGACTTACTCGGCGAATATTCGCGCGGAAATCAGACAGAAACGGGGGCACAATTTCTGCCCCCGTTTCCGCTGGTTTGTCCTTCGGACACGCGATAAGGTCTTCGCATCAACACCGATGTCGTTGCGGTATACCAACGACACCCGCTCCAATATCTTGCTGGAGCACCCATGCGCTAAAAAGGATCGTAGTACCGCCGCCGCGGCAAGAGCCGTCGATCCTGCCTTCACTCAACGCGACGCGATTGTCATTCAAGCGATCGGTTCGTTGAACCAACAGACTGTGCTTCTACGCCAGCCTTCCATTGCGCCGTCTCTGGTGCAAACCTTCAACTCACCGCAACAACGCGACCCCGTCCTTGCTGCCGTCATGCCGGATGCGTGACCCAGCTGGTGACGTGATCGATGCTCTGTTGCACCGTCTGCCCGTCTTTGTGGCCCGTCCAGGGCGCACAGAGACGGGCCTCTTGAAACTGGCGCAAGTCTGCGCCCCAACAGGCTTTGACCGTGCCAAAGCGCGATGTCATAGCCATCAAAACGCCCTGCCCGGCGGCCAGTCGACGGACTGACTGGCGCAGCCCGCACCCGATTCCGCGGCCCTCTTGGGTCGTTCCGGGGTGTGACGTTCAGGGCGTTTCAACGAACAGCGTATCGCGCTGCTTAGGCCTTGCAATGAGGCCCTCACGCTGTGACCGCCAGCTCATCCGCGGTTTATCACTCACCGGATAACAGGAATCGCCGTGAGAAACCCGCAAGACATTTTCAGTTAGCTGGAGAGCGGCATGAGTAAAGTTGGTAGTCATCGTAATTTCGGTTACGGCAAACAGATGGCCTGGGCCGGCAAGCAGGCTCTTAAAGATCGTTACGGCAATGGTCACTACGGAACTGTCACCGGCCATGCCGAACGCTGGCGGCAGTTCGCGGCCTGGTGTCGTGACGAGCGCGATATCCGCGATGCACGGCAGGTCAGTCATGATGTCGTGCGGGACTACGGCCGGACACTGAGAGAGAAGGTCGATGCCGGGATGTCCCCGGCCTACGCCCAGAACCTGCTGTCATCGGTCAACGTCGTGATGCAGGCGATGCGTGGCGACCGGCGAGTTCGAGT
>CAZTAE010000086.1:6196-8302 GCA_964611535.1 uncultured Woeseiaceae bacterium
TGTCATCGGTCAACGTCGTGATGCAGGCGATGCGTGGCGACCGGCGAGTTCGAGTTGCGCCAGCGGAGCTGGTCGGGCACCAGCGAGTGGCAGCGACCGTGGAAGTAGCTCGGGCGCTGGGTCTGCGTCTTAAGGAAGCGTCCCTGCTCAATGCACGAGTCGCCCTGGGTCAGGTGAAGAAACACGGCGCGGTGAATATCACTGCCGGCACCAAGGGCGGTCGAGGCCACCGGGTGGATCGCTGGGTCCCGGTCGCAGGCAGAGCGGTCGGATGCCTGGCGCGAGCAGCCGAAGCTCAGGGACGGGATCGTAACTTGATCCCGTCAGACCTGTCGTGGCGCCAATGGAACTCACACGTTCATCACATCTGGGCCGCCGTCCGGCACAACCACGGTCTGAAGAAAATCCATGATCTGCGTGCAGCCTATGCCTGCGATCGTTACAAGCAGTTGACCGGGTCAGCTGCTCCTGTGATTGCCGGCAGGCTGCATGCGGATGCAAGCGCTGACCAAGCCGCGCGACAAACCATTGCGCAGGAACTGGGTCATGCTCGCATCGACGTGACCGGAGCCTACATCGGCGGTGCCCGATGAGCCGGCCGGCGAATCAGCGGGCGGCATCGCATCGCCAGGTCACTGCTGGCGACCCGGTTGCCGGGATCCAGACGCGGCACGGTGCGCCAGCATCTCGCCCGGGCCGGACACATTGCCGGGATCATCTGGTGCCGTTGGCAGGTCGGCCCCTATCAATGGCAATTGAAGCACCTGCGCTGGTATCTGCAGGAGCGCACGGGGCAACTCGCAACCGGCACGCGCTACCGGCATTGGCTGACCGTGCGGCTATTGATTCTCGCGCTCGATCGCGATGGATGGATCGAGCGGCTCGATGGACCGTGGATCCGGCCAAAAGCTGAGCGTGGTGCCCTCAAGGCCGGGCGGCCGGCACTCGAGCCGACGCCGCCAGCACACTAGGGATCGAGCCTGTGTTGATTCCCTTCGACGAGCTGGCAAGATTGGCGAATTGCACAAAGCCATCTGCTGTGAAGCGATGGTGTCAGCGCCAAGGGATACCATGGATGCCAGACGCCGACGGTCGTCCGACAACGTCCGAAAGTGCCTATAATGAGACCCTTCAACGGGGTAGACCTACGAGGCCGAAATACCAGTGAAAAAGTTGCCGAGTAACGTCTATCCGAAAGGACCGTCCCTATATTTCGTCCGCAAGAACAAATGGATTTGGCTTTGTCGCATTGATGCGCCAGAAGAGGAATTGCATCGCGAGTTGTGGAAGATATTGTCGAAGGGCGCCGGTACGCTTGCCGCCGTGATGGATGACTTCATCGCCAACCGCCTTCCAAAGAAGGCCATGTCCACGCAGCGCGACTACACGAACATCATAAAGCGGCAGCTGCGCCCTACTTTCGGACACATGCGGCCAGATGACGTAACTCAACAGGACATCGCGGTTTATCTCGAAAACCGTGACAAGAAGGGCCATGGGCCTGCCGGCAATCGCGAAATAGCCTGCTTGTCGAGTATTTTCAATCACGGCATGAGAATTCGGGCTTGCAACGTGAATCCTTGCTATGGCGTCCGGCGTAATACCGAAAAGCCGCGGACGCGGGCTGTCACCGACAGGGAACTGAGGCACGCGCTGCGCCGTGCCCACGTGTCACTTCGGAGGCTCCTGTGGGCCGCCTACCTGACCGGCTTCCGGCAAAAAGACCTGCGCTCGATCCGGCGCGATCAGATTACGGTCGACGGTATCAAGGTCCGGCAATCGAAGGACGGCAAACACGAAATCCGCAAATGGACGGACAGTCTCGAAAGCTGGTCCGGAAAGAGCTCGAGCGATCAAAGTCTGATTGGGTGTTTACCAATCGCAGCGGGCAACCATGGAGCATGTCGGCGATCCAGTCCGCGATGCGGAGGCTCGATGTCTCCTGGACGTTCCATGACCTGCGGGCGAAGGCGGATTCGGATCATGAGACCGGCCTCGGCCTCATGCGCCGCTACAACCGCGCCCGCCGACTGAGAGCGGTGAAATAGGACGTTCTTCGAACGCCCTTAGAAAATTCTTAGAAAAATTGGTGCCGGCACCAGGAGT
>CAZTAE010000087.1:0-3618 GCA_964611535.1 uncultured Woeseiaceae bacterium
GGCCGCGCTGCTCTACTATCGGGATTGGCTCAAAGAAGCACCCATGTCAATATCCATTGCCAGGCCGAATGATGCCGTGACCGGATCGGCGTCCTGTTAACAGATCCGCTCGCATCCGCGAGGGATGTCTGGCAACCCATCCGACGGGACGACTCATGAACAAGCCTGCGGAGAGCGAAGGGCCCGCTGTCGCGCAAGACCCATCGGGACGTCCTGCGCACGCGGCGGAGGTCGAAGATGTCCTCCAGGCGCTCAACAGCAGCCGTTCCGGCTTGACCGCGGAGGACGCTGCGCGACGGCTCCGCGAGCACGGACCAAACGAACTGCCGGAGACCGACAGCCGTCATCCGTTGTTCCGCTTCCTGGCGCACTTTCACAACGCGCTGATCTACCTTCTGCTCGCAGCCGTCGTAGCGACGACGCTGCTGGGTCACTATGTGGACGCCGCGGTCATCCTGGCCGTCGTGCTGGTCAACGCCATCGTCGGATTCGTGCAGGAGGGTAGGGCAGAGGCCGCCCTGAGCGCGATCCGCGGCCTGATCGCGCCGCATGTTCACGTCATCCGGGACGGACGGCGTGAAACGGCGCCGGTTTCCGATATCGTGCCCGGCGACCTGGTGATGCTGGAAGCCGGAGATCGCGTCCCGGCCGATCTCCGGCTCATCCGCTCGCGTTCGCTCCTGGTGGAAGAGGCGGTTTTGACCGGCGAGTCCGTTGCCGCGGAAAAGCGGGAGACACCCGCTCCCGCGGATGCGGCGCTTGGGGACCGTCATTCCATGGCGTACTCGGGCACATTCGTTGCCGCGGGACAGGCAACAGGCGTGGTCGTCGGCACCGGCGTCAACACCGAGATCGGTCGCATCAGCACGCTGCTCAAGGGCGTCGAGACCCTGACGACGCCGCTCCTGCGGCAGATAAATCGCTTCGGTACCCAGTTCACCTGGATTACGATCGCAGTCGCGGCAGCGTTATTTGCCTTCGCCATTGGATTGCGCGGCTATGAGTGGCCGGACGCGCTGGTCGCCGTGGTGGCGCTCGCCGTCGGCGCCATTCCGGAGGGCCTGCCGGCGGTCATCACGATCACGCTCGCGATCGGCGTGCAGCGGATGGCCAGGCGCAACGCCGCAATCCGACGCTTGCCGGCCGTCGAGACGCTGGGCGCAACCTCAGTCATCTGCTCCGACAAGACCGGAACGCTTACCCGCAACGAGATGATGGTGAGCCGTATCGAATTGAGCGGCTGCTGCATCACGGTGACGGGGACTGGCTATACGCCCGAGGGCACACTGGAGCCATCGGCGGACCAGAACAGGGAGCGTGCACTGGCGGCTGCCTTGCCGCTCCTTCGTGCTTCTGTCCTCTGCAACAATGCGGAACTGCGGGCCGCCGACGACAAATGGCGTGTCGTGGGAGATCCTATGGAAGGCGCGCTCGTCGCTCTGGCGATGAAGGCCGGGCTGGATCCTCACTCTCTTCGCGCCGCATGGCCTCGCGTCGACGATATTCCATTCGACGCAAAGCACCGCTTCATGGCCACGCTGAACCGGGGGCCGGACAATGCAGTCCATATCTTCGTCAAAGGCGCTCCCGAACAGATCCTGAATATGTGCCGCGTGCAGGCCACGGCAGACGGTCCCGTGCCGCTCGACGCTGAATACTGGAATGAGCGCATTGCCGCGGCTGCGGCCGATGGGGAACGCCTGCTCGGCCTTGCCTCGTGTGGCCCTCTCGCGCCCGAGAAAGAAAAGATCGAATTCGCGGACCTGGAACACGGTCTTGTCTTTCTTGGACTGGTCGGTCTAATCGATCCACCTCGCAAAGAGGCCATCGATGCGATCGCGGAGTGTCGCTCGGCCGGAATCGAAGTGAAGATGATCACGGGCGATCACGCCGCTACCGCGGTTGCGATTGCTCGGCAGTTGGGACTAGTGGAAGATCCCGGCGTCCTCACCGGGGATGAGCTCGATCGCATAGCGGACGAAGACCTGCCGGTCGCGGTTGCGGATACGAGCGTGTTTGCCCGTACCAGCCCCGAACACAAGCTGCGGATCGTCAGGGCACTGCAGTCGACCGGGGCCGTTGTGGCAATGACCGGTGACGGCGTCAACGATGCGCCTTCGCTGAAGCAGGCCGACGTCGGTATTGCAATGGGCGAAAAGGGCACCGACGCGGCGAAGGAAGCATCGCGCATGGTGCTGCTGGACGACAACTTCGCCTCGATCGTCGCGGCCGTCCGCGAGGGGCGAGTGGTCTACGACAACATCCGCAAGGTCGTGGCCTGGACGCTGCCAACGAACGGAGGCGAAGCCCTTATTGTCATCGCCGCGATTCTCTTCGGGTTCACGCTGCCGATGTCGCCGGTCCAGATCCTGTGGATCAACCTGATTACCGCGACAACGCTGGGTCTCGTGCTGGCCTTCGAACCCGCGGAACCGAACGTCATGCGGCGTCGTCCGAGAGCGGCGAATCAGGGCCTGCTAACACCCTTTCTGATCTGGCGCGTCGTATTCGTCTCTTTTCTGTTTCTGGGCGCCGCTCTCGCCTTCTATTTTTACGCGCTGAGGAAAGGCGCCGATCTGGCAACGGCGCGCACAATGGTCGTCAACGCCATCGTAGTGCTGGAGATCTTCTACCTCTTCAACGTGCGCTATCTCCACATGACCTCATTCAGCTGGCGGGGCGTGCTGGGGACGCCCGCCGTCCTGCTGGCGATCTCGGCCGTGGTGCTGGCGCAGTTCGCTTTCACCTATCTGCCGATCATGCAGCGGGTGTTCGACACCCGCCCCGTCAGTCCGGGAGACGGGCTGCTGATTGTCACGGTAGGCGTCGCAGTGATGGTCATGCTGGAGATAGAGAAATATATCATGCGGCGAACGGGCCGCCTGACTGTCGAGGACTGATCAGTTTAGTCCCCAATGACCGCTCCCGGCTGCTGTGACACTGGCCGGCAATAGAAAAGATATGAAGCATCAGAGTCTCGTATTGTGGCGGGACACGCTCGAGCGGGCGTCCGGCGCGAGTACAGGGGTCGCTAGGTACAAATTCGTATGGTTGCTATCCCGCTCGTCAATTACGTTACGATGATGCTGATAGGGCACGTCGACGTTGAGGAGAGAACCATGAAATTCTGTCTCGCGGTCATAGCTTGTGCTGGCATTCTGCAAGGATGTATGGGTCCGGAATCGTCGTATGGTTTCCGGCTGCCCGACGGCAATGCGGAGGACGGCCGGAGGGCGTTTGAATCGCTGCAGTGTAATGCCTGCCATGACGTGAGAGGCGTCGAAACGCCTGCGCCGGTCGTGGCGGAAAGCGCCATTGACGTCCGGGTTACGCTCGGGCGAGATGTGAGCCGCGTGAAAACTTACGGTGAACTGGTCACCGCAATCATCAATCCGTCGCACAAGCTCGCCCCGGGCTACAGGAAGGAAGACGTGTCCGCGAACGGCGAATCGCTGATGGCATCCGCCAATCTGAACCAGGTCTTGACCGTTCAGGAGCTCATCGACATTGTTGCGTATCTTCAGCCATTGTACGAAGTCACACCACCGGAGTACGATCCCTACACGTACATTTACTAGGCTTGCAGGGCTGAATGCGTGGCGAGTGCGGCCAGCAGCG
>CAZTAE010000087.1:3718-8147 GCA_964611535.1 uncultured Woeseiaceae bacterium
CGACGACGAAGAAGCAGGCCGGCGCAATCGGTTGACTACCCCGTCCGGCAGCCCCGCCACCTGGCGATAGAAGACCGGCACGAAGGCTTTCGCCTCGGTGATCGCCTCCGAGTGACGCGGCTTGCCGAGCTCGCGGCAGAGGATGTCCGCCAGCTCGAATGATGTCAGCAGCCGCTTAGGCCCCAAGTCCTGAACCGTCTACGGAAGTGGGTCAAGACCAGGCGTGGCTTTTCCTTTGATTTCCTCCGTCCACTTCAAGTCCATTCTTCGTCCATTTCGTCCGTTCGCGTCAAGTCGAAATCCCATTCTGTGAGTATCCGTACAGGGGCTGGACAGTGGACGCCCAGACTGTCGGACTGGACGCTCAATGAGCATCCGCTCGATCGCGAACACTACGTCGAAAAGCAGCTGAAACCGGTGGCCGAGCCGGTACTGGCCGTCCTGGGCCTCGCCTTCGAGCAGGCAATCGGTGACCAGCGGCAGATCGAGATGTTCTGACCCGGGCCGGCAGGACAAGGGATTTGCCCGGCCAGCGTGCCGGCCCGGCCGGCGTTCCCTGTATCATTCCCGGGGAGCACGTTTCAAGGACTTACAGGGACATACATGCCCCACGAAATCAACAAAATCCTCGTCGCCAACCGCGGCGAAATTGCGATTCGCGTGCTGCGGGCGGCCGCCGAGCTCGGCATTCGCACCGTCAGCATATTCACCCACGAGGACCGCTTCTCGTCCCATCGCTATAAGGCGGACGAAGCCTACCAGCTCGGCGCGGACGACGATCCGCTGAAGCCTTACCTCGACATCGAGGCGATCCTCGAGATCGCGAAGCTGAACGGCGTCGACGCAATCCACCCCGGCTACGGCTTTCTCTCCGAGAACGTGGACTTTGCGCGCCGCTGCCGCGACGAGGGGCTCATTTTCATCGGCCCTGCGCCCGAGGTCATGGAACAGCTCGGCGACAAGGTGCAGGCGAAGAAAAACGCCATTGCGGCGGGGCTGCCGGTCATCGAGGACAGCCAAAAGCCTCTGGATTCCCTGGAGATCGCACTCGAGGAGGCCGGCCGCATCGGCTATCCGCTGATGCTCAAGGCCGCGGCCGGCGGCGGCGGCCGCGGCATGCGGGTGGTGCGCAGCGCGGCGGAACTGAAGGCTGCGTATCCGGAGGCGCGCGATGAAGCCGGCAAGGCCTTCGGCAACGACACGGTCTTCCTGGAGAAATTCGTCGAAAGGCCCAAGCACCTGGAGGTGCAGGTCCTTGGGGACACGCACGGCAATATCGTGCACCTGTTCGAGCGGGACTGCTCGGTCCAGAGGCGCTTCCAGAAAGTCGTGGAGGTAGCGCCGAGCTCCGGCCTCGCGGAGAAGACGCGCAATGCGCTGTTCCGTCACGCCCTCGCGCTCGCCAGGCACATCGGCTACAGCAGCGCCGGCACAGTGGAGTTCCTCGTCGATCGGGACGAGAACATCTACTTTATCGAGGTCAACCCGCGCATCCAGGTGGAACACACGGTAACGGAAGAAGTTACGGGCATCGATATCGTGCGCAGTCAGATCCAGATCGCCCGCGGCTGCAAGCTGAGCCATCCGGAGATCGGCATCGCGTCCCAGCAGGAGGTCACCTGTGTCGGCTATGCCGTCCAGTGCCGCATAACCGCCGAGGATCCGGAGAACAACTTCCAGCCCGATTACGGCACGCTAATCGCCTACCGCAGCCCGGGTGGCTTCGGCATTCGCCTGGATATGGGTGTCGCCTACACCGGCGCGCGGGTCTCGCCCTTTTTCGATTCCCTGCTGGTGAAGCTGACCGCGCAGGGGCGCACCTTGTCCGGTGCGATCCAGCGCGGTCACCGCGCGCTGCGGGAGTTCCGCATCCGCGGCGTCAAAACCAATGTCGGCTTCCTCGAGAACGTGCTGCAGCACCCGGTGTTCGCCTCCGGCCAGGCTACCGTGGCGTTCATCGACGAGCACCCCGAGCTGTTCGAGATCAGGCAACGCTTCGATCGCGCCACCAAGACGCTGAAGTACATCGGCAACCTGGTCGTGAACGGCAATCCGGCTGTGCGGCATTTGGAGGCCGACCGCTCGTTCCGCAAGCCCACCATTCCGCCGGTCAGGCGCCTGGAGGGCTATCCGCCGGGCAGCCGGAACCTGCTGGAGGACTTGGGGCCGGAGGGCCTGTGCCGCTGGGTGAAGGAGCAAAAGCACATCCTGTACACCGACACGACGTTTCGCGACGCACACCAGTCGCTGCTGGCCACCCGGATGCGCACGCGGGACATGCTCGCGATAGCCGAGGGATACGCGAAGGCGCACCCCCAGATCTTTTCCCTGGAGATGTGGGGCGGCGCCACCTTCGACGTGGCCATGCGCTTCCTCCACGAATGCCCTTGGCGGCGATTGCAACAGCTCCGCGAGGCCATCCCCAACATCCTGTTCCAGATGCTATTCCGCGGCTCGAACGCCGTGGGCTACAAGGCGTACCCGGACAACCTGGTTGCCAGGTTCATCGAGGAAAGCTGGAACAACGGCATCGACGTCTTCCGCATATTCGATTCGCTGAACTGGATCGAGGGCATGAAGCGCTCCATCCAGGTGGTGCGCGAGCGCACCGGCGCCATTGCCGAAGCCACCATCTGCTATACGGGGGACGTGCTTAACCCGGCCCCCGGCTATCGCTACAACCTGCAGTATTACCTCGACATGGCGCGGCGGCTGGAGGACGAGGGCGCGCACATGCTGGCCTTGAAGGACATGGCGGGACTGCTCAAGCCCTACGCCGCCAAGGTGCTGGTCCCCGCGCTCAAGTCGGCGGTCGACATTCCCGTGCACCTGCACACCCACGACACATCGTCGATGCAGGCAGCGACGCTGCTCAAGGCCATCGAGCACGACGTCGATATCGTGGACGTCTGCATCGCCCCGCTGTCCGGCCTGACGTCGCAGGTGAACATGAACTCCCTGATCGCCGTGCTGGACGGACACGAGCGGGCGCAGCCGTTCGACCTCGGCTCGCTGAACGACTATGCGAACTACTGGGAGGCGGTGCGCGAGTACTACTATCCCTTCGAATCGGGGCTGAAGTCCGGCACGGCCGAGGTCTACGAGCACGAGATTCCGGGCGGCCAGTACTCCAACCTGCGGCCGCAGGCGGCTTCGCTGGGCCTCGAGCACCGCTTCGAGCAGATCAAGAAGAACTTCGCGGTCGTTAACCGCATGTTCGGTGACATCGTCAAGGTCACCCCCTCGTCCAAGGCCGTCGGCGACATGGCGCTGTTCATGACCGCCAACGGGCTGACGGAGCAGGACGTGCTGGAGAAAGGCGAGACGCTGGCGTTTCCGGATTCGGTCGTGGACCTGTTCAGCGGCAAGCTCGGGCAGGTCGAAGGCGGCTTTCCGGCCGAGCTCTCAAGGATCATCCTCAAGGGCAAAGAGGCGCCGACCGCGCCGCCGGGAGCCGACCTGCCGCCGGTCGACTTCGAGGAGGAGTACGCGCAGTTCCGGCAGGAATTCGAGGACGGCACGGACATGCTCGACTTCCTGAGCTACAAGATGTACCCGCAGGTGTTCAAGGATTTCTACCGGCATCAGCAGGAATTCGGCGAGATCGACTACCTGCCGACGCCGGCATTTTTCTACGGCATGCAGCAGGGCGAGGAGATCCTGGTCAAGCTCCAGCGCGGCAAGACGATCTCGATACACTACATCTACCGCTCGAAACCCGACGACAACGGCAACTGCACCGTCACGTTCGAGCTGAACGGCCAGGCGCGCAGCGTCCCGATTGCCGACGCTTCGGCCGCTCGCAAGTCAGAGAAGCATCGCAAGGCGGTCGAGGACAACGAGGTCGGGGCGCCGCTGATGGGCCGGCTGTCCTCCGTGTACGTCACCGCAGGCGAGCAGGTGGAAAAGGACCAGCCGCTGTTCGTCATCGAAGCCATGAAAATGGAGAGCACGATCTCGGCGCCGGCCGCCGGGGAGGTCAAAACGGTGCACCTCGAGCCCGGCACGCTGGTGGAGCAGGACGACCTGGTGGTGGAGCTGGGGCGTCCGGGCTGATCGGGAGCGGATGATTCAGGGCCCGTTGCGGGCGACGAGGAAGGAAGCAGATGACATACTCCGCGTTTATCCGGCGTGAGCGGCCGGACCTCGCGGGGATTGCCCCGCGCCGACACCGGCGAGCGCCGCTCGACGCCGCGCGTCAACAACGCCGCTGTGTTATCGCTTGCTGCTAATCGATCTGGCCGCGAATCTCACCACCGGGGAAGAGATTGGAATGCACGTTGACATAGGCCACGCCCTCACGGAGAGCCTCTACAAGAGCATCGAATTCTCCGGCATCAATGCCTTGCCCTGAATCGAGTACATCGTCTGCAGTAATAGTGCCAGTCACGCCCCCCGGTGAAGCCGGACAGAGTTGCGTTCCCGCCGG
>CAZTAE010000088.1:0-8146 GCA_964611535.1 uncultured Woeseiaceae bacterium
GGGGGCTTCGCCCGAAAGCTCGCGCACCGAACCGCCTAAAGTTGCCGCGACACCAGGAGCCGGCGCATCCAGTCGAGGAGGACGGTGGGGAGGAGCTCGGGGCGCGGCAGCATGGCGTACTGGTTGGCGCCGAAGATGCGGGGCAGGTAGGCGGCGGCTCGGCGGTCGATGGTCAGGCAGAAAGGGAACACGCCCTGCAGGCGGGCCTCGGTGACGGCTCGGTAGGTGTCTTCGACGCCGTAGCGGCCTTCGTACTCGTCGACGTCGTTCGGTTTGCCATCCGAAAGGAGCAGCAGGAGGCGGTGATTCGCGGGCTGCTGCATCAGGAGCGCCGTGGCGTGGCGGACGGCGGCGCCGACGCGGGTGTAGCGTTCCGGCTCGAGGGACGCGATGCGCAGCCCGATCGAGTTGTCGAACGTTTCGTCGAAGCGTTTGATCGAGCGCACGGTGACGTCGCCGCGGCTTTCGCCGGAGAAGGCCAGCACGCTGTAGGGCTCGCGCATTTCCTGCAGGGCGATGCAGACCAGGAGCAGGGCCTCGCGCTCGACGTCGATCGTTCGGCGGTTCGACGATACCCAGCCGTCCGTGGAGCCGCTGACGTCGATCAGGAGCAGGATCGCCATGTTGCGCTCGATGGCGCGGGTCGTCCGGTACAGCGTTTCCGGCATGTGCGCGCCGGCGCGGAGGTCGGCGATCGCGTCGATGCAGCGCTCGAGGTCGATATCCTCGCCGTCCGCCTGTTTGCGCAGTACGATGCGGCGCGCGCGCAGCATTTCGAAGCGCCGGCGTATCGTCTCGAGCATGGTGCGGTGCTCGGCAAGCGTCGCGTCGACCCAGGCCTGTGCGCCCGGCACCGGATCGAGACAGCGCACCAGGGCGCCGGGGCTGCGGTACGCCTCGGCGCGGTAATCCCATTCGGGATAGCACAGTTTCTCGTCTCCTCCTTCGGAGGCGTCGGCGATGAGGAGTGCCCTCGTGTCCGGCGGATCGTCGGAAAGCAGCACTTCCCGCGGCGTCCCCGGTGTCGACACCAGCCGGGCTTCTTTCAGTTCCGAGAGCATGTCCCCGAGCTGGTCCGCGCTTTCGTGCTCGTCGCGATCGGTCGGGCGCTGCAGGCCCATGGGATCTTCCGCCTTCTCGTGCGGCTCGTCGGCCTGCACCATCCAGGCGCCGCTCTGCTTCTTGCCGCTGTCCTCGTCCTCCGTTGCCTCGCGCCTCTTCGGCCGGCGGGTCAGGCGGGCGCTGCGGGGAGTGTTTGGCTCGCGCTCATCGGGGCCGCCGGCGAGCCCGGCCAGCGGGACGTCCGGGCCGGGCGACGGCAGCCGGAACTCGCCGGTCCAGAGGTCCGGGTAAAGCAGCTGCATGCGGTAGATGCGGGGCTGCGCGGCGGACGCCGCCAGTTGCTGCGCAAGACGCCTGGCGGTGCTGATCGATTCGGCGGACGAGCGCGTGCGGAGGGCAGCATCCGGCGGGCGGGCGCAGTCGCTTTGCAGGATCCCGCGCAGCAACGACTCCAACGGTCTTGCACAGGCGGGGAAGGCCGAGAGCGGGGGCCGGCCAGCAAGCGCGGCGGCGCGCCGCGCCTGCAACGGTCCGGCAGTGCCGGGCAAGAGCTCCGCGAGGACGGCATCAGCGGCGCAGGCCTCCACCACCCGATACACGTCGCGCTCGAGCGGCCATTCCAGCTTGCGACACGCTGCTGCGCCACCGCGTTCCGCCCGCATCGCCTGCTGGAGCGCCAGGGTCCGGTAAACCTGCAACGCCTCGAGCGGGTCCGTGATGCCGAGGTTTGCCGGAAGCCAGAGACTGGTGTCGTCGGTCGCCGGTACCGGCTGGCGGCGGGCCGGTCCACGCCGCCTGCCGAAGAGCGCGCTCAGGAGCGTCGGTGGCGCCGGGGGTTCAGCCACCCGGATGGGGTAGCTGATTCCGAAGACGGTCGTGATCAGGAGCTCGATGCGCGCGGCGACGTCGGTGAGCTCGACCGGTGCTTCCTCGTCCCGCGTCCGGTGCCGCCGCCAGAGGTCGCGCGCGTAGACGGTCGCGTGCCGCGCGACGTCCGTCAGTACTTCCTCGGCTTCGGCCATGGCTCGTGGCCGTCAGACGAACGTCGCGTCGACCAGATCGCGCATGGCACCCACCAGCGCGGGATCGTCCGACAGCGGCGCCACCACGGCCGTGTAACAGGCTTCCCGCACACCGATGCCGCTCGCGACGAGTCCGGCCGCCGCGATCAGGAGTCTGGTGCTCGGTACCTCGGCGAGGCCGCGATCCCGCAACTCGCGCAGGCGGCGACCGAGGGAGGCGAGCGCCCGCGCGGTGGGACCGTCTGCGCCGCTCTCGCGCTCGATGATGAGCGCCTCGCGATCCTCCGACGGGAAATCGAGCTCGAGCGCGACGAACCGCTGCCGGGTGCTCGGCTTCAGGTCCTTGAGCATGCGCTGGTAGCCGGGGTTGTAGGAGATGACGAGCATGAAGCCCGGCGCGGCCGTCAGCACCTCGCCTGTCTTGTCGATCGGCAGGATGCGCCGGTAGTCGCTCAGCGAATGCAGCACCACGACCGTGTCCTGCCGCGCTTCAACGACCTCATCGAGGTAGCAGACCGCGCCCTCGCGCACCGCCCGCGTCAGCGGGCCATCCTGCCAGACGGTACCGTCGTGGCGAATCAGGAAACGCCCTATCAGGTCGCTGGCGGTGAGATCGTCGTGGCAGGAGATCGTCTGCAGCGGCCGGCCCAGCTTCCATGCCATGTGCTCCACGAAGCGCGTCTTGCCGCATCCCGTCGGCCCCTTGAGCATGACCGCCAGCCGCCGCTGGTGGCACTTCTCGAAGACGGCGACCTCGTCTCCGAAAGGGAGGTAATACGGCGCGTCCCGGGTCTCGCGCACGATCTGCCCGGACGGCTCGCCGCTCACGGCGGTGCGGGTGCGGTGCCCGCCCCCGTTGCCGCTGTATCGGCCGCGTCCTCGGCACGACGCGGCGGATGGCGAAAGAAGTCGTAGATGAACAGGCCGACGCCGATCGTGAAAACGCCGGCGGTCAGTATCAGCATCAGGAAATGGACCTGGATCTTGAGCTGCGTCTCGAGATAGCCGAGACCCATGATGCGCTCCAGGTAAACCTGGCCGATGCCGGCGGTCGCGAACGCGAGGGTCATGCCGAACATGCCGGCGAGCTGCAGCCAGAAGGCCCAGTAGCCGAGCGAGCTGCCGCGCTCGCTGCGGTTGCGGGTCAGCGACGGCATGGCGTAAATGATCATCGCGATCACGATCATGGCGTAGGCGCCGTAGAACGCCGAGTGGCCGTGCATCGCGGTGATGAGCGTGCCGTGGGTCCACTTGTTGACCGCGGGCCAGGTGTGCGCGAGGCCGAGCAAGCCGGCCCCGAACATCGCGAACACCGCGCTGCCGACGGTCCAGTGCAGTGCCAGCGCGTTCGGGTGCGCGAGACCCGAGCGGCGCATTGCCGCGTACGCGTAGATCGCCATCCCGACCAGCGCTGCCGGCTCGAGGGCACTGAAAAAGCCGCCGATGGGCAGCCAGTATGTCGGCACGCCCACCCAGTAGTAGTGATGCGCGGTGCCCAGGATGCCGGCAATGAACACGAGGCCGACGATGACGTACAGCCATTTCTCCATGACCTCCCGGTCGGCGCCCGAAAGCCGGATCAGCAGGTATGCGAGGAACGCGCCCATGATCATCATCCAGACACCTTCGACCCAAAGGTGGATCGTCCACCACCGGTAGAAGATCGAGACGGTGTAGTTCTCATAATGCAGCAGCGCCGGCAGGTAGAGCAGCGCGGCGCTGCCGAGGCCGAGCAGCAGGACGCCTTCGGTAGTGGTGAATCGGCCGGACTTCCTGATGGTCATCCCGATGTTGTAGAGAAAGATCAGCATGCAGACGACGATGACGATCTTGTGCGGCAGCGGCTGCTCCAGCAACTTGTTGCCGGTGCCGTAGCGAAACAGGTAGCCGACGACGGCCGTCACGCCCATGATCGTCCACAGCACGAGCTGGATAACCGCGAGCTTGACGCTGTGGAGTTCCGTGCGCGACTCGTCCGGTACCATCCAGTAGGTCGCTCCCATGAAGCCGGTCAGCACCCACACGATCAGCAGGTTGGTGTGGATGACTTTGGTGACGTCGAACGGCAGGATGTAGAGCAGCGGGTCCGGCCCGAGGTACTTGACGGCAGAGAGCAGCCCGAACACCACCTGCAGGCCGAAGAGCAGAACGGCGACCGCAAAATACCAGTAGGCGACAGACTGCGACCTATAGCGCATCGGCTGCTCCCTTGTTGTTCGTGGAGAGATTCACGGCGCTACTGGAACGAGGCCAAATACGCAGTCAGGTCGTCGATCTCCTCGTCCGTGAGCGCTTCCGGATACGTGGCCGGCATGAAAGAGACACCGTTGGCCGAGTACATCTGGCCGGGCACGAGATGCGCGCTCGGCTCGGCGATGGACTCGCGTATGTAGCCCATGACGTCCGTGGCGTCGCCGGTGTAGTCGCCGGACGCCAGCAGCGCCTCGCTCCGGGTCGCGATGCCGGCGAGCGAGGGCCCCGCCATGTCGGCACCGGGCTGCATCGAGTGGCAGGCGTGACACGCGGGCGCGACCGTACGGAACAGGTTCTCGCCCCGGGCGACGGCATCGTCGTCCGCGGTAACCGGCCGCGGCGCGTACTCGGCCGGCAGCTGCCGGGCCATCGTGCCTTCCCGTTGCAGGCCGCCTGTGACGTATATGGGACGTGGAGGCCATCCCTGGTTGTCGACTTGGGCCACCCACTCGAAAAACACCACCAGATCGTCGATCTCGCGGTCCGAGAGATCCTGCTGCGGCATCAGTCGGCGGTGTATCTGCTCGTCGTAGAACTGCGAGGGATCGCGCATGTACGCGCGCAGGTAGGGCGCACCCCTGAGCTCCGCTATCTTCGTCAGGTCCGGCGCGTAGTAAGCGCCTTCACCGAACAGCGTGTGGCAGTTGATGCAGTTGTACTTGTGCCAGACGTCCTTGCCGCGTGTCACCTCGGGAGTAATGTTCCCGGCGTTTGTGAGCTCCGGAAACTGTCGGTGGCTGTCGACGGTCAGCACGATGAAGACCAGCGCGGCGATTCCGGTGCTCGCAACCGCGAAATGCCTTGCCTGTCGATTGTTCATGCCGCTCCGCTACACGCTTATGCCGGACCAGTGCACGACGGAGATCGCGAGCGAATAGCCCAGGGCGGCCAGCATCGAGAGCAGAACGATATAGCCGGCGATCTTCAGCGGCACGAACGGACCGGTATCCTGCATGTGCTCTCCCCTTCACAGAACGCGATCACCGAGCGGAAGGCATCCGGAAAACCGGAGCAGTGTCATAACCATACTGATTAACTGACGGAGCTGCAACAGAGCTGCCTGCGGCTGTACGCCAGCTGCCCCTTCTGCCTTGCGGCGACGAATGGCAATAGCCGCATGTATTTCACTGAGCAAGTCGTCGGGCAATCAAACACGAGTAAGAGGCGACATCAGCCGCCAGCAATCGCGAGTACGACCGTCAATCGAAAGACGGCCGCTCCCGGCCCTGCGTGACTATGCGGCGCTCGGCAACAACAGTCAGAGCAAGCTGCTCGAGTTTCTGCAAACGCTGATCCGTTCCCGCCCGACGACATGGCCTCCAACCTGAATCCCGGCGTGCCGGTGCGCAGAACCCGCTGGAGCCGGCACAACACGGCAGTATCGATCCCGGTGCCGTGTCACAGGGCGCGAGCGCCGGGCCGGAATAGCGTTCGCACGCGCGTCAGCCCGCGCCGGCCGCGGACCCCGGGCCCTGGCGCCCGGACAGCCGGTGCGGAGGCTGTAGCGATCCAGGGCGGTGCTGCGCCGCCTGGAAACGTCGACCCCGTCGCATTTCCCGTGCCGGCCGCTTGCCTCCTGCCGACACCGCCGTACCGTATGGACATGGTCCGGCACGCCTGCAATCCCGACGATTTCCCCGACTCCGCAACGAGCCGAAGGGCGCAGGCAATCGGCCGGCGACAGCGACAACCTCACCGCGCGTTCGTGGTTCTTCAAACACTTACACCCGTGCAGTTCGATGCGCCCCCAAATGTCGCGCTGGAGCACGGGCCGGCGCGACTGTCAAGCGCAATGCAGCAGACGAGGCTGCCGTACTTGTGGCGCGTCTGCCGATGGAACATACCTGACGCATCAGTCTCTAAAGTTGTTATGATGAATGCGACGGAAACGCGACCTGACAAAAGGCAAGTTATCAGTCGACGAACGCATTATTCCACAATCAGTCAAAGGCAAGAGCCGGGAGCAAACGAATGAGTATCTTCGCGGACTACCAGACGCGTTACGAAGATACAAAACAAGAAGAATACAGCCTTCAGGAATACCTCGACATCTGTAAAGCGGACAAGACCGCTTACGCAAGCGCCGCCGAACGGCTACTGATCGCAATAGGCGAGCCGGAACTCATTGACACGTCGAAAGACGCACGCCTCAGCAGAATTTTCTCCAACAAGGTCATCAAGCGCTATAAGGAGTTCGACGACTTCTACGGCATGGAGGAGTGCATCGAACAGATCGTGTCCTTCTTCAAGCATGCGGCGCAGGGCCTGGAAGAGAAGAAACAGATCCTTTACCTGCTCGGACCGGTCGGCGGCGGCAAGTCGTCGCTTGCGGAGAAGCTCAAGCACTTGATGGAGAAAGTGCCTATCTACTCGCTCAAGGGCTCGCCCGTGCAGGAGTCGCCGCTCGGTCTTTTCAATCCGGAGGAAGACGCGGAGATTCTCCGCGAGGAGTACGGCATACCGGAGCGCTACGTAAACACGATCATGTCTCCCTGGGCAGCCAAGCGGCTCAAGGAGTTCAACGGCGATATCACGCGGTTCCGGGTGGTGAAGCAGCATCCCTCGGTACTCAACCAGATCTCGATCTCCAAGACGGAGCCGGGGGACGAGAACAATCAGGACATCTCGTCACTGGTCGGCAAGGTCGACATCCGCAAGCTCGAGGAATACCAGCAGAACGATCCCGACGCCTACAGCTTCTCGGGCGGGCTCTGCCGCGCGAATCAGGGCATCCTCGAATTCGTCGAGATGTTCAAGGCGCCTATCAAGGTTCTGCACCCGTTGCTGACGGCCTCGCAGGAGGCGAACTACAACGGCACCGAATCCATCGGCTCGATTCCCTTCGAGGGAATCATACTCGCCCACTCCAACGAGGCGGAGTGGCAGGCGTTCAAGAACAATCGCAACAACGAAGCGTTCATCGACCGGGTGTACATCGTCAAGGTGCCCTACTGCCTGCAGGTCACCGAGGAGGTGAAGATCTACGAGAAGCTGCTTCGCAACAGCTCCCTCGCCGAGGCGCGCTGCGCGCCGGACACCCTGCGGATGCTGGCGCAGTTCTCGGTCCTGACGCGGCTGGTCGAACCGGAGAACTCCAGTATCTACTCTAAAATGCGCGTCTACGACGGCGAGAGCCTGAAGGACACGGACCCCAAGGCGAAATCGATCCAGGAGTACCGGGATACCGCAGGCGTTGACGAGGGCATGGAAGGGCTTTCGACCCGCTTCGCCTTCAAGATTCTGTCGAAGGTGTTCAACTTCGACGCCTCGGAGATCGCTGCCAACCCGGTGCATCTGCTTTACGTGCTGGAGAAGCAGATCGAACACGAGCAGTTTCCCACCGAGGTACGGGACAGATACCTGAACTTCATCAAGGAGTACCTCACACCGCGCTACATCGAGTTCATCGGCAAGGAAATACAAACTGCGTATCTCGAGTCGTACTCGCAATACGGGCAGAATATCTTCGACCGCTACATCACCTACGCCGACCTCTGGATACAGGACCAGGACTACCGGAATCCGGAGACTGGCGAGAACCTCGACCACTCGGCGCTGAACGACGAGCTCGAGAAGATCGAGAAGCCCGCAGGCATCAGCAATCCGAAGGATTTCCGACACGAGGTCGTCAACTTCGTGCTGCGCGCCCGCGCCGCCAACCATGGCAAGAATCCGAACTGGACCAGCTACGAGAAGCTCAAGCTGGTCATCGAGAAGAACATGTTCTCGAACACGGAGGACCTGCTGCCCGTTATCTCCTTCAATTCAAAGGCTTCAGCTGACGACCAGAAGAAGCACCAGGATTTCGT
>CAZTAE010000089.1:0-8145 GCA_964611535.1 uncultured Woeseiaceae bacterium
GCGACCGTTTCCGTCTTCATCGCCGAGGAGCCGCAGGAGGAGATCGCGCGGCGCTCGACGCTGGGGGCATCCAGCGCCTTCAGCATCCAGCGGGGCAACTATCAGATCACCGCCGTCGGCGAGGTGCCGGCGGAGACCGTGCAGCGGATCGCGACCTCGATGCGCCTGGGGACGGCGGAACGATGATTCCCGACCTGCCGGAGCGGGCGGCCCGGGGCCCGACCGGGTCACGACAGGCGGAATGCACCGTCGGCACGGTGGTCGCGGCCGGGGCCGGCACCGCGACCGTGTCCGTCGAGGCGGCCGTGGCCTGCGAACGCTGTGCGGCCGGTCGGGGTTGCGGGGCGGCGCTGCCGGGGCGGCGGCGCAGCCGGCACCTGCAGGTGAGCGTCCCGCGCGGCCTGGACCTGCAGCCGGGGGACACGGTGAGGCTCGGCCTCGAGTCCGCCACGCTGCTGCGGGCGGCCTGGCTGGCCTACGGTGTGCCGCTGACGGCGATGGTCGCGGCGGTTGCGGCAGGCTCGGTATTCGTCGAATCGGAAGCCGGCGCCGTCATGTTCGGTGCTGCCGGTCTGGCGGCCGGTACGGCCTCGGCGCGGCGCCTGTTGCACGGGGAACGGGGCGTGCGGCGATTCGTGCCGATCGCGATCGATCGCGGGCCCGCCGGGTTTCCGGTACGCCGGCGGCAGCACGGCGTTGGACGCTGAGGCCCCGGCTGCCCCCACCTTCGTCGTCTACAGCCGCCCCGGCTGTCACCTGTGCGAACGGCTCATCGAGCGGCTGATGCCGCTCGTCAAGGGGCGGGCGGCCGTGGAGATCCGGAACATCGACACCAACGGCGCCTGGCGGAGCCGATTCGCCACGCGCATCCCCGTGGTGGAGTGCGGCGGCAGGATCCTCTGCGAGGCGCGGCTGGATCCGGCAGCGATCGAGGCCGCGCTGGGTGGGGCCGGACGCGATCAACCTATATAATCGCCGGTTTGCATGCTTGCGGCAGCCGCGCGTAGCGCCTCGTCGCCGTCCCGTGAATGAAACACATCCGCAATTTCTCGATCATCGCCCACATCGACCACGGCAAGTCCACGCTTGCCGACCGGTTCATCCAGCTGTGCGGTGGGTTGCAGGACCGCGAGATGCTCGAGCAGGTCCTGGACTCGATGGACCTGGAGCGCGAGCGCGGCATCACGATCAAGGCCCATAGCGTGTCCCTGCAGTATCCGGCGGCCGACGGCAGCGTTTACCAGCTGAACTTCATCGATACGCCCGGCCACGTGGATTTTTCCTACGAAGTGTCGAGGTCGCTCGCTGCCTGCGAAGGCGCGCTCCTGGTCGTGGACGCGGCCCAGGGCGTCGAAGCGCAGAGCGTCGCCAACTGCATCACGGCCATCGATCAGGGACTCGAGGTGCTCCCGGTGCTGAACAAGATCGACCTGCCGGCGGCGGACCCTGCGCAGGTCATGCACGAGATCGAGGACATCATCGGCATCGATGCCGGTAACGCCCTGCTCGTCAGCGCGAAGACCGGCCAGGGTGTGCCCGAGTTGCTCGAGCGGATCGTCAGCGACATTCCGCCGCCGGCGGGCGATCCGGACGCGCCGCTGCAGGCCCTCATCATCGACTCCTGGTTCGACAACTACGTAGGCGTGGTCTCGCTGGTGCGCGTCATGAACGGCATCCTGACCCGGGGCAGCCGGATCACGATCATGTCGACCGGCCGCAGCTACAATGCCGACAAGATCGGCAGTTTCACACCGAAGATGCAGGAGCGCGAGGCGCTTCGTACGGGTGAAGTGGGCTTCGTCAATGCCGCGATCAAGGACATCGACGGGGCGCCCGTGGGCGACACCATCACCTCGTCGTCGAGGCCGTGCAGCAAGCCGCTGCCGGGATTCAAGCAGGTGCAGCCGCGCGTATTCGCCGGGCTCTTTCCGATCAGCTCGGACGATTACGAGGCGCTCAGGGAAGCGCTCCAGAAGCTGCGCCTGAACGACGCCGCGCTGCATTTCGAGCCGGAGACCTCGGCGGCGCTCGGCTTCGGGTTCCGTTGCGGGTTCCTCGGGATGCTGCACATGGAGATCGTGCAGGAGCGGCTGGAGCGCGAATACCGTCTGGACCTGATCACGACGGCGCCCACCGTCATATTCGAGGTCCTGCTGACGAGCGGCGAGATCCTGCGCGTCGACAACCCCTCGAAGCTGCCGCCCGCGAACGAGATTGCCGAATTGCGGGAACCGGTAATCACGGCCAGCATCCTGGTACCGGAGAAGCATCTCGGCGCGGTCATGCAGCTTTGCGTCGAGAAGCGGGGCGTGCAGAAGCAGATGCGCTATCTCGGCAACCAGGTATCGCTGGAATACGAGCTGCCCCTGGCGGAGGTGGTACTGGATTTCTTCGACAGGCTGAAATCCGCCAGCCGCGGCTTCGCCTCCTTCGATTACCGCTTCGAGCGGTTCCAGGAGTCCGCGCTGGTGCGCCTCGACATTCTCATAAACAAGGAGAAGGTGGACGCGCTGTCGATGATCGTACACCGGGCGAGTGCCGACCGGCGCGGACGGGAGCTGGTCGAGAGGATGCGGGAGCTCATACCGCGGCAGATGTTCGACGTCGCCGTCCAGGCGGCGATCGGCAACCAGGTCATCGCCCGCAGCACCGTGAAGGCGCTGCGGAAGAACGTAACCGCAAAATGCTACGGAGGCGACGTCACCCGCAAGCGAAAGCTGCTGGAAAAGCAGAAGGCGGGCAAGCGCCGGATGAAGCAGATCGGCTCCGTGGAAATCCCGCAGGAAGCCTTCCTCGCGGTACTGAAAGTAGAAAAGTGAGAACGGGCCGTGAATATTGACCTGGCATTGATACTGACCGTGTTGACGCTCTTCAGCGGCGCGGTCGTTGCCTTGCATCGCTTCTGGTTACGCCGGCAATGGGAAAACCGGGAGGAACAGCCGCCGCGCAGCCTCCTGACCCTCGTCGAGTACTCGCGGTCGTTCTTTCCGGTCTTGCTGTTCGTACTCATCATCCGGTCCTTCGTGTTCGAGCCCTTCCGGATTCCTTCCGGATCGATGATGCCGACGCTCCTGCAGGGCGACTACATCTTCGTCAAGAAGTACGCCTACGGGCTGCGCCTGCCGGTGATCGAAACGGAGATCCTGGAAACCGGGGAGCCGGAGCGCGGCGACGTCGTCGTCTTCCGCCTGCCCTCGGAGTCCAGTGTGAACTACATCAAGCGCGTCGTGGGGCTGCCGGGCGACACTATCGAGTACGTCAACCACCGGCTCATCGTCAACGGTGAAGCCGTGCCGCTGGAGCGCGCCCTCGATGCGGCCGACGTGGACGCCATGCCGGTGTTCAGGGAGCGGCTGGGGGAGCGCGAGCACGCCATTGTCATAGCCAATCCGGGCAATACCGCGCGCGAGGGCGTCTACCGGGTGCCCGAGGGTCATTTCTTCATGATGGGAGACAACCGGGACAACAGCCGCGACAGCCGCTTTCTCGGCGCCATCCCGGAGTCCCACCTGGTCGGCGAGGCCGTCCGGGTCTGGATGCACATGGACGGCCTCGAGTGGCCGGACTGGGGCCGAATTGGAACCAAGATCGAATAATGTGGTGCGAGTCACTGATTCGGCGAGTAAAATCGCAGACACTTCCGGGGGTGCGTGGAGGGAAATCGATGAAACGCCCCGAAAATCCGATGGCAGGCACGAGTGCCCGAACCCGTCAGCCCCGCGGTGTCTGCCGCGGGCCGCAGCGGCAGTCGGGGATGACCACCCTGGGCTTTCTGATCCTGGCGGTGTTCGTCGGCCTGTTCGCGTTTGCCTTCATCCGGCTGACGCCGGTGTACCTGAACTACATGAAGGTCGCCGGGGTCCTGGATGGCGTGCACCAGGAGTTCGACAGTCAGAATCCGACCCTCGGAGCCATTCGCACCTCGATCTCGCGGCGCTTCGCCGTGGAAAGCGTCTCCCAGATCACCGCCCGGGACATCAAGGTCACGCCCGAGAGCGGCGGCTTCCTCGTCGAGGCGGCCTACGATCACACGGCGCCCTTCATCGGCAACGTGTCCTTCACCGTGCACTTCGACAAAGAGGTGCTGGTGCGCAAATAACGCGGCGGTCGCCGCGGTACCCGGCAGGCGGGGCGGCGGCGCAGCCCGCGGCCGGTCGCGGGAAGGCTCGCCCGATTCGGCAGGCGCCGGCGGTGCGTTTGTCCGCGCGCCACGTCGGGTGCAAACTGCCCTTTGCGAGCCCGCGGCAGACGCGGCCCGCACCACGACCATCCTCTGAATGTCGAGACGCCCGAGCACGTTGAACAAGGCCGCGAGCTGGCTGAAGGACTCGTTGCACTACGAGTTCCGGGACGAGGCGCTGCTGGCGCAGGCGCTGACGCACCGTAGCGCGGCAGGCCCGAACAACGAGCGTCTCGAGTTCCTCGGCGACGCCGTGCTCGACCTCGTGGTCTCGGAGGCCGTCTGGGGCATGCGTCCCGACGCCAGCGAGGGCACGCTCAGCCGGATTCGCTCCTCGCTCGTCAAGGACACGACGCTCACCGAGCTCGCGACGGAACTCGGGCTCATCGAGCACCTGGTCGTCGGCGCCGGCGTTCGGAAGGCGGGAGGCTACGGCCGGTCGTCGATTCTTGCCGACGCGCTCGAGGCAATCTTCGGGGCGGTGTATCGGGATTCCGGGTTCGACGAGGCCCGGCGGGTCGTTCGCGCGGCCTACGGCGAGCGGCTCGAGCGGCTGCCGCCGTCGGCCTCGCTGCGCGACGCCAAGACGCGCCTGCAGGAACACCTGCAAGCCAGGAAGATCGACCTGCCGACCTATCGCGTCGAGAAGACGACGGGGCAGGCGCACCGCCAGTCCTTCGAAGTGAGCTGCCGCATCGATGCGCTGGACGCGCGGACGATCGGCCGCGGCACCTCGCGCCGGCGCGCGGAGCAGGACGCGGCTACGAAGATGCTGGCGCTGGTCGGGGAGGCGGACTGAAGCCGTGAAGCCGGTGTGCAAGCGGTCGACATCGCCGCGGGGAGCGTCCTGATGGCGGAGCCGTTCCGCGCGGGCTTCGTCGCGGTGGCGGGCCGGCCCAACGTCGGGAAGTCGACGCTGGTCAACGGCCTCGTCGGCCGCAAGGTGAGCATCGTCACGCGCAAGCCGCAGACGACGCGTCACCGCATACTGGGCATCCGCAGCACCCAGGGCTCGCAGATCGTGCTGGTCGATACCCCGGGCCTGCACCAGCGGGCGGGCAAGGCGATGAACCGGCTGATGAACCGCGCCGCGGTCAATGCCGTGAACGACGCCGACCTCATCCTGTTCGTGTGCGAGGCGACTCGCTGGACGAGCGACGACACTCATGCCCTGGACCGGATACGCGGCGCGCGGGCGCCGGTTATCGCGCTGCTCAACAAGATCGACAAGGTGCACCCGAGGACGGAGCTCCTGGGGGCGATCGAGGCGCTGACGGAGCGCCTGTCTTTCGCGGAAGTCATTCCGATCTCGGCCCTGCGCGGCGAGAACGTGGACCGGCTGTTGTCCGCCATCCCGAGTTACCTGCCCGAATCCCCGCCCCTGTACCCGGACGATATGATCACGGACAGGAGCGACGCATTCCGGGTGGCGGAGGTGATCCGCGAGAAGCTGACCCTGTGCCTGAGGCAGGAAGTGCCGTACGGCCTGACGGTACAGGTCGAGCGACTGGCGCAGGACGCGCACGGCGTCGAGGTGGACGCCGTCGTGTGGGTCGAGAAGCAGAGCCAGAAGGGGATCGTGGTGGGCAAGGACGGCAGCGTGCTGAAAAAGGCGGGGCGGGCCGCGCGCCTGGAGCTGAAGCAGGAGTACGGCCTGCCGGTGCACCTGGGCCTGTGGGTCAAGGTGCGGGAAAACTGGGCGGACAGCGAGTCCCAGCTCAGGCAGCTCGGGTACGAGCCGCACTGAGGCCGCGGTGAGCCGTCGCATCCACAAGGAACCGGCCTGGCTGCTGCATCATCGGCCGTACCTCGACTCGAGCAGCATCCTCGACGTGCTGAGCCGCGATCAGGGCCGCCTGTCGCTCGTCGCCCGCGGCAGCCGCTCGCCCAAGTCCCGGCTCAAGGGCCTGTTGCGGCCGTTCCTGCCGCTCGAGCTGTCCTGGGTGATGCGTTCGGACCTCGGCACGCTGACAGGCGCGGAGCTTTCCGGCGCACCCCTGGCGCTCGCGGGCGAAGCGCTCCTCGCCGGCTATTATGCGAACGAGCTCCTGCTGCTGTTGCTCCATCGACACGATCCGCAGCCGCAGATCTTTTCGATCTATGCGCAGACCATCGAGCGCCTCGCAGGACGGGCCGAGCCCGCGCCGGCCCTGCGGGAGTTCGAGATGGAGCTGTTGAAGCTCCTGGGCTACGGCGTCAATCTGGATCACGAGACGGAGAGCGAGGCTCCCTTGGTTGCCGAGGCGCAATACGAGTATCGTGTCGCGCAGGGACCGGTGCGGAGCGAGGGCCGTGCCGGACCGATGACCTTCTCCGGGGCGGAGCTGCTGGCTATCCGGGATCGGGATTTTTCGCGGCCGGAGATGCTGCGCTCCGCGGGCAGGCTCCTCCGCGCCGCTATCGCGTACCATCTGGAAGGCAGGGAGTTGAAGAGCCGCAGGGTGCTGATGGACATGCGGCGGGGCAGACAGCCGGGACCGGATCATGAGTGAAAGAGACGGGCAGCCGCTCAAACTGGGGGTGAATGTCGATCACGTTGCCACGTTGCGCCAGGCGCGCGGCACGGCGTATCCGGATCCGCTGGCGGCGGCGCTGGCCGCCGAACGGGCCGGCGCAGACAGCATCACGGTGCATCTGCGCGAGGACCGGCGCCATATCCAGGAGCGGGACGTGCGGGCGATCCAGGACGCGATGAGCACCCGCCTGAACCTCGAGATGGCGCTGACCGAGGAGATGCTCGGGCTCGCCGGCGAGATACGGCCCGCGGACTGCTGCCTGGTGCCGGAACGCCGCGCCGAGCTGACGACCGAAGGCGGGCTCGACGTGGCGGCCCGGCCCGCAGACATCGAAGCCGCCTGCGCGCGGCTCGCCGCGTGCGGGATCCGGGTGTCGCTGTTCGTCGACCCCGAGCCCCGGCAACTGGAGGCGGCCGCACGGACCGGCGCCCCGGTCGTGGAACTGCACACCGGCGCCTACGCCGACGCCGCTGACGACGCGCGCCGCGGCGAGGCACTCCGGCGCGTGCGCGAGGGTGCCGACCTGGCCACCTCGCTCGGGCTCATCGTGCACGCTGGTCACGGCCTGAACTACGACAACGTCCAGCCGGTCGCCCGGCTCGCGCCGATCGTCGAGCTGAACATCGGCCATGCGGTCGTCGCCCGCGCCGTGTTCGACGGGCTCGGCGCCGCGGTCGGCGAAATGAAGCGCCTGATGACGGAGGCGAGGCGCGGGTGATCTTCGGCGTCGGCACGGACATCGTCGAGATCGCCCGGATTCAGCAAACCTGGGAACGGTTCGGGGAGCGCTTCGTGGAGCGCCTGCTGATGCCCGAGGAGCGGACGCTGTTCGAGACCAACCGATGGCCGGTGCGTTTCCTCGCCATGCGCTTCGCGGGCAAGGAGGCGACGGTCAAGGCGATGGGCACCGGCTTTCGCCACGGCATGTGGATACGCGACGTCGGCATCGTCAACAGCGACTGGGGACGCCCGCTGGTCATTTTCTCGCCGCGCGGCGACGGCACCCGGCGGCATCTGGGCATCGGCGAGGCGCACGTCAGCCTGACCGATGACGCTGGCCTGGTCGTCGCGTTCGCCGTGGTCATGCAGGCGCGCCCTGAGTCATAAAGAACCTTAACAATGGATCGTAATGCATTGTTTTACATTTGATATAGAGACAGTCCCCGACGTCGAGTTCGGGCGCCGGGCGTACGGCCTCGACGGCGTGTCCGACGAGGACGTGGCCACCGCCATGACTTTCCTGCGCCAGCAGGCGACCGGCAGCGACTTCCTGCCGCCGCACCTGCATCGCATCGTCGCGATCTCCGCGGCGCTGCGCAGCGGAGATGCTTTCCGCGTCTGGAGCCTGGGCGACGCGGATGCCGCCGAAGCAGAACTGATCCGTCGGTTCTTCGACGGCATCGAGCGCTATTCGCCGGAGCTCGTCTCCTGGAACGGCAGCGGCTTCGA
>CAZTAE010000090.1:0-8141 GCA_964611535.1 uncultured Woeseiaceae bacterium
CCGCGGGATGCCGCTCGCGGAAGTCGCAGAAATCCCTGTAGGCGTCGAGCTCGTGCCGGAGCTCCCGCACGACCAGTTCGATCATGATGGCGTCATCGAGAAAGCCGAGGCCCGGAATCTGGTCGGGAATGAGGTCCTCCGGTTCGCAAAAATAGGCGAGGGCGTTGTAAACGCGCGTGCACTCCTGCGCCGGCAGCCGCCACTGGCTGTCCGACAGCATCCGTGTCATCAGTTCGAGGTTCTCCAGCCGCTCGGCAATGAATTGCGGAACCTGTTCCGCGCTGACCCGCTTCAGCAGCTTCTCGGCGCCCGCGACGATCTCGTCCTGGGATCGTTGCGCGGCGGCCTTGCGCGACTCCCGCATGATCAGCCGAAAGTGCTTGAGATCGCTGTCGCTGAGATCGAATGAAACCCGCAGACTCATGCTGGTTGATATTGCTTTGCACCGGGTAGAGCGAGAGAGCCTTGTCTCGCATTAGCAAAGGCTTGTCAACACCTGCGCAGCCGGCTGCGGCGAGCGGCTGCGCTGCGCGAAAGCCGACGGTGGATTGCGAAGACGCGCGAGCGGCCGTCAGTTTCTGAAGCGCTTTTCCCAGGACTTGGCGCGGTCGAAGCGCCCGGTGTTGTACGGATCGATTCCGGCTTCTTCCTCTGCCGCTTCGAGAAGGGACGGCTCGAGGATCTTCAGGTTGTCGTGCGTGCCGGTCTCTTCGCGGACGTACTGGCTCCGCATCAGGACGTTCTTGCCCGGACCGCCGTCGGCGATCCTGGCATTCAGCTGCGGTTTGAACTCGACCAGCTCGGGCGCAGCCGATTCGGAGCGGGCGCTGGGCGGCCTGACCCGGACACCGGTCTGTTGCAGGCCGGCGTCTTTTGCATCCTGCTTTGCGAAAAGCCGCGTTCCCAGCCATTTCAGGAAGCGATGGAACATGGCTCGTACCTTTGTGCTCATGGCTCTTGTGGTCGCAGTACTATAGCGGGAGACCCGCCGGAGGATGCCCTACAGTTGACATAATTTCCAGTCATTCCAAGGACAAATGGGCGAATTTGAATGGGATTTGTGACGTGAGTCACAAAAGGGCGGCGCGGGAATCAGGGGTCGCGGGTCTCCTTGCGGGCCGTCCGCCGGACGCCCCAGGCGGTCGCGCGCACCAGCTGCCAGAGGACGTAGGGAGACAGGAGCAGCAGCCAGACCGCGGGACTGCCGTCACGGAACTGCGCGTGCAGGTTGCGGTAGAAGGCGCCGAAGCCGCCGCCTCCATAATCGCCGAATACCGCCTCCCCGACCAGGTAGACCGCAAGCGGCACCAGCGCAAGGCCGATGAAGACGAGCACGCTCAGCAACGCCAACTCGCGCACCATCGCGGTTTTCAGTGCCCTGTCGGGATTCGCGGCCATCGCTCTCCAATCCGGCGCCAGCGCCATCGGGGCAGCAATGCTCGGCGAGCGCTGCCCCGACGTCAAGAGCGTCGGGTCAGACTTCGCCGTCGTCCTGACGGGATGACCGGGAACGCCGCCGCTTGCTGTAGACGGCAAAGGCGAGATGCAGGCAGGCAGCGGAGAACAGCAGGTAGTGGGGCAGGACCCAGAACCATTCACTCACGTAGAGGGTGGCGAGAAACGCGAGCACGCCGGCGAAAAAGTAGAACCACGGCAGGCTGTCGTACAGGAGCTTCGGCAGCCAGAGCTTGGTGGTGGCGATGTCTTCGACACGTTGGCTCAGTCTTTGCGTCGCAGTCAGATCCATCTGCTTCGGCGCGGCTCTCGAGAGCATTTCCTTATACTCGACGTGAAGAACCCGGCTGGAAAGAGAGTCTAGGCGAAGCCGCGGCCGATTACCGTGATTGCTCTCACAGATGCATGACGGACGCCCTGCGAGCGGCCGGTCAGCGCTTTGCGCGCTCCTCGAACCGGAACTGGGCGGTGCCGATCGTCAGACCGTCGCCGTTCTTCAGGGTCTGCTCCGACACCCGGATGCCGTTGACGTAGACGCCGTTCTTGCTGCCCCAGTCGACGACTCGCGTGCAGTCCTCATCGGAGATCACGACGGCGTGACGCCGGCTCACGTACTGGGCCTTGATCTGGATGTCGTTGTGCGCCGTCCGGCCGATCGTCAGCTTGTCCTTGAAGAGCGGAAACCGGAGCATTTGCCCGTCGATGTTGCCGACCAGGAGGCGCGTGACGCGGTCGTGGGCCGGCCGGTCCTCCTGGGCGGAGCGCCGCTCCGGCAGCCGGTGCACCACGTCCTCGTCCGCCGGTGGCGGTGCGGCATCCGGCTTCTGTGCCAGCTCGTTCAACAGGGCGTTGACCGCCGCGTCCTTGCCGGCGAGCTTCCGCTCGTGGTCCTCGAGCTGCTTGCGCAGGTCCGAGACCTGACGCTCGAGGTCCGCGGCTTCCTTGCGGCGTCGTTCCTCGGACTCGGCGAGTCCGGATTCCAGGCGATGGCGTGAGTCCTCGCTGTCGACGAGTTCCGAGGCGAGTTCCTCGGCGAGTGCCTGCTGCTGCTCTCCATGCTGGCGGGTCTCGTCGAGCTCCGAGCGGATGACCGCCAGTTCCTCCGTGTGGCGCGTCTCGACCTGCTCGAGACGTGCCGAAAGATCGGCCGCGCGCTGCCGCTCCTGTTCCAGCTCGGCTTGAAGCCGGCTGCCGAGCTCCGTGGTCTCGCGCAACGAGACTTCCGCTTCCTGCAGCGTCGACTCGAGTGTGGTGGCCGTCGCCAGCTGCCGCTGGAATTTCGCGCGCAGTTCTTCGGCGTACCTGTCCGACCGCAGAATCTGCTGCTCGAGCTCCGTGATCCTGCCCTCGTTGCCGGCTAGCCGTCCCGACAGCTCGGTGTGTGCGCGTGCCAGCGCGTCCGCCTGCGCGGCCTTGTCTTCGAGCGAGCGCAGGTCGGCGTGCAGGCGGGCGGCTTCCTCCTCCAGGGCGTCGCGCTGCTCTTCGAGCGACCGACCTTCCGCGCGGAGCTCGTCGCAGGTCGCGGTCATTTCCCCGAGCTCCCGCGTCATGCGGTCGAGATCCCCGTCCTTGCGGGCGAGCGCTTCTTCCTGCCGGGTGGCCGACGACGAGAGCTCGCGGTTCTCGCTGCGCAGTTGCTCCGCTTCCTGGCGTAGGGAGTCCCGCTCCTGCTCGAGGCCCGCACGCGTGTCACGCTCCGCCTCGAGCGCGGCTTCAGAGCTCGTCGCCGCGGCGGACAGCTCGTCGATCTGCTGTTGCTGTCGTCGCAGCTGCTCCTCGGCCGGCGCCGCCCCGGCTTTCAGCTCCCGAATCTCCGCCTCGAGCGCGGCAGATCGCTGCCGTTCGTCCTCCAGTTGCTCCGCCAGGCGCCCGTGCTCCGCGCGCTCGTTCTCGGCGGCTGCCGCATTCTCGGCCAGCTCCCGGGTCAGGGAGGCTGTCGTTTCCTCGTGCCGCCGCAGCGACTCCTCGCTTTGGCTGACGATGGCGCAGAGCTCTCGTGCCTCGCCGCGCGCGCGCTCGAGATCCTGCTGCGCTTCCTCGAGCCGTCCCTCGGTCGCCTGTCGCGCCGCGTACTCCTCGCGCAGCAGGTCGGCGGTTTCGGCCACTTCCGCGGAGAGCCGCGTGATCGTGCGACGCTGCTCCTCAACCGTCCCCTGACTCGAGTCGAGCTCCGCGGCCTGCCTTTTCCAGTCGGCCTTGCGGCCTTCCATGTACTGCTCGAGCGAGGCGACCCGCGAACGGGATTCGCCCAGCTGCGCCTCCAGCTGCAGCGCCCGCTGGTTCAGGCTGCGCTCCGAATCCTCGGCCCGCTTGCGCCGGGAGACTTCGTCGTCCAGCGCCGCCTGCAGCGCCTCGACCTTCTTCTCGGCCTCGTCGTTCCTGCCCTGCAGTTCCTCCATCGCAGAGCGGCGCGCTTCGGCGTCCCCGCGTGCCTGCTCGAGTGCCGCCTCCACTTCCGCCACGCGCTCGTCCCGGTTGCGGAGCTTTTCCTCCAGCGACCCGATCTGCGCATCCCGAGCCGCCAGCAGGACGCGGCCCTCGGAGGTTTGCCGCTGCGCCTCGCGGAGCTCGGCGGTGAGGTTTTCGGTGATTTCCTCGCGTGCCTCGAGTTCCTTTTCGAGGCCGATGCGGCGCGCGCGCAGCCGCTCGATGTCGAACTGGAGGCTGTTGACGAGTTCGTCACGCTGCCGCAGCTCGGCCTGGAGCGTCGCGTCGGACTCGTCCGCCCGCCCGCCGGAAGTCTCGAAAAGCTCGAAGGCGTGCGTCGCCGCCTCGGACTCGGCCTGGTAGTCGAGTCCCGGGTCGGCCACGACCGTGTCGGAGAGCACCTCCAGCTCTGAAGTATCTTCTTCGCTTTCTTCGACTAAATCGTTGATTTTTTTATTGTCCTTAGCCATTCGACTATTCTAGCAGATTGCCCTGAAAGGGCCATCCCGGCCGGGCGACCTGCACCGCCGCCGCCTGCCGCAGCGGTCAGTCGCAGGAGACGGTGCGTTGCTCCGCCCACTGGCGCAGCAACGCGATCTTCTCGGCCATGACGACCGACAGCGGGCGTGTCGCCTCGACCGCCTCGATCAAGTCCCCGGTCGCGAGGGCGCTCTCGCGCGCGTGCGCCGCGTAGAGCGCGGCGACGATCGCCTGCTCGATCTCGGCGCCCGAATACCCTTTCGTCGCCGCTGCGATCCGCCGGAGGTCGAAGCCGTCGGGGTCCTGGCCCCGGTTCTGGAGGTGGATTCTCGCGATCTCTGCGCGGACGGCCGTGCGGGGCAGGTCCACGAAGAATATTTCGTCGAACCGGCCCTTCCGGACGAGTTCGGGCGGCAGGGCGCTGATGTCGTTCGCCGTCGCCACGACGAACACGCGGCTCTTTTTCTCGGCGAGCCAGGCGAGGAAGCTCGCGAGCACCCGTTGGGTCGTGCCGGTTTCGCCGCCGCGTCCGGCGATGCCTTTCTCGATCTCGTCGATCCACAGCACGCAAGGCGTCATTACGTCGGCGGTCGCCAGCGATTCGCGCAGATTGCGTTCCGTCTCGCCATGGTACTTGTCGTAGAGCGAACCGAAGTCCAGGCGCAGAAGCGGCACGCCGAGTACTCCGGCGGTTGCCTTGGCCGCCAGGCTCTTGCCGCAACCCTGCACGCCGATCAGGAGCAGGCCCCTCGGCGTGTCCAGGTGCGGTGCCCGCGAATTGTCGAGGAAGGCACGCCTGCGCTGGTGGAGCCACTCCTTGAGCCGGGTGAAACCGCCGACGTCGCCGAATTTCGCGGTATCGTACTCGAAGTGCAGCACGCCGCCGTTGTTCAGAAGCTCGTACTTGGCGCGCATGACGGCGGGGAGGTCGCTTCGGGTGATGGCGCCGTCCTGGTAGATGGCGTTCCTCGCGAGGCGCCCGGTGTCGGCGTGCGTCAGCCCGGCGAGATTGCCGATGAGGAGCCGATAGGCGCGGGGATCGGTCTTCACCTGCGCGCCCGGGTTCTCGGCCGCCCAGTCCGCCGCCACCCGCTTCACGATTTCCGCGCGTTCCGCCTCCGTCGGGAGCGCCACGTCGAAGCGGGCGCTGAAGCCCGCCAGCTCGGCCGGCAGCGTCACCCGATGGCTCACCAGCACCAGGTACCGCGGGGCCTGCGGAAAGCCGAGGCAGATGTCCTTCATGAGGCGGATGTTCACCGGATCACCGAGCCAAGGGTGGAAGTCGAGCAGCAGGTAGATGCCGGGTTTCGGCACCGCGCGAATGTGCCGCAGCACGCTCGTCGCGTCTGCGTTGTGCAACTGCGGTTCGAGCTCGATGTCGAGCCGCTGGAGGCCGTCGGTCACCGTCCAGCGGAAGAGCGGCAGATAGCTGCTCGTGTCGCGGGACAGCCCGATGCTCTTGAGCATCTCCAGCGCCCCGGCCTCGTCCCGCGTCTCGATCACGACGAGGGGCGTGGGGGAACGAAGGATCAGCTCGAGGTCGCGTTGTCCGTCCATGCGCTCGCCATTGTCGCGTTCGGTCCTGTCCCGCCGTCGTCAGCTGCAGCCCGGCAGGCTGGCCGTCTTCAGGGTGTCCGGCGCGTCCCCGATGTGCCCGGCGACGACGTCCCGGAACTGCTGCAGCGTGATTTTCGATTCCAGAGCGCCGAGCTCGCGCACGACGTCGTCAAGGTTTGCGCCGTTGCCCTTCCGCTCGAGCTCGTTCGCCAGTGCTGCGATGACGGTGACCGCCCGGGCCGTGGTGCTGCCGGTCGAATGGCGGACGCAAAGGTCGCGCGCCTCCCGGCCCCAGTCTTCCAGCTCCCGGCGCGCCCTGCGGTAGCGGGAGCCCGTGATCGTGCCGCTGCGGCGGAGCATCTCCAGGCTGTAGTATTCCGCCAGCCCTTCCACGATCCAGTCCGCGCCGCGTCCCCCACTCAGGCCCAGGCCCACGTGCATGGCCTCGTGCAGCAGCGTGCTGGTGCCGTTCTCGCTGATCAGGGGACGGTTCGCGTGGATGTAGATCGATTGCGGCGCCGAGAGCGCGCCGCGCCACATGGGATCGCCGGCACTGACGACGGTGAGGCGGTCCGGGAAATCCGGAAACAGGCGTTTGAGATCGGGCAGCGTCCAGCCGAGGAGCGCAAGCATGTCCATGCGCCTTACGGCATGACCCGTGGGACCCGCCACTTTCACGCGCACGTCCGCGAGGGTCTCGTTGCGGACTCCCAGCTCGCCGAGGACGATCCAGCCCGTGGGCGTGACAAAGCGACGCTCCGGGTTCTCCACGTCGTAGCGGTCGTCGCGGCCGAAGTACGGAGTGACCGACGACCAGCCCTCCGGCAGCTCGAAGACGAGCCGCGTCTCGCTGCGCGCGCCCCGGAGTGTGCGGGTGGCCGCGGGAGGCGCGAAATCCTCGCCGCGAAACACCGCCCAGTCCTCCGCGACCCAGGCGTCGTAGCTGTCCTCGCCGCGCCGGTGCTCGAGGTGCGCAAACCAGCGCAGGCTGCCGCCGTCCCCGGGCGGCATCCAGACGATACGGCCGTCGTCGACGGTGAGCTCGCCGTCGCCGCTGACGTCCGTGATGCGGCCACGGCGGTCCGGCATGTCGAGCTCGCGCAGGTAGTGCCGCGGCTGCTGCAGGTGCATCTCGACGTGCATGCCCCGCGCCTCCCGGTCGGGTCTGGCCCGGTACTCCAGGCGGTAGACCCGCTCCTCGTCGTTTGAGGCTTCGGAGGCCGGCACGCCGCAGGCGCCCAGCGCGGCGAGCGACAGCAGGAGCGGCATCCGCGCGGCACGGGAAGGCGCCCGGTGGTTTCCCGTTGCCGGGATGCAGTTCATGGTCGGTTAAGCCCCGGTTGTGTAGAGTTTTTCCGCGTGGACGCGCGAGGCGCGTGACGCGCGGCTCCGACGACCTGAAACGCGGGAGTTTTTCACATGTGGCCAAAGCCATCCAGACTGACCGGCCGGATCGCCGCCCTGGCGGCATCCGGATTGCTGGCCGCCTGCTCGGCGCAGGAGCCGCGCTCGCCACAGGAGGGTGCCGAACCGGTATCGGCGCCCGCTCCGGCGAGCCCGCGATCAGTGGGTGAACGGGCGGCGGTGATCGCCGTGCGCCAGGTGGGTGTGCCCTACCGATACGGCGGCGACGGGGCGGACGGGTTCGACTGCAGCGGCCTCGTGCACTACGCCTATGCCCTTGCCGGCAAGGCCGTGCCGCGCACGACGGGCGACCTGTGGCGCCGGACGCGGCCGGTGCAGGACGCCGAGCTCGAGGTCGGCGACATCCTGTTCTTCGACATCGAGGGGAAGGTATCGCACGTCGGGCTGTATCTCGGAAGCGGGCGCTTCGTCCACGCACCGTCCACGGGCAGGGAAGTCACGATCGCCGATCTGCACGCCGGCTACTACCGCAGCGCGTTCATACGCGGCGGCCGGCCGTAACGGCGCGGGACACTAGGTGGTCTGTTCGGGGTTGCCGGCGATGAACTGCTTGAGCTGATCGGCCAGTCCGCCGCAGGCCTTCGCCTGTGTCCGCGCAATCAAGGGAATCGGCACGACGATGGCCGGCAGGAAGGAGGTCCCGCTGACATCCGCGCTGACCGTGCCGGCGTCCTCCAGTCCGTTCAGGTCCCACACCGAAGCCTCGTATTTCGAGTCGTTCTGCCACCAGGCGAAGCCGAAGCAGCCGCCGCCGCCGGGGCCGACCGCGCAGGACATGCTGCCGCCGCCGGCGGCCC
>CAZTAE010000091.1:0-8028 GCA_964611535.1 uncultured Woeseiaceae bacterium
CAGGTGGCGCCCGCCGGCGTGCCCGGCCCTCCCGATCCAGTGCAGCCAGCAACTGCATGATGCTGGTCAGGTCCACCGGCTTGACCAGGTGCTCGTCGAAGCCGGCAGCTTGCGATTCCTGCCGGTCCCTTTCCTGGCCCCATCCGGTAAGCGCCGCGATCAGCATCTTTCGGCCCCATGGCTGGCTGCGGATGCGCTTGCAGGCCTCGATGCCGCTCAGGCGGGGGAGCCCCAGGTCGAGCAGCACGACATCGGGCTGGAATCGCTCGGCCAGATCGACGCCTTCGGCACCGTCGTAGGCGGTCCTCGTTTCGTGACCGCCCAGCCGCAACAGGGTTGCCAGCGTATCCGCATTGTCCCGGTTGTCGTCCACGATCAGGATCCGCCGCGGCCGGCCGTGCTCGCCGGCCGCTGGCCTGGCGGCATCCGCCCGACCGCGGCTCTCCGCTGAAATCGGCAGACGAATCAGGAACTCGCTGCCCTTCCCGAGCCCGGGGCTCTGTGCCGACACGCTGCCCCCGTGCAACTCCACCAGGCGTTTCACCAGCGTGAGCCCTATGCCGAGGCCGCCCGCCGATGCCGATGCCGATACCGGCGCTTTCACCTGGGAGAACATCTCGAATATCGACTCCAGCTTGTCCGGCGGCATGCCGATTCCGCTGTCGCGCACGGAGATGCAGGCCTCGGCGCCCGACCGCTCCACCTCGACAGCGATGGTGCCGCCGTCCCGGGTGTATTTGCAGGCATTGTTGAGGAGATTGTTCAGCACTTGCGCGAGCCGAATCGCGTCCGCCTCGAGCCAGATCGGTTCGTCCGGCAGAGAGATGGCGATAGCCCGCTTCTCGCTACCGGTGATTGCGCGGCAGTTCTCCACGGCCTCGGAGACGATGGAGCAAAGGTCCACGCGAGACTTCCGGAGTTCCAGTTTGTCGCGCGTTATCCTGCTCACGTCCAGCAAGTCGTCCACCAGGCGCACGAGGTGAGCCACCTGTCGCTCGATCGAGTCCCGTGCCTGCTGCAGCATCCCGATGTCCGCGTCCGCGCGTTTGAGTATTTCGAGTGAGTTACCGATGGGTGCGAGCGGATTTCTCAACTCGTGCGCCAGCGTCGCCAGGAACTCGTCCTTGCGGCGATCCGACTCGTACAGCGCGACTTCCATCCTTTTGCGGTCGGTGATGTCGACGCCCGCCGACTGTGCCTCGACCAGGCGGCCGTCGTCGTCGAAGATGATGCCCCTGTTCGTCCACAGAACCCAGCGTTCGCCGTTCGCCAGTTGGATGCGGTTTTCGATGCGCCGCTCCGGCGACTCCGGCGTCAGGCTGTCGAGCATGGCCCGTACCGCCGGCCGGTCGGTGTCGCTGACGAACTCCCAGAAGTTCTTCCCGGTCAGTGCCTCCGGCGTGGTGTCCATCGCGTCCGCGTACGACCGGTTGACGAACAGGATCGTGCCGTCGGGCCGAAAGCGGCAGAGCATTTCCGCGTGGCTTTCCACCAGCGCGCGGTATCGCTCCTCGCTCGCCCACAATGCCTGTCTCAGCTCGTCGACGGCCGGACCGTCGGCGTGCGCTGCGCCCGCATCCCCTCGTCCACCCGTGCTACGGGCCTTCGGCCGGCCTCTTCCCGTCACGAAATCTCCGCTCAGACTGCTGATCCTCCGCCAGCGCAAAACTATACGTCATTTGGGTGTCGGGCGGCCCGCCCGTTCCGGGACGTCCCGGAAAGCAGTTCCCTGCATACCGACCATGCGGGCTTCTTGATGCCGTCGTAGGTCACCAGGCCGAGGTGGTACTCGTTCTCATCCACGTGAAAACCTTCGATCGCCGCCCTGCGCGGATCCAGGTCGATCAGGGAATACCAGTACACTCGCTCGGCGGGCGCCGCTGCGGCGTTGCGGAGGGAATCGCACTGCAGTTGCTCCCGGGCCGGCTTCGCTGCGTCCAGGTCCCAGGTCGCGAGGCCCGTTTCCGTGACCCAGACCGGCTTGCCCTCGGCGTGCCCCCGAATGTACTCGATCTTGTTTCGCCAGCCGTGCCAGTGTCGGAACCAGTCCCAGTTGGGGTGATTGTCCCACCACATGCCGGGAAACGCGTGGATGGCGACGGCATCCACCGTCTCCAGCACGCCGTAGGACTTCATGAGGCCCAGCCAATGGTGATCGACAGGAATCATTCCGCCCAGGACGGTGTACTTTCCGCCGTCGCGTGCAGTCGCTGCGGCCTGCGCGACCATCTCGCCGAACTTGCGCCAGCCGGGGTCGTATTCCTGAAAGTTCCATTTCAGGCGATTGTTCGGCTCGTTCCACAGCTCGAGCGCCGAGAAACAATCGCCGTACTCCGCGATCAGTTCGCCGGTAAAGTCCGCATAGTCGCGCAGCCTGCGCGGCGGATCGGCGCAGCCGGCGCCCTCGGCGCGTGACGGCGGCGTGTGCCACACCGACAACAGCACGTCGAAATCCCGCAGCGCCTCCATCTGCCGGTCGTACCAGCGCTTGCCGCCCGGGCGGTGGTAGTCGGCCCACGAGACGCCGGTACGCAGGTGACGGATGCCGAGGTCGTGCAGGTGCTCCACCGCCCGGTCGAGATCGCGGTGCGCCCGGTAATGAAACCACTGGCAGACGCCCAGCTTGTCGAGCAGCGGTGACGGTGGTGCGAGCGTCGCGGTCATACCCATTCCGGTTCAGGTGCAATATTTGCACGGAAAGCGCCCAATTTTACACACAGTCCGCGCAGTGACCGGCGGATCACCGGTCCCCCGTCTTCAGCGGCTGCTGGCTCGGCTGCTGTCGCCTGCGGCTGCTTCCCCGCCGTGGCGGCTGCCGTCATAGCCGCGGGCGCAAGGGTCCGTGGTTGCTTGCTTTCCAGCCTGCCGGAGCAGCAGCATGGCATAGGACTTGCAGAGGAAGCTTGCGCCTGCCGTCACGGCTGGTCCCGGAGTAGCAGACATGACTACATGGAGAGCGCGTTATGAAGATTCTCGTTGCAGGAGGGGCCGGCTTTGTAGGGTCGCATTTGTGCGCGCGGCTGTTGCACGCAGGCCATAGCGTCTACTGCGTCGACAACCTGCTGACCGGGCGCCGCCAGAACATCGAGCCTCTTCTGGGGTCGCCGCGCTTTTCGTTCATACCGCGTTCCGTCCTGGAGCCGCTCTGGCTGCCCGTGGACGTGATCTTCAACCTGGCCAGCCCGGCCTCGCCCGTGCATTACCAGTCCGAGCCGGAGATCACGCTCAGGACCAACGTGGAGGGGACGTTGCGGCTGCTCAAACTCGCGGAAGATACCGGCAGCCACTTCATCTACGCGTCGAGCAGCGAGGTCTACGGCAATCCGGACCAGCATCCCCAGCAGGAGGCCTATCCCGGATGCGTCAAGACGATGGGTCCGCGAGCCTGTTACGACGAAAGCAAGCGTTGCGCCGAGACGCTGTGTTACCTGTACGGCAAGCGCGGCGTGCGCGTATCGGTAGTCCGGATCTTCAACACGTACGGACCGCGCATGCGCATCGACGACGGGCGGGCGGTGTCCAACCTTCTGACGCAGGCATTGAGGGAAGAGCCACTGACCATCTACGGCGACGGCACCCACACGCGGTCCTTCTGCTACGTCGACGACCTGGTGGACGGCTTCGTCCGGCTCATGAGCGCGAGGAAGCCCTTGCCCGGGCCGATGAACCTCGGCAACCCGGCAGAGGTCACCGTCCTGCATCTCGCCCAGACCGTACTGAAGCTCACCGGGTCGCCCTCGAAGATCGAGTTCAGGCCGTTGCCTGTCGACGACCCCGTGCGTCGCTGCCCGGACATCACGATTGCCGGCGAGTACCTCGGCTGGCGGCCGAAGACTCCCCTCGACGCAGGCCTGACCAGAACGATGCACTATTTCAACCGGGTCATCGGCCAACGCGACTTCCCACCGATCAAATCTGCCGCCGTCGTCCAATGAAGCGGGTGCTGATCACAGGGGGAGCCGGCTTCATCGGCGGCCACCTGGCCGAAGAGCTGCTGCGCGAAGGGTACGAGGTGCGGATCCTCGACGTCCTGGATCCGCAGGTGCATGAGGACGGCGAGTTCCCCGCCTGGCTGCAGGGCGACTGCGAACGCGTCGAGGCCGACGTTCGCGATCGTGACGCGGTTCGGCGCGCGCTGGCCGGCGTGCAGGGGGTCGTACACCTGGCAGCCGCGGTAGGCGTCGGCCAGAGCATGTACCAGATGCACCGATACGTGGACGTGAATGCGCTGGGCACGGCGGCGCTGCTCGAGGCCCTCAACGCCTCATCGGTCCAGCGGCTGGTGGTCGCTTCCAGCATGAGCGTGTACGGCGAAGGTGCCTACCGGAACGGCGGCGGCTTGCTGCACCCGCCACACCGCGACCGGGAGCAGCTGGTTCGTCGGAATTGGGAGCCCAGGGACGAAGACGGCAGGCCGCTCGAGGCCATACCGACGCCCGAGGCGCTGGTGCCGCAACCCTCGTCGCCCTACGCGCTGACGAAGTACGACCAGGAGCTGCTGTGCCTGATGTACGGCGCCGCGTATTCCATACCGACGGTTGCGCTGAGGCTGTTCAACGTGTACGGCCCGCGCCAGGCGCTGTCCAACCCCTATACCGGGGTCATGGCGATCTTCGCCTGCCGCCTTCTCAACAACAAGCCGCCGCTGATCTACGAGGACGGGCAGCAGCGGCGCGACTTCGTGAACGTGCGCGACGTCGCCCGGGCGTTCCGTCTCGCGCTGGAGCGGCACGACGTGGAGAACTGCGCGATCAACATCGGCAGCGGCGCCGCGGTCACCATCGAGCAGGTCGCCCGGGTGCTGGGTGAGGTTCTCGGCAAGGAGGAGATTGCGCCGCAGGTCGAAGGCAAATATCGCTTCGGCGACGTCCGCCACTGTTTCGCCGACGTTTCCCGGGCCGTGGAGAAGCTCGGGTATCGCCCGCAGGTATCGTTCGGCGAGGGCGTCGAGGAGCTGGCCGAGTGGCTGCAACGGCAGCAGGCGGTCGATCGCGCTCCGCTCGCCGCGGAGGAGCTCGCCCGCCGGGGCCTGACGCTGTGAACGACGCCGGCGTGCACGGAGACGCCGGCGGCGACGCGCCGGGAGGCGGTCCGGTGCTGATCACCGGCGGCGCCGGCTTCGTGGGCTGCAATCTCGCCGCACGGCTGCTGGCCGAAGGCGAGCGCGTCGTCGTCTTCGACAACCTGTCGCGGCCCGGCGTCGGCGGCAACCTGCGCTGGCTGCAATGCGTGCACGGGGACCGGCTGCGCCACGTGGCGGCGGACATTCGCGACGTCGCGGCGGTGCGTTCGGCGGTCGGCGGGGCCTCGTTCGTCTTCCATCTCGCGGGGCAGGTCGCCGTGACCACCAGCCTGCAGAGCCCGCTGGACGATCACGCCGTCAACGTCGTCGGCACATTGAACGTGCTCGAGGCGATCCGCCGGTCGCGGCACCGACCCGGGCTGCTGTTCGCTTCCACCAACAAGGTGTACGGCGCCCTGCCCGACGTCGCCCTCGCCTGCGGCGATCAGCGTTGCGAGCCCGAGGACGACGAAAGCCGCTGTTACGGCATCGGCGAGACACAGCCCCTGGATTTCATCAGTCCCTACGGCTGTTCCAAAGGCGCTGCCGACCAGTACGTGCTCGACTACTGCCGGAGTTTCGGCGTGTCGGCGACGGTGCTCAGGATGAGCTGCATCTACGGCCCGCATCAGCAGGCGTCCAGCGATCAGGGCTGGGTGGCCCACTTCCTGCGCACCGCGCTTGCACGCGACCCCCTGACGATCTACGGCGACGGACGCCAGGTGCGGGATGTGTTGTACGTCGACGACTTCGTCGATGCGCTGCTGATTGCGCGGCGTCGGCTGACCGGACTCGCCGGGCGCGCGTACAACATCGGCGGCGGTCCGGCCAACACGCTGAGCCTGCGCGAGATGATCGCGCTGACGGAGCGCCTCAGCGGGCGCCCGCTGGCGCTTCGGCACGCGGAGCCGCGTCCGGGCGACCAGCGCTGGTTCGCCGCGGACCACAGGGGCTTTTCGGCAGCCACCGGCTGGCGGCCGGGCACCGCGCCGGAAGACGGCATCGGCCGGCTCTGGTCCTGGCTGCAGCCGAGCCGGCGGCCGGCCGCGGAGCCGGCCCTGCAGGAAAAGAGCGGGAGGGCGCTGTGAGGGCGGCGGTGCTGCTGGGCGATGGCCGCTCCGCGGTCGAGGACATCAGCGTGGCCGAGCCGGGGCCGGAAGAGGCCTTGGTGCGGATCGAGGGCTGCGGCGTCTGTGCGTCGAACCTCCCGGCCTGGCAGGGCCGGCCCTGGTTTCGTTATCCGCTCGAAGCCGGCGCGCCGGGCCACGAGCCCTGGGGAAGGGTGCTCGCAACCGGCCGTGCCGTGACGGGGATCGAACCCGGAACGCGGGTGACGGGACTCTCCTGGCGCGCTTACGCCGAGTGCGATCTGGCCCGCGCGGATCATCTCGTGCCGCTGCCGGCGCGTTACGACGACCGGCCGGTGCCCGGGGAGGCGCTGGCCTGCGCCATGAACGTCTTCGAGCGCGCGGGCGTCACTGAGGGACTGCGCGTCGCGATCGTCGGCGCCGGATTCATCGGCGGCGTGCTGATCCAGGCGGCAGCCGCTGCCGGCGCGCGCGTTACCGCGTTTTCGCGCCGCCAATGGTCGCTCGATCGTGCGCTCGACCAGGGCGCGGTCGAAGCACGCCCCATGGACGACACGAACAGCAGCCGGGATTCCGGCTCCTGGCCCTGCGTCATCGAATGCACGGGCACCCAGGGCGGGCTGGACGCTGCGAGCAGGCTCGTCGGCATCCGGGGACGCCTGGTCGTTGCGGGTTACCACCAGGAAGGGCTGCGCAGCGTCGACATGCAGGAATGGAACTGGAAAGGCATCGACGTGGTGAAT
This sequence comes from uncultured Woeseiaceae bacterium, assembly GCA_964611535.1. Lineage (GTDB taxonomy): Bacteria > Pseudomonadota > Gammaproteobacteria > Steroidobacterales > Woeseiaceae > IDS-8. The sequence goes on from CAZTAE010000091.1 coordinate 6,894, forward strand.
GCGCACGAGCGCGACCCGGCGCGCTACGTGAGCGGCATGCACAGGGCGCTCGCGGCGATCGACCGGCAGGAGATCGACCCGTGGCCGCTGCTGACGCACACGGCGCCGCTGGAGGAAATTGACCGCGCCTTCGAGCTGATGCAGGAGCGGCCGGACGGCTTTACGAAAGCGCTGATATGCCTGTGAGCGACAACAACGCGCGGCCCTTCGCAGCCCCGGCCGGCCCGGCGCCCGCCGCTGTCCGGGCGCAGCCGACAGCGGGCAAGGGCCGGGAAACGGCGGCCGCCGACCGGCCCGGTTCGCTCACGCCGGCGACGCCCCTGACGCCGCGGCTGGGCTTCGCGGGCGTCGGCTGGATCGGCGCACAGCGGATGAACGTGCTGGCGGAGTCCGGCCTCGCACGCATTGCGGCCGTGTGCGATCCGGACGGCGAGCGCCGCGAGGCGGCCTGCGCCGGTCTCCGACAGAGACCGGCGACCTGCGAGCGCTTCGAGCAGTTGCTCGAGCAGCCGCTCGACGGGGTCGTGATCGCGACACCGAATGTGCTGCACGAGCCGCAGGCGGCCGCCGCGATGGAACGCGGCCTCGCCGTGTTCTGCCAGAAGCCGCTGGCGCTGACGGCGAGCGGCACCGCCAGGCTCCTCGAGCTCGCCCGCCGGCAGAACCTGGCGCTCGGCGTCGACTGGTCGTATCGCTGGCTTGCGGGCGTGCCGGAGCTCAAGCAGCGGATCGAGGCGGGCGAGCTCGGCACCATCACGGCGGCGGAACTCTGCTTCCACAACGCGTACGGGCCGGACGCGCGCTGGTACTACGACCCGGCACAGGCCGGCGGCGGCTGCCTGCTGGACCTCGGCTGCCATCTCCTGGACCTCAGCCACTGGCTGCTCGGCGCACGGGACCCGCGGGAGGTGCGAGCGCGCTGCTTCCGGGATGGCCGCCGGCTTCCTGCACCGGTCCGGGAACCGGAAGACTTCGTCATGGCCGAGATCGACTACGCGAGCGGCCAGCACGTGCACCTGAGCTGCTCGTGGCAGGCGTCGACCGGCCGCGGCGCCATCATCGAATGCCGCATCTTCGGTACCGCCGGCGGCGCCGAGATCCGGAACGTCGACGGCTCCTTCTACGACTTCGTGGT
>CAZTAE010000092.1:0-7968 GCA_964611535.1 uncultured Woeseiaceae bacterium
TCGTCGAGGAGGAGGACGAGGGTGGCGTCGTCCGCGAATTCCTGGATGGCCTGGCGGCAGCCGCCGCAGGGGGTGCAGGCCTCCACGGTGTCGTCGCGGCCGCCGGCGACGGCAATTGCGGCGATTCTGCGGCCGCCCGCGGCGACCATCGCCCCGATTGCGTTCGTCTCCGCGCAGCTGCCCAGCGGGAAGGAGGCGTTCTCGACGTTGCAGCCGACGTGCACCCGGCCCGCGTCGTCGAGCACCGCTGCCCCGACGCGGTAGTTCGAGTAAGGCGCGTAGGCGTTGCGGCGCGCGTCGCTCGCCGCCTTCACGAGCGTTGCCTCGTTAGTCGTCACAGGCGGATATTCCCACGAATTTGCGAAGGTCGGCGCCTGCAGGGGTGGCGGTCGTCACTGCGCGGAGGTCCAGGAGCCGTACATCGGGTTCGGCAGGACGTACCAGCCGTTGCCCCAGTACGCGGCGTGGCGCTCGGTCATCGCCTCGCGGTCCGCGCGCGTCGCTCCCCGTGTGCAGGGCGCGACGACGCTCCGGCGCACGCAGGGCAGGAAATCGCCCAGGTCGTCGCCGACCAGCATGATGACGCGATAGCTCTGCGCGATCAGGTCGCGCCGCACGTGCTTCTCGCGGGTCCAGTCGGGCCTCTCGCCCGCCAGCAGCACGTGGTCGCTGTCGGCGAGGATGCCGGCTTCGCGCAGGTCCTCGACGGTCACTGCCTCCTGCGGACAGGGATGGTCGACCTCCGGCCGCGATTCGCAGGGGCGGTTGGTGACGAAGAAGACGGTGACTCCGGAGTCGCGGGCCAGCTGCACGAATTCGACGGCCCCCGGCACCGGCACCGCCGGATTGGCGGCGTTCCATTCGTCGAGCTTCCGGTCCTCGAAGGGCGGCTCGAATTCCGCCTGGAACTCCACGTTGCTCACCAGCGTCTCGTCGACGTCGAAAATGATGGCCGGCGGCAGGTCGGCGGCGCCCGACTGATCCGGTAACGCGGTCCAGGACGGCTCGGCGATCATGCCGGGCAGGTCCTTGGTCGCGTTGGTATAGGTCTGGATGGCTACTGCCCGGTACTCCGCGGCGTTCTCGACCCACAGGATGCCGAGGTCCGGCTCGGGGCGCGAGACATGCTCCTCGACCGGCGCAGCCGCGCAGGCGGCGAGGACGACCGCGGCCGCGGCAATGGTTATCGTTCTGAACATCGCAAACGGATTGTAATGCGCCGGCGGGGGGCGAGCTAGCGACCGCCCCTCATGGCGCAGAAAAAAGGGCGGCCCTGAGGCCGCCCCCCATTTCTTGTTGTTATTCCTGTCAGAAGTCGTAGCTGACGCCGACGACGATGTTCCAGAGCGAGGCGTCCGCGACCCGCGATTGCGGCGCCGGCGTGAAGAACTCCTCGTAAATGTACTGGTTGTTGGCCGTGTCGAGCGAGAAGCCGACGACCTGCTGGTTGCGCGGGAAGCTCTGCTCCTTCAGGACGCCCCAGTCGTCGTTGATGAGATTGCCGACGTTCTCGATGATCAGGAATCCGGCGAACCGATGCTCCGGATTGAAGCCCGGCAATTCCTGCTCGATCCGGACGTCGAACTTCTGCCACCAGGCGCTGGTGAGCGCGTTACGCGGCGCTATCTCGCCCGCGTACTGGCTCAGGCCCGACCGCTCGATGTAATCGAAGAACGCCTGCTGGTCGAAGGTGGGGGCGAAGGAGACGTTCGGATCGCCGGGGCCGGTGGGAATGTACAGCAGGTGCCGGTCGTCGAGCGTATCGCCGAAGGTGAAGCCGCCGTCGACGAAGGTCGGGCTGAACGGCCGGCCTTCGTTCACGCGGCCGTAGAGCGTGAACTTGGTCTGGTAATCGCCGAAGAACGCCCTGCGGTAGTTCATGCGCAGCGTGAAGCGGTTCGGAATGTTGTAGTTGGAACGGTGCACGCCCGGGTCGTTGGGGTCGGAGACCGCTACGTTCACGTAATTCGAGAACGCGACCGAGCTGGTCATCGGGCTCACCTCGGTGGACTCCGTGTAGGCGTAGCCGAAGGTCCAGTCGAGACCCCAGTCGTAGGCCTTGCTCAGGCTCATGGACCAGACGTCGGAGTCGCCGGAGTCGCCGCGCGTGTTGCTCAGGATGAAGTCCTGGTTGAAGAGGCGGCCCGAGCAGTCGGGTGACGTCGGATCGACGCAGTCCGGATCGCTGCGGTCGATGCTCTGGTACAGGGGACGGCCGTCGGGTGCGGTGCCGATCTGCTCCAGCGTGGCATCGACGATGATCGCCGCGTCCTCCTTCTCGGTATGCAGGTAGTCGACCATCAGCCGGTAATCGCTGCCGAAGAAGCCCGCGTCGAAGTCCCAGGTGGCGCCGAGGGCGAATTTCCACTCCTTCGGAATATCGAAGAAGGGGTCGACGGCGTTGACGCCGCCGTTCGACGTGCCGCTGCCGACCGCGTCGAAGAGCGATTGCGGAATGTCGAAGATCGGCTGGCCACCGCCCGTCCAGTCGAGCGTGAACAGCGTGTTTCCGCCGATGCCGTCGTCGTCGAGCGTACGATCCTGGACCTCGACCTGGGTGATGCCGTCGTTCGAGTAGGAGTTCGACAGCCAGACGTTCGGGTTGCCGCCGGAATAGAGGCCGGCGCCGCCGCGGATGCTCAGCGTGTCCGACACGTCCCAGTTGAATCCGAGGCGCGGCTGGATGATGCCTTCGCCGTCGAAGTTCTGTGCGTTCGAGTAGCCGTTGCGGGCCTCGAAGTTCGGGTTGTGCCGCGGCAGGTCGTCGCTGGTGTACCAGTCGTATCGGACGCCCGCGACGAGCGTCACCGCGCCCTGCGCGATCGGGAACTCGTCCTGCAGGTACAGGGTGTTGATCTGGTAGGCGAACGAGGCCGCGGCGTCTTCCTTCACGTTGGACGGTGCGGCATTCTCGTAGGTGATGCGGCTCGGGTCGCCGGACTCGAAGGCATCGATACAGCCGTCGGGGTCGGTCGTGCTGCAGAGCGAGTCAAAGCGGTATTCGCCTTCGGCCTCCTGGATGAACATGTTGAAGATGTCCAGGTCCTCTCGCTCGTAGCCGCCGGTGATCACGTGGTCGCCCAGGGTATAGGTGCCGGCAAGCTTGTAATTGGTGGTTTCGTAGTAGAGCTTGTTGGCGTGACGCGAGTCGTCGGCGCCGAGATAGACGGTGGCCTGCTGCGGGCTGATCGGGCCGGGACCGTCCGGATCGTTGAACGTGTCTATCTGCACCTCGCCGAACTCGGTGCCGCCCAGCGGGATCTGCCGGTTGTCCAGTTCCTGGTAGGAGACGCGCAGCTCGGTGGTGAAGTTGTCGCCCCAGCTCGAGAAGAGCTGTCCCACGTGGGAATTCAGTTCGGCACCGCGTTCGTACAGGTGATTGAGGAACTCGAACTCGTCGCTGTCACTGTCCGACTCCGAGTTGTTGAACCCGTCGTTGTACGTGTAGGTGTACGCGGCGCGGTGGTCGTCGTTGATGTTCCAGTCGAGCTTGATCAGGTACTTCTCGTCCTCGAGCGGCAGGCTCGGCGGGATGCCGCCGGGGTCGTAGCCGTACACGTTCTGCGCTATCTGCGCAATGCGGTCGAGCTGCGCCTGGGTGACACCTAGCACCGGCGTGCCGCTGCTCGAGTCGGCGGGGCCGCGGCTGAAAATGTTGATGCCCTCGAGCTTCTCATAAGCAACGAAGAAGAACAGGTTGTCCTCTATGATTGGGCCGCCGATGCTGAGGCCGTAGCGCTTCTGGTCGAAGGTGCCGGGATCGATCTGGTCGCCTTCCAGCTCGTCGCCGGTCAGCGAGTCGTCGTAGTAGTCGTAGAACACCGAGCCGTGGAACTCGTTCGTGCCCGACTTGGTGACGGCGTTGAGGTTGCAGGCCGTGAAGCCGCCGTACATGACGTCGAACGGCGCGAGCTCGACCGCCACCTGCTCGATCGCGTCGAACGGGAAGGGCATGCGCTCCGTGGGAAAACCGTTGCTGTTCAGGCCGAAGTTGTCGGACAGACGCACGCCATCGACGGTAAGCGCGTTGAAGCGCGAATTCGCGCCGGCGCACTGCACCGAATCATCGAACGCTTCGTCGACGTAGATGCGCGGGTCGATGGAGATGACGTCGTTGATGTTGCGGTTGATCGACGGGGCATCCTGCAGGTCCTGCAGCGAAAAGGTCGCGGAGGGGCCCAGCGCGACCTGCACGGACTGCAGGGCGGATGCAGTCACCACGATCTCCTCCATCTGTTCCGGCGTGAGCGCCACCGTGAACGTGTAGGTGTCGCCGAGATCGAGGCGGATGTCCGTGATCGTCTGTGGGGCAAATCCCTCGGTATCGACCTGCACCGTGTACGGTCCGCCGACCCGCAGTCCGGACATCGAGAACTGGCCGCTCGCGGACGTCGTGGCCGTGCGGCTGTTGCCCGTGCGCGTGTCCGTCACGCGGACGTCGGCGCCGGCTGCCGGGGCTCCGTCAGCGCCTACGACGGTGCCGCGCAGCGCTGACGTCGTTTCCTGCGCGAATACCGGTGCCGTCAGCAGGATCAAAGCGACGAAAAAAGCACCGGCAATCCCGTACACCGCCTTCAGGCACGGGTGTGGAAGGTCGTTCTGCATGCTCATCTTGAACCCCACGGTTGGAAAGGGAGCGACATGGTAATGATGTTATGTGACAGTTTGTGATCGCCCCGAAATACGACGCGGAAGACCGCCGGTACTTTTGCACCCGCCGCTTCCGCGCTCTGTTGCAAATCTAGCGCAGCCCCCACCGGCATGCAATAAGCGCTTCGGCAGGCGAGGCAGGGACGCAGGCAGGGAGGCAGCCGCGTGTGCCTCCCGGTGACGGTGAAGGCCGGCACGGGCTGCGCGCGCGCCGGATATCTATCTTGATTCAATGGAGAAAACCAGCGGCCAGTGATCGGATACACCGGTGGCCCCGGGCAGCCGGAACCGCGCCGGCGTGCCTTCGGCCGTCACCTGGTCCGGCGTCCGGTTGGCGATGCGGACCGAGCCCTCCGCGAGCCGCCATGTGGCTTCCGCGCCACGCGCTTCGCCCGGCGACCAGAGGATCATGTCGAGGAACGACCAGCTGTCGTCCGGCGGGTAATGGCTGGTGCCCTTGCAGCCGTCGCAGCCCTGTTCGTGCACCACGATCCAGTGCGGCCGGGCGTAGCGTTCCAGCATGTCCTTCTCGCGATTTTCGAGGGACGTGGTGTTGAAATCGCCGGCCGCGAATGCCGGTCGGTCTTCCGGCAGCGTCGACTTGAGCACGTTGAGGTACTGGTAGGCGGCGGCCCGCATCTCCGTCGGGTGGTAGGGCGCCGGGAAATGCACCGCGTAACCGGTGAGGAGGGTGCCGTCCGGCAGGCGAAACGTCGCTTCCAGGATGCCGCGGGTGTCGGCGACGCGTCCCACGTCGAAATCGTCGAACGGGATGCGGTGCAGGGCGGGTGCCTCGGCAAGCTCGAGCCTCGTGAGGAACGCGACGTCGATGCCGCGCGCGTCGCGGCCCTCGATGAGCACGCTGCGCCCGTAGCCGGCTGCAGCGAGGTAGTCCTGCCGGAGCCGCTCCAGCACGCCGATGTTCTCCACCTCCTGAAGGGCGACGATGTCCGGTCCCCGGCCGTCGCCGACCTGCAGGATCGCCGCGGCCACGACCGAGAGCTTGCGATCCAGGACGGCCTCGCTCCAGTCCCACTCGAGGCACTGCCGCCGCCAGCGTTCCACTTCGATCGCCGCGCAGGCCGCCCGGTGTTCGGCGCTCTGCTTCATCGCGAGCGGCAGGAAGGTGCGATCGTCCTTGCCGGGATCGTCCTCCGTGTCGAAGAGGTTCTCGACGTTGAAGGTCATGATGGACACCGGCGGTATTGCGTCCGCCGGCTCGCTGCGAAGCGACGGCGCCTCGTGCCTGCACGCGGTGGCCGCGAGGAGCATCGTCAGCCAGGCGACAACGCATGCCGCTCGTCGATCGTTTCTTGTCGTCATTCGTGCTCGCGGTCGGCGGATTCCGGTAGCGCGACTATAGCGAATTACGCCGCGATGCGGAGGTCGCCCGCGAGGCGGGCTCCTACGGAGGAGCTCGCTCCGCGAGCGACAGACGATGCCAGTTGCGTCGGAGGTGGTCCGACCGTCGCGCCCGCGGGATCGACGGTGTCAGTAGTCGCCGAAGTTCAGCTGGAAGTTCAGACCGAAGATCCGCGGTTCGTTGACGAAGCCGGTCAGGTTGTTGAAGTCGATGCCGCCCTTCAGGTTTTCCTCGTCGGTCAGGTTGCGCGCGAACACCGCGAGCTCCCACTGGCCGCCGTTGGCGATGTAGCCGGCGCGCAGTCCGACCTCGTAGATGCTGCCGGTGTGAAACTCCGCCGACTCGTACAGGAAGAAGTTCGTGTCGCCCTGGTTCACGACGTCGCCGAAGACGTACAGCTCGTCGTCGCCGTTGACCGCCACACTGTAGCGCGCGGTGAGGTTGATCATGAACTCCGGCGCCTGCGGGAACGGGTTGCCGTCCAGCAGGGCGACCGGAATCGGGCCGCTCGTATCCACCGGATCGAGCACCGTGCACGCGGCGCAGATCGCGGTCCGGAGGTTCTCATCGTCGATCTCGGTGTCGTTGTAGCTGCCGCCGAAGGTCACGACGAAGTTCTCGCTGAACAGGATCTCCGTGTCCAGGTCGATGCCCATGCCGACGCCCTTGTCGGCGTTGACCAGCACGTTCGAGTTGGCGTTGCCGCCGATGGCGGAGAGCTGCATGTCGTCGATCGTGTAGTAGTAGACCGAGCCGTTGAGCCGCACCTGGTCGTTGAGCGTCGACTTCATGCCGATCTCGGCCGACAGCATCGTCTCCGAGTCCGCCACCGAGAACGGGTTCGGGTCGAGGAACGCAATGTTCCGGCCCTGGATCGACGGCGCCCGGAAGCCGCTCGCGACGCGCCCGAAGAAGCTCAAATCGTCGCTGAGGTCGTACGAAAGGCTCAGGTCCCAGCTCACCTGCTCGTCGGAGACGTTCACCGGCGGCTGCGGGTTCGGCGTCTCCGGCGTGGTCATGTCCTTGTCGTCGTCCGTGTAGCGGACCCCCGCCGTCAGCGACCACTCGTCTGTCAGGTCGTAGCTGACCTGGCCGAACACGGCCCAGGACGTGTTCTCGTGCCGCACGGTCGTCGGCGGCACGAAGAACGGGAACGTCTGCACGGAAAAGTCCGAGTCGAACCAGAAGAGCCCGGCTTGCCAGAACAGGCGGTCGGTCGCACTCGACGCCAGGCGGAATTCCTGGGTGATCTGATCGAGATCCGTCAGGCCGTCCTGGGTCTCGGAGGGAAAGGGTATGAAGCCCGGACCCATTACCGGCAGGAAGACCGCACCGAACCCGCCGTCGATGTCGCCCAGGCTCTGGTTCTCCACCGTTTCGTAGGCGCTGATCGAGGTCAGCGTCATCTGGTTGGCGAAGTCGAAGTCGAGCCTGACGGAGCCGCCCAGCGCAGTCGCTTCCTGCGGATTGTTGTCGCCGCCGTCGAAGAACACCCGGTCGCGATCGAAGTTCTCGTTGAGCTCGTTGCTGCCGGGACTCAGGACGTTGGCGCGGAATATGGATGCCGTGCCGCTGCTGAGATCGCGCCCGTGCAGGTTGATGAGCGCGCTGAAGGTGTCGTTCGGCAGCACCAGCAGCTGGGCGCGGAAGGCGTTCTCGGAGAAGCCGCCCATGGCGTCGGCCTCGCCGGTGAAACCGTTGTCGATCCAGTCCTCACGGTTCTGGCTCAGCACCGACAGGCGCCCGAGCAGGGTGTCGTCTTCGTTCAGGGCGCCGCCCAGGGCCCCCTCGAAGTTCTTGGTGCCGAAGCTGCCGACGGTCGCGGAGGCGTAGCCGTCCAGCTCCTGCGTCGGCTTGCGCGTCTCGAACTTGATGATGCCGGCCGGCGTGTTACGGCCGAACAGCGTGCCCTGCGGCCCGCGCAGCACCTCGACGCGGTCGAGGTCGAACAGCGG
>CAZTAE010000093.1:0-7934 GCA_964611535.1 uncultured Woeseiaceae bacterium
AGACTGTGATACCGGTATTCTGTTACCACACCTTTGATCGAGAGGATTTCGAGGCGGACCTGAGATTCCTGGCGGAGAACGACTATGTCACGGTTACCGCAGACGACTTGGTTGATCACCTGTACGGCGTTCGCCAGGCGCCTGCACGTTCAGTGGTGTTAACGGTCGATGATGGATCCAGGAATCTCTATGACGTAGGGTTCCCGTTGCTCAGGGAATACGGCATGAATGCGGTGGCATTCATTGTGGCCGGCTTCCACGCGGAAAGCTCGAATGCCGAATTCATGGCCCACGAGCACAGACCCTGCCAATGGGACGAAGTACGTGAAATGGACGAATCCGGGCACGTCGATTTCCAGTCGCATACCCTCGAGCACCGATACGTACCGCGCTGGCCTGAACGCGTCATGCTTACCGGTGCCGATCCGGACCTCATCGATTCACTATGCGGGCCGGAACGAACCATCAAGGAGGATTTTGAGCTGTCGAAACAGATAATCGAGGAGAAACTGCAGAAAGCGGTCAGGCATCTGTGTTTCGTCAAGTATCAGGGATCAGCGGAAGCAGTGCAGCTGGGACGAGAATGCGGATTCGAGTCATTCTGGTGGGGCTATCTGCCGAACCACTCCGGCAATCATCCTGGCCAGTCGCCTAACCGGATTGCCCGAATCGACGCGGAGTACCTGCGCCGACTTCCCGGGCAAGGGCGGATATCTCTGAGGCGGATTCTGCAGTCAAGGTATGGCGGTACGCTGCAGCGGGCATTCGGATCCGGGTCGGGCAAAAAGCGAAGCACGGTATCCGATTACTAGAATGAGCCTGAAGCTAGAGACAATTAGAGATTCCGCGGAATTCGATGTCCTGGAGAGTGGGTGGAATGATCTTGTTCTGAGGGCGCCGAACGCCACACCGTTTCACACTTGGCAATGGTGTCGTGCCGTCTGGCGCCACCTTGTTCCCGAAAACGCAGAACTCGAGCTTCGAGTACTCCGTGACAATAACGGGTTGCTGCGAGGCATTGCGCCGATGTACGTCGAGCCCGGGACCGTTCTGCGGCCAGCCGTGTTGCGGAGCCTCGGCACGGCGGTGGGCGATTACGGCGGATTTCTTATCGATAGTCACGATCCCGGGGATCATGATCCGGCGGTTATCGAGTCAGTGCTTTGGGATTCCATTAACAAGAGAGATAAACGATGGGACACGGTTGAACTAACGAGCTTGAGTCAAAGACTCCCGGAGTCGCTCGAACACTATCAGGAATGGCAACTGGCCGAGTCCGATCCGGCTTACGGCGTCGATCTGCCTGCAGATATGGATGAGTATATGCGCAGCCTTGATCGGAAGACACGTGAAAACCTGCGCCGTCGACGAAAGCGTGCACACAAGCAGTGCCAAGTGAGCTATTGGAGCGTTTCTGACCGGGATGAGCTCGACGATATACTTGGACAATTCATCGATTTGCAACGGCAGCGCTTTGCCGCGAGACACCACTTCGGATTCTTCAAAAATCGAAGCAGAGAAGCCTTTTTTCGTGAAGTGGCACATGCATTGCTTAACCGGGGATGGCTCGACCTTCATTGCATGACAATGGATGGTGTCTTGGCGTCAGCGCAGTTCGGCATGGAGCTCAACCGCTGGCGGTTCAACTACCAGATTGCGATGGACGAACGATTCTCCCGCCACGGGCCCGGCATGTTGTTGATGTACTCATCCGTGGAGGGCGCAATTTCCCGCGGGATTCGCCGCTATGACTTGTTGACTGGAGGAGGGGGCTATAAGCACACCCTTAATGCACAGGAATCGCCCCGGTACGATTTCACCTGGACTCGGCGACCGATTGCAACGAAATTCCAGGACTGGCGGGACCGAAAGCGAGAGCAGCTCGAAGGAATTGACTGGCTTCGGCGGATTGCGTACAAAATTCTGACGCCGCATCGTGCTTCCCATCAATGAAATATCGCCTTCTCGACATCCTTGCCTGTCCCTATGACGGCTCCTTTCCGCTTCAACTTGAGCATGCGTCTGAAGCTGAGGCGGAAAATAGATCATATTCGCTTCCCTGCGAGAATTGGTGTGCCTACCGATCGTCTCGCGTAGCTTCGTTGGAAGCGCCCTGCACGGGCTGCTGGGTGAACGAAATTACGGAAGGGAAGTTGACCTGCGCGGAATGCGGACGATGTTATCCGATCCGAGACGGGATTCCGCATCTGCTTCCGGACGAACTCGCGAATTCCAGCAAGGAGGTTGAAGACGCCGCATGGCGGATCAAGAAACAGCAACGAGATCAGAGAGATCGCGAGGCAGAGATTTTTGAATCGCAGTTTTCGCCTTACCACAATCGTCTCGATTCGGCCTCATGCATTGATTCGCTGTGCCTTGCCGCCGGCGACCGTCTTCTGGACGCGGGCGCCGGCGTGGGACGTTTGCTAGAAGCGGCCTACGATCGTTGCGGAGAAATTGTGGCGTTCGATTTTTCGGAACGGTCACTGAGATTACTCGGCGAGCGCGCCGCCGGCAGGAAGACGCCAGCGCACCTGGTCGTTGGAGACGTGGAATTCCTTCCGTTTCGCAGCCGGTCGTTCAATGCCGTATTGAGCTTCGGAATTCTCGAGCACTTACCGAACGCAGAAAGTTGCCGAGCCACTCTTCAGGAGACGCGACGCGTATTGGCGTCGAGCGGAAGGAGCGCTTTCACAGCGTACAATTTCACGTTGGTCCGACGCCTTCTCGCTTCTGTATTTCGCGCAGACTACGAGCAAAACGGCTGGCACGACGACATCTACTTTCATCGGTTCGAGGCATCTGAACTCGATGAGCTGGTTCGTGACGTCTTTACCGAGTCAGGTAAGCTGGTCGGACTTCGGAACTTGCCGAAAGGCGTAGCGTCGATGACAGAGCGCTTTGCAGCGCCGCTGGATCGGTTTCTGGGCCGGCTCAGGGTCTCCCGATTTACGGGTTACTATCTTCTTGCGACTCCGTCGCGAGCGAAAGACTAGCTGACGGCGGCTCGCACCAGAGATCCGCGAGTCTCTGCCGCAGCTTTCGACCATGAGAAGTCACGAGCCCGGTCTCGTCCGGCGTTGGCCAGGTTCTTTCGTAATTCCGCATCGTTCAATACGGTGATGAGCTGCTCGGCTATAGCGACGTGATTATTCGGGTCCACCAGAATCGCCGCCTCTCCGGCCACCTCGGGCATTGCCCCCGTATTCGAAGTAATCACCGGCGTTCCGCAAGAAAACGCTTCCAGGATCGGTAATCCAAACCCTTCATAGAATGAGGGAAACAGAAACAGATCGGCGAACTGATACAGATACTTCAGGTCTGCGTCCGGAAAGAATCCGGTTAGTACGATCCTGCTGGCGCCAGCGCCGGTCGCGATGAGTTCGACGTCGTCGGTACCGAGCCACGCCTTGTTCCCGGCGATGACGAGGCCGACGTCCATGAGGCCCTTGGAAACCGCATGCCGGTATGCAGAAAGAATGCCCTCAATGTTCTTATAGGCATGAGTGCCGACGACCAGAATGTACCGGTCCGGCAGATCGTATCGTTCCAAAAATTCGAGCCGGCTGACGCTATCGGGATTCATGTTGAATCGATCGTGGTCTGCCGCCTCATGGACTACATCGATCTTGTCGGGGCGAGTGCCGAATATCTCGACGATGTCCGACTTAGTCTTCTGTGAAACCGCGATCACGCGCGTGCTTCGCGCACAGCTTTGCCGGAGTATCCATTTCCAGTATGCCTGGTTGAATTGGGAGGAAATGCCCTTTCTGCCGCTCGTCGAATCGTGGATCCGCTTGAATCTGTCGGTGACAACGAATGGATGCAAATCGTGTATTGTCACGACCCAGGGAATTGAGGAAAACAGCGCCGCCGAATTGTAGGGGAAGAACAGGACGTCGATCCCATCGTTCTTTGCCGCCCGAGGCAGTGTCCATTGCATCAGAAGCTTGCGATTTGAGGATGATAACGGGATGAATGTTGCACTCCCGGCGCAATCAGCGAAGATCTCAGGGATCTCGCCGCGGCAATAGACGAAATACGAATTCTCCCGATCGGAGGTCACGAGGTTTTTCGTGAGCTGAGCCGTGTATGCGATCATCCCGTTCAGCAGTCCGTCGCCCAGGCCCCACACCGACGTTGCATCAATGCCAATTCTCATCAGATCGGTCTTCTCCGGTTATTCAGACTGCTGGGACTGATGATTCCTCGGCGACGGTAAGGTATTTCCGCGCGTATGCGCGGAACGTGCGCTCCATTGCGTCTGTCATTTTCACTGTCGGGTACCAGCCAAGATTTTCCTTGATATGGGCGGTATCGTAAGTTACGTGGGCTTGTTTCCACTTCAACTGGGCACGGGAAGTTATGCCCTTTGGCAGTACTCCCATAGCGGACCCGACCTCGTAGGCGCCGATCGCCATGTACGGCACCACATAGGGCAGCCTGAAGACCCTGGCGTCGACGCCGGTAACCTCGATGTAGTGATTGAGGTATTCACGTGCGGTCATTTCCTCATCGTCCACGACGTTGTATGTCTGGCCGTCCGACACGGGATTGTTTGCTGCTCTTACCATTGCATCAACAACGTGTCCGACGTACGTAAACGGTAATGGTACATCGCCTTTGCCGATGGTGAGGAAGAGCTTGCCGCCCAGATTGAAGCCGAAATGCGGGAAAAACGGATAACCGCCTTCACCGATTACCATGCCCGGTCGAAGTACCGTAATGTTTAGACCGTCCGACTCGATCGCCTTCCTGATCAGCTTCTCGGCTTCGATTTTGCAGTATGCATAGGGCCCCATCTTGCGAGGGTCGAGCTGGTAACCGGAATTCTCGTCGATAACCGCTCCCTTTGCCTTGTCCAGCAGCTCGTAGATAGTCAGTGTACTCAGATGCACGATTTTATTGACGCCGTGCTCTTTGGCAGCAGCCAGTATATTCTGAGTACCTTTTATCGTGGCTTCTTCGTTACTCTTCCAGTCTCCGTCCGTCGATGCGCCGGCATGATAAATGGTCTCGATTCCCTCGCAGGCGGCTGCTACTGCATCACGGTCGGCCAAATCGGCGTAAGCTATTTCGACCGAGGAACCCAGTAGCTTCCCTGCGTTGATGCTGTTGGGCCGGACGAGTGCGCGGACCGTAATGTCATCTTCAGCCAGACGTTTCAACAAGTGCGATCCGATAAATCCGCTCGCTCCTGTGACGAGTACTTTGGCGCCGCCTGGAGGTTTAACCGAGCGAATTTCAGCCATGCGTTCTTGAGCATGCAAGAGACCGGGCGATGGTTCGGGCCAGATAGATTCGATCACTTTGACGTTATTGAGGATTGATGCCTTGCTTAGCGGATCGGGACCTTGCGCCTGTATCGCATCATAGAAACTTCTGATCAACTGATTCTGACCGGCGCTCGTGTCGAACTTCCTGAACACGATTTTGAAAATATTCCCGGTCGCCGCAAGTGCAGCCTGTAGAGCCGATCTGTAGCCAAACAGCAATCGGTTGACCGCACGCGGAAGCACGGACGTGTTGTGTGTGGTGAGAATACCGCTGAAGTAATCCACATGGATTGCGCCATCATCACCGTAAATCGAACAAGTCAGGGTTTCCGGTTTCTCTCGAAGTGAAACCGAAATGTAGCCGAGTCGGTTTCCGGATCGGAGGATTGCCCGAACTTCCTCGGGCCATCCTTCGGGCAATTGTCGACCGTACGTGCACGTGGATTTGACGTCGTCCACATCGTCGAGGAATTCCAGGACTAGTGACACCGGGTGAGGGATGAGGTCCTGGAGCGGACCTCCATGAAGCTGATAGATCCAGTGCGTGTATTGCGCGCCGTCGGCGCGAACCGCCGGATACCGATTCGGGTCGAAGCGAAAGCTGGCTTCAACCGAGACAATGTTGCCGATTTTTCCGTCGGCAACGAGGCGGCAGGCCTTTTGAGTGAGTACATCGAAGACCATGTTGTGGCCGACGCATATCCGGACATTCTGGCTTTCTGCCTCATTCAGCAGTTTCTTTGCCTCTTCTGATGAAACTGAAAACGGTTTCTCAATGATTACATGACAGCCGTTGCTGATCGCCTCCAGGCCCAGCGAGAAATGTGTGCCCGGCGGCGTAAGAATGTGGATAACATCAGGCCGGGCTTCAGCATACATGGCGTCCGTTTCGGTGAAATACTCCGTATTCCCGAGATTCTCTGCAGTAGACCTTGCCCGGGTTGCATTCTTGTCACACACGGCAACGATTTCGCAGTTGTCGATAGCCTGTATTGCCGGAGCATGTGCCATGGCGATGTTCCCGGCACCTATCAATGCCACTCTCATTATTGGACCTCGGCTTTTAGGGATTCACGATCGAAGGACCGGCATTCGCGGGGTTGCCGACCCGAGGAATGGTATTACACCGGGGAAGCAAACCGAAGGGATGGTACTCATTTCTCGCGCGGCTCACTGAGACATAATTCGAGGGGCGCGCGCAGATGCTGTGTCGGCGGAACGTTAGCGATAAATCGATGGGACTTCCCGTCGCGTCGATCTGCTGTAGTTTCATGAGTAGCGCAGATAATAGTCCACCGCCGCGCGCACTAGCATGAAAAATACACATGCACAGGATATGGCGTATAGAACGAAGCGCAACATAATGATGTTGATTGTACAGTGCACGGCGCTGTGCAGTGCACGGAACGCGAAAAATAGCCATGCAGCTACAAGGTAGACTTGATCCACCTCGCTAGCTACGAAGAGGTAAAGTGCCAATGCGTAGAAAAGCACTGGTACCTCGAACAGGTTCCTGAGATTGTCGGATGGGTTGGAAACGGATGGTGGCGATAGCCTGGCCAGTTCACCCGGCGTTAACTGCTGCGGCTCCAGATCGAGCGACCGAATGAACGGAATGCGTTTGCCGTACATGTAGATCCAGACAACCATCGTCAGCAGCATCACGGCTAAAACGGGGCCGAATATTGCGGATTGCTCCATTCAAAGCTCCGATTCGTCTGGACCGAGCCTACTGCCTTGAATTGACACCGTCATTCTTGGCGTCATGAGGTCGGCCGCCTCCATCTCTGCGATTTCCGTACCTCGGCTCAGCCGCCCAGCGTTCGCCTGGGCTGCGTGTCGTCCACGTCCACGTCGCCGCCGTCTTCGTGATGCTGCCTGATCCTTATTCGAACGTCCGCGATTTCGAACAGGTCGGCCATTAGCTCGCCCTTCGGACGCCGATCGAGCCCCAGCACTTCGACTTCGTAGACGTTGCCGGTCAGGTCGCGCAGCGTATCGCTGAAGGCATCGGCGATCTGTCGCAGGCTGAAGTCGGCCAAAGTCTTCGACTCGTCTTTCGACTCTTGTTTTTTGTTCATTCGCTTTCTCTTGGTCAATCTCCCAGCCTAAAGCCGGAGCATCGCTTTACCACGGGGCATTTTCAAATACTCTTTCTGCCCGGTCACTCGTGACGTGGCATCGCAGGAACGCGGCAGTCCGACTCGGAGTCGCCCGCAACTCGCGATCGAGGTCAGGACAAGCAGGCGTGACCTTGGGAATCAAACAAATCCATCAGATGCCTGGCTGAGCAACTACGCGCAAATCCGGTAGCTGCACCTTCTTTCCGGCCCTGAAAAGTAAGAATCGGTCTGACCGCGATGCGACTCGATATCGACAGCCGAATCGCCATTGTTCGCATCCGCGACCGGAGGGTGGCGCCAGTCGGTCCCTGGCCGCCGCTCAGCCACGCCATTTTCGCGTTTGTTCTTGACGAATCAGTGGCTTGGGTCTATACTGTACATAAATACAGATTCGATTCCCGGAGACCTTCCATGGACCCCACCGGCCCCGACGAGCCCCGCAACCCCAACCCGCACCCGATCCACACTGAAGGCATCCGCATGGGTGCCGAGATCACCGAGCTCTGCGGCTACCTCTACGCCGGCACCTGCCGGC
>CAZTAE010000094.1:0-5386 GCA_964611535.1 uncultured Woeseiaceae bacterium
CGGCCCGGGAGCTTGCCGTCCTCGAAGAGCCCGACCGAATAGCAGTAGATGTCGAGCGGGCGCTCCGCCGTGAGGCGCGGGTCGAGTTGCCTCAGTGAGCCTGCCGCCGCGTTCCGCGGGTTCACGAAGGTGCGCTCGCCGCGCCGGGCCGCCTCCTCGTTGAACTTCTCGAAGCCCGCGCGCGGCATGAACACCTCGCCGCGCACCTCCAGCACCTTCGGCGCGCGCTTGCCGCGCAACTTGAGCGGCACCGCCGGAATCGTGCGCAGGTTGTGCGTGACGTCCTCGCCGGTGGTGCCGTCGCCGCGGGTCGCGCCGCGGACGAGCCTGCCGTCCTCGTAGAGCAGGCTGACGGCGGCGCCGTCGAGCTTCGGCTCCGCGGCGTAGGCGACGTCGGCGTCGGCCTCGAGCTCCAGGCGCTCCGTGACGCGGCGGTGAAAGTGCCTGAGCGCGTCCTCGCTGAAGGCATTCTCCAGCGAGAGCATCGGCAGCCTGTGCTTCACCGTGCCGAAGGCCGCGACCGGGGCGGCGCCCACGCGCTGCGTCGGCGAATCCGGGGTAACCAGCTCGGGGTGCTCGCGTTCGAGCGCCAGCAGTTCCTGCATCAGGCGGTCGTACTCGGCGTCCGGGATCTCGGGCGCGTCCAGCACGTGGTAGAGGTAGTTGTGGTGCTCGATCTCGCGGCGCAAGCGTTCGAGCTTGTTGCGGGTCGCAGGCGGGGCGGTCATTGTCGGCGTGCTGCGCGAGCGGCCTGGATCAGGCGACCTTGATCCCGTGCTGGTACTGGATGATCTCCTCGCGCAGGTAGCGTTCCCGCTGGATGCTCAACGTGCTGCCGGACTCGTCCAGGAGCTCCCCGTCCAGCGACTGGGCCAGCGCCCGGGCGGCGGTCATCATCAGGTCGAACGCCGAGGCGCCGTCCAGCGGACCGGGCAGCACCAGAAACAGGCTGATGCCGGGAATCTGCTGATTCGAGATGTTCGCCAGGTCGAAGGTGCCGGGCTCCACCAGGCTCGCGGCGCTGAACACGACCTTGCGCTCGTCCTCGCCCTCGTAGCGGTGGAAGATGCCGAACTTGCCGTGGCGCAGGCCGATGCCGCGCAGGCCGAGGATCAGCTCGTCGCCGGGGAAGGCGCCCTGGCGGCGGGCAACCAGGCGCACGGTCACGATCTTCTGTTCGGGCTTCGGGGCCTCGTCGGACGCGGCGGGCGCGGCTTCCTCGCCGGTCTCGAGCGACTCCCAGGGCTCGTCATAAAGCTCCTCGTCGAGGGGTGCGTCGCTCGCCTCCAGCGCGGGCTCGACGCGGCCCCCGCGGGCGGCGCGCGGCGCGCCGGTCTTGCGGCTTTCCCGGCGGCTGTAGAACCAGACGCCCGCGACGACGAGCAGACCGAACAACAACAGCAACCAGCGCAGACCGTCCATAGGGAATCCGGGAATCGTCGATTCAGCTTGCCGCCATTTTGACCGCCTCGTCAAGATCGACCGAAACCAGCCGGGAGACGCCCGGTTCCTGCATGGTGACGCCCGTCAGCTGGCGCGCGAGCTCCATCGTCACCTTGTTGTGCGTGATGAACACGAACTGCACGCGGTCGGACATCTCCTTCACGATGTCGCAGTAGCGCGCGACGTTGGCGTCGTCGAGCGGCGCGTCCACCTCGTCCAGCAGGCAGAAAGGCGCGGGGTTCAGCTCGAAGATCGCAAACACCAGCGCCACCGCCGCCAGCGCCTTCTCGCCGCCCGAGAGCAGGTGGATGGTGCTGTTGCGCTTGCCGGGCGGGCGCGCCATCACGGTGACGCCGGCCGCCAGCAGGTCGTCGCCGGTCAGCTCCAGATAGGCGTGGCCGCCGCCGAAGAGCTTCGGGAACAGGCGCTTGAAGCCGGCGTCGACCTTGTTGAAGGTGTCGCGGAAGCGCGCGCGGGTCTCGCGGTCGATCTTGCGGATCGCGCCCTCGAGCGTCTCCAGCGCGTTGTTGAGGTCGGCGAGCTGCGCGTCGAGGTACTCCTTGCGCTCGGACTGCTCCTTGAACTCGTCGATGGCGGCGAGGTTGATCGGACCTAACCGGTCGATGCGGGCGCGGGTCTTCTGGAGCTTTTCCTCCCAGCCGGCGATGGCGGCGTTCTCGTCGAGGCCGGCCAGCACGCTCTCGAACTCGAAGCCGGTCTGCCCGAGCTGCTCGGCGACGCCCTCGCGCCGCACGCTGATCTCCTGCACGGCCATCTTCGCGTCGCTGACGGCGTTGCGCGTCTCCTCCACGGCGCGGTCGGCGGCCTGGCGGCGCTGGTCGAGCTCGCGGAGCGCGTCCTCGGCCGCCTCGACGCGGCGCCTCGCGGCGTTCAGCGCCTCCTCCACCTCGGCGCGGATGCCGAGCTGTTCCTCGAGCTTTTCCCGGTTCGCGGCCAGCGGCGCCTGGCTCGCCTCGAGCTGGCGGCGTATCTCCGCCTCGCGCGCGCGGTACTGGCTCAGCTGCGACTGCATGCGCTCGAGGCTCTGCGCCGCCGAGAGCTTGCTCGAGCGGCGGCTCTCGAACTGGATGGCCATGTCGTGCGCGGCCTGGCGGTCGTGCTCGGCCTGCTCGCGCACGCGGGCCACTTCGGCGCGCAGCGTGTTGCGCCGCGCTTCCAGTTCCGCACGCTGCGCCTCGAGCTCCTCGAGCGTTGCGGCGGCTTGCGATGCGCGGGCGCGGGACTCGCGGATCTGTTCCTCGGCGGCGTGCAGTTCCTTGTCGAGGGAACCGCCCTCCTCGGCGATCGCCGCCCGGCGGGCGTTCGCCTGGTCGAGCTGGAACTTCGCCGAGTCGAGGCTGGCCTTGACTTCCGAGTACTCGCTCAGGAGCGCTGCCGCGTCCTGCTGCATCGTCTCGCGGCGCTCCTCGAGCTGGCCCAGGCGGACGCGGCCGTCGTGCAGCAGCTTCTTCGCGCTCTCGCAGCGCGCGGTCAGCTCGCGGAGCTCCGCCTTCAGGCGGCGCATCTCGTGCTCGCGGCCGAGGATGCCGGATTTCGGGTCGCGGTCGCGGAAAACGCGCAGCCAGGAGCGGCTGAGCCAGATGCCCTCGGGCGTGATGACGGATTCGTGCGGCTCGAGGGTCGGGCGCGTGGCCAGCGCGCGCTCCAGCGTGTCGGCGACGCGGACGGTGCCCAGCACGCGCAGGACCTCCGCCGGCGCGTTGCGGACTTTGGCCGCCAGCGAGGAGCCGTCGGCGGCGCCGGCCGCATCGTCCTTCTCCAGCAGCATCACGTTGCCCTCGCGCAGGCCCGCGATGTGCGAGGCGGCCTCCCCGACGTCGGCGACGCACACGGCCTGCAGGTACGGCCCCAGCACCGTCTCGACGGCACGGTCCCAGCCGTCCTCGACGTGCAGCGACTTGACGACGCGCTCGTTGTTCTCGAGCCCCGCCGACTCCAGCCACTTCCGGACGTCCTTGTTGCCCTCGCCCAGCGCCGCCTTCTGCACGGCATCCAGCGAGGCGTAGCGCGCCTCGCCCGCCTGCAGCGCGGCCTGGCGCTCGTCCACGAGCTTCGTGAGCTTGCCGTCCTGGTCCCGGAGCTTGCGGATCTTGTCGGCGATGTCGGCGAGCGCCCGCTCGAACTCGGCCCGCGCCTGGCGCTTGCGGAGCTCCTGGTCGGCGAGCCTGGCGTGCTTCCCGGCGAGCGCCTCGGAGTCCGCGGCTTTGGCCGACTCGTCGAGCTTTTCCCGCCGCTGCCTGAGGCTTTCGATGCGCGATTCGAGCTGCTCGGCGCGCGTCTGCTCGACGTGCCGGACCTGCTCGGCCTCGTTGTGCTTGAGCGAATACTCGTCCCACTGCCGCTGCCACTCGGTGAGCGCCTGCTCGGCGCGCTCGAGCGACTCGCGCGAGCGGCGCTCGCTCTCCTTCGTGCGCTCGAGGCCCGGCTCCAGCTCGTTCAGCGAGAGCTCCAGCTGCTCGATCTCGCTCTGGTCCTTGTCGATGTGCGCCGCGATCTCCTTCGCGCCCTCCAGCGCCTGCTCGAGGTCGCCCTGCTGGCGCTGGCGCAGCTCGTGCGCGTGCTCGATGGCCTGCTCCAGGCGCGCGATCTCGGAGCCCGCCTTGTAGAAGCGCCCCTGCACGGCGTTGAACGCGTCCGAGCACTCGCCCTGCGCGACCCGGGCCCGTTCGATGTCGGCCTCGATCTTTCGCTGCTCCGCGATCTTCGACTGCAGTGCGGTCTCCCGCTCCGCGAGCGTCGCGCGCACCTCGCGGGCCCGCTCGTCCAGCTCCTTCAAGCGCAGCACCAGCAGCTCGGCCGCCGTGCGCCGCTCCTCGTCCTTCAGCCGGCCGTAGCGCTCCGCCGTCTTCGCCTGGCGGTCGAGGTGCTTGAGCTGCTTCTCCACCTCCTCCAGCAGGTCCATCAGGCGGTCGAGGTTCTCCCGGGTGTGGCGGATGCGGTTGGAGGTCTCGCGCCGCCGCTCCTTGTACTTGGAGATGCCGGCGGCCTCCTCCAGGAACATCCGCATTTCCTCCGGCTTCGCCTCGATGAGCCGGGAGATCATGCCCTGCTCGATGATCGAGTAGCTGCGGGGGCCGAGCCCCGTGCCCAGGAAGACCCCGGTGATGTCCTTCCGGCGGCAGCGGGTGCCGTTCAGGTAGTAGTTGGAGATGCCGTCCCGGGTGACCTCCCGGCGGATGGCGATCTCCGCGTAGCGGGCGTACTGGCCCTCCAGCGTGGTCTCGGCGTTATCGAACAGGAGCTCGACGGAGGAGGCCCCCACGGGCTTGCGCGTGCTCGAACCGTTGAAGATCACGTCGGTGATGGAGTCGCCCCGGAGCCGGCTGGCGGAGCTCTCCCCCATGACCCAGCGGACGGCATCGATGACGTTGGACTTGCCGCAGCCGTTGGGGCCGACGACGCCGACGAGATTGCTGGGGAAGGGAATGGTGGTGGGGTCGACGAAAGATTTGAAGCCTGCGAGCTTGATCTTGCTTAGTCGCATCAGAGAGTTCTTCGCCCGGGCGGTTTGTAAAATGGCGGTAGTGTAATGTAATTGCCGCGATAAAACGATTGTCGCCGCGTCCCGACAAACCCCGGCGCGGCGCCCCGGGCGGGGCCGCCGGGGCCCGCAGAAGCTGCTGAAAAAAGCGCCGAAATCAGCTTCCAGCGGCGATCAGGCGATGTATAATCCCGCGTTTTTCCGTGACCGGCAGGAGTCGAAAATGCCCGCCAAAAAGACCGCGAGCAAGAACGCCAAGCGTGCTGGTGCCAGCAGGAAAAAGACCGCGAAGAAGGCGGCCGCCCGCAGGAAGTCCACGGCGACGAAGCGCAAGGTGAAGCCGACGGCGAAGAAGGCGTCGAAGAAGGCCTCCCGGAAAGCCTCGAAAAAGAAGGCTTCGGCTTCGAAGAAGAAAGCTTCGAAGAAGAAGGCCGCGAAGAA
>CAZTAE010000094.1:5486-7893 GCA_964611535.1 uncultured Woeseiaceae bacterium
AAAGCCGCCTCGCGCAAGAAGACCACGGCCCGGAAAACCACCGCGAAGAAGAAGTCGGCCAAAAAGAAGGCGACGAAGAAGGCTTCGCGGAAAAAAGCCACGGCCGGCAAGGCCTCCACCAAACAGAAGGCGTCCGCGAAGAAGTCGGGCGCGAGGAAATCCAGCAAGAAAGTGACGAAGAAGTCCACGAGCCGCAAGAAGGCGGCAACTCCGAAGAAGGCGTCGACGAAGAAAGCTTCGAAGAAGAAGGCGGCGAGCAGCCGGCCTTCCGCGAAGAAGACGTCGGCGAAGAGGACAGCCCCGCAGGCGGCGAAACGCGCGCCGGCGAAGAAACCGGCCGGCAAGGCGGCCAACAACCGGGCCCCGCGGCACGACCTGCTGTCGGGCCCCATACACGGCATCGAGCCGTACAAGATGAAGCGCGGCGAGGAGTACATGAGCCCGCAGCAGCTCGAGCACTTCCAGTCGATCCTGATGGCCTGGAAGCGGGAGCTGATGGACGAGGTCGACCGCACCGTGCATCACATGCAGGACGAGGCCGCGAACTTCCCGGACCCGAACGACCGCGCCACGCAGGAATCCGAGTTCGGGCTCGAGCTGCGCACGCGTGACCGCGAGCGGAAACTGCTGCGCAAGATCGATCAGGCGCTCGCGCGGATCGAGGACGGCAGCTACGGCTACTGCGAGGAAACCGGCGAGGAGATCGGCCTGAAGCGCCTCGAGGCGCGGCCGGTCGCCACCCTCTGCCTCGAAGCGCAGGAACGCCGCGAGATGGCCGAACGCCAGTTCCGCGACCGGGACGACCGCTACCGTTAGCGGCCGGGCGCCGGCCGGATCCGGCGCCCTTTCCCCATGCCTGCGGAAGCGAACTGCACCGGACGCTTCGCGCCCTCCCCGACCGGGCCGCTGCACTTCGGCTCGCTGGTCGCGGCCGTCGCGAGCTACCTGCAGGCGAAGGCGCACGGCGGGCGCTGGTACGTGCGCATGGAGGACATCGATCCGCCGCGCGAGCAGCCGGGCGCCGACGCCGCGATCCTGCGGGCGCTCGAGGCGTACGGTTTCGAATGGGACGGCGCCGTCGCCTGGCAGAGCCGGAACGCGGCGCGGCACCGCGACGTCGTCGAATCGCTGCTCGCGTCCGGACAGGCTTACCCTTGCGGCTGTTCCCGCAAGGACCTCGAAGGCGTGCCGCGCGGGCCGCTCGGCGCGATCTATCCCGGCACCTGCCGCGCCGGCTGCGAGGCGCCCGAAGCGGCCATCCGCCTGCGCACCGACAATGAGCCGATCGTCTTCGACGACCTCTTGCAGGGCCGCCAGGTCCGCCGGCTCGAATCGGAGTCCGGCGATTTCGTGATCCTGCGGCGCGACGGGCTGATCGCCTACCAGCTCGCCGTGGTCGCCGACGACTTCGAGCAGGGCATCGGCCAGGTCGTGCGCGGCATCGATCTCCTGGAATCGACCGCGCGGCACATTCACCTGCAGAAACTGCTGGGCTACCCGACGCCCGCGTATGCGCACGTCCCCATCGTGGTCGACGCAGCCGGCCGCAAGCTGGGCAAATCGACGGGCGCCGCACCCGTGCCGACGGACGAGGTCCGGCCGAGCCTGTTGCGGGCGCTGAACGCGCTGGGACAGAGGCCGCCGCGGGATCTCGCGGACGCGGACCTCGTCGCCATCTGGGCCTGGGCGCGAGGGCACTGGCGGCTCGAGGCCCTCGCCGGGCGGCGCCAGGTAGCCCTCGGCGCGCTCGAGCCTTTGGCTCCGGGCGGAAATCGGCTATCGTAGGCGTCCGACCTGCGCCGACTGGCGCGCCGCTGCCGCTGCGGGTCTCGCCGGACGAATGCCGCGGCCGCCGCTATCCAAGAGAGCCAGGATGAGTACTGCAAGAGTCATAACCAAATATCCGAACAGACGACTGTACGACACCGAACTCAGTCACTACATCACGCTCGCCGACATCAGGAACCTGATCCTCGAGCGGGTGGATTTCGCCGTGATCGACAAGAAAAGCGGGCTGGACATCACCCGCACGATCCTGTTGCAGGTGATCACGGACCTGGAGCAGCACGGCCAGGCGATCATGACGCGGGACTTCCTCGCGCAGGTGATCCGGTCCTACGGCAAGGCCGCACCGGGGGTCATCGGCGAGCGCCTGGAACAGAGCCTGAAGTCTTTCATCGCGGAGCAGGAAGCCGCCACGATGACGCCAGTGGACGGCGGCGATCGGGTGGCGCCGGTCGGCGGTGCGGAATTCGGCGGCTTCGGCGCCGGCCGGGCGGTCGAGGAAGCCCGTAAGAAAGCCAGTTGAGCGCCCGGGCCTTGACATAAGGGTCCTGAATACAATACTTTGTGCGTTGCAGCAGGGATATGCTCCCCCGCCCCCTGCTGCGAAATGCCTGAAGGAGTT
>CAZTAE010000095.1:0-5563 GCA_964611535.1 uncultured Woeseiaceae bacterium
CCCGCAGGCTCTGCACCGCGGTGCGCGAAGCGCTTCGGCTCAGCGAAGTCACAGGCGGCGCGTTCGACCCGACCGTGGGACCGCTGGTGAACCTGTGGGGTTTCGGACCCGAGCCCGTGCAGCTCAGGCCGCCGGCCGACGACGACATCGTGTCGACCTCGGCACGGGTCGGGTACGAACGCCTGCAAGCCGACTGTGCCCGCCCGGCTCTCAGGAAGGAGGTCGCGGAGCTCTTCGTCGACCTCTCCGCCTACGCGAAGGGCCTGGCGGTGGACAGCGTGGCCGAATTGCTCGAGCAGCACGGCTTCCGCCATTACCTCGTCGAGATCGGCGGCGAGATGCGCACGAGCGGCTTCAATTCCCGCGGCGAGCCGTGGGCCGTTGCCATCGAGACGCCGGAGCCCGGCCGGAGCCGCGTGCACCGCGTGGTGCCGGTCAGCGGCAAGGCGGTGGCCACGTCCGGCGACTACCGCAACTTCTTCGAGTACGAAGGCGAACGCTATTCGCATGTCATCGACGCGCGCAGCGGGCGGCCGCCCGGGCACGCCCTCGCGTCCGTGACGGTGGTTGCCGACAGCGCCGCCTATGCCGACGCTATGGCGACGGCGCTCATGGTCCTGGGCCCCGAGGAGGGCCTGGAGTTCGCGGAGCGCGAGCAGGTGGCGGCGTATTTCCAGGTGCGCACCGAAGACGGCGTGACCGGACGCATGACCCCTGCCTTCGAGGAACTGCCCGTCGACTGACGGGCGATGCCCCACGGGCGCTTCGTCGTCCGTAACAGATCCGCAACAGAACCTTCATCAGCGCGTAATGCCGCCATGGTCTCCTTTGCATCGAAAAATGATGCACGGACGAACATGGCATCCACGTCTGCAGCTGCCGATCGATGGCGATGCAGCGGTGCGGCGGTGGCGCAACAGGGGACATCGGAACGCCCGCGAGCGGACCGGGTGCCACGTGCGTCCAGCGCATGCTCGGCCGTCTGCATCGAGCCACTGGAAAGCCCGTGACTTCCGACCATCTGTTGCTGCTGGAGATAATTGATGAATTGCAAGTTCCTGTTCACTGCCGTGATCGCCGCCGCCCTCATGGGCTGCGAGAGCGGAGACATCAACATCGAGCCGTCCACGAGCGTGTCGAACAGCAACAACACCGGCAATGGCGGCGGTGGCGGCGGCAACGACGACGTCTGCGCGTCGTACGTCAACTCGGGCGGCCAGACGATCCGCGGTTCTTACGACGGCACGAACTGTCTCTACTCGCAATCCTTCGTAGGGGCCGGCAACAACCTGAAATTCGATCTTACGATCCCGGCGTTGCCCGACGGTGGAGCGCACATCTTCGAGGGCAGCCTCTTCGTCGGCGAGGCCTACGACAACGATGCCGAGATGCAGGCGGCGGGTATCGCGGAGGGCGGTGACGGCCCCGTCCTGACGATCGAAGCCGGCGCGACACTGGCGTGGCAGACGAACGCCGACTTCATGATCATCAACCGCGGCTCGCAGCTCTTCGCCGTCGGCACGGCGGATGCGCCGATCACCCTCACGTCGACCTCGGACGTGAACGGTTCGGTGGGTCCGGAAGACGTGCAGCAGTGGGGCGGCGTGGTCATCAACGGCTTCGGCGTCACGAACAAGTGCGCCTACGACGGCACGCGCGGCGAAGCCGGCTTCGCGCTGGCCGGCGAATGCCACGTCGCGGCCGAGGGCGCCGCGGGCCTCGACTCCTCGTTCTACGGAGGCGACAACGACGATGACAGCTCCGGTCGCCTCGAATACGTCCGGGTGAAGCACACCGGCGCCACCGTCGGCAACGGCGACGAGCTGAACGGCATCACCTTCGGAGCGGTCGGCCGCAACACAGTCGTCCGCAATCTCCAGGTCTATTCGACCTTCGACGACGGCATCGAGATGTTCGGCGGCGCGTTCGACGTGGAGAACTTCGTGGCCGTCTACGTCCGCGACGATTCGCTGGACCTGGACGAGGGGTGGCACGGCACGATAAGCAACGCCCTCATCATCCAGTCGGAAGGTGACGGCAACCAGTGCATCGAGTCGGACGGGATCGGCTCCTTCGACGATCTCGATTCGGCGGTGGTCGAGGACTTCATCGCCCGCGGCCTCAACACCCGGACGACGATCAACAACATGACCTGTATTTTCTCGCCGAACGGCGCGGATACGGCCACACACGACCCGGGCGCGGGCCTGCGCTTCCGCGAGGGCATCTTCGTGGAGCTCAATGACTCGCTGGTTGTCGGCTCGTTCGCGGCAAATGACGCCGCGGCCGCCAACGACAATTTCTGCCTGCGCATCGACAACCGCTCGGGTCAGGCGGCCGTGGATGGGGACCTGACGCTCAACAACGTGATCTATGCCTGCGCGGAGCGGACGCGGGGCCAGACGCTGGGTAACAGCGCCACGACCGAGGAAGAGTTCGCTACGAACTCCGGCAACATTTTCGCGACTATTCCGGACGGCGTGGCGGTCGATGCGACCGCCGCCAACGACGCCGAGCTGCAGCTGCTCGAAGGAGCGCCGTCCGTCTACTCGATCGACTACGCCACGTCGCAGGTCGACGGCGCCGTGCCCGGCCCCGGCAGCGATCCTGCCCCGGCGACGTTCCTCGGTGCCCTGAGCCTTGGCGCCACCGACTGGACGGCCGGCTGGACGTACGGCATCCACGAGGACGACCGGGCCCAGCCGCTGTGGTTCGAGTAAGCGTGGGGAACTGCCGATTCGGGGCCGCCGCGGCCAGCGGCGGCTTCTCGCTACAGTCGACGACAACAGGTCCGAGAACGATGCACAGAGCCAACCCGCGCAAGACGCCGATCGGCTGCGCGATCGCGCTGGCACTCCTGGGCTGGCAAATGCCGGCGGACGCGCAGGAGGCGGAGGTTGCAAACCCGGAGATCGCCCGGCCCGCGCCACCGGCGGCCGAGCCGACGGAGCAGGACGGCTCCATCGAGGAGGTCGTCGTGCTGGGGCGCTTCATCAGCTCCAGCCAGCAGCTCGTAAACGAGCGAATCAGCGACACGACGGTCAGCGACATGCTGGGTTCCGACACGATCAGCCGGTTGGGCGACAGCACGGTCGGGGCCGCCCTCAGGCGCATGCCGGGGCTGTCGCTGGTGTCGGACAAGTACGTGTACATACGCGGGCTCGGGGAGCGCTATTCGGCGACTTCGCTCAACGGCGCGCAGATCCCGTCCCCGGACCTGACCCGCAACGTGATTCCGCTCGACGTCTTCCCGACTTCGATCGTCGAGTCGCTGCGCGTGCAGAAGACCTGGTCGGCGGACCTGCCGGCCAACTTCGGCGGGGGCAGTGTCGACATCCGGACCAAGCGGATTCCGGATTCCTTCGTGCTCGATTTCGAGTTCGGCGGCGGCTACAACTCGCTCACCGGCACCGGCCGCACCTACGCAGGCGGCGGCGACGACAGCCTCGGCACCGACGACGGCACGCGCGCACTCTCCCCGGACCTGCTGGCGGCGATCAACGAGTACCAGGGCAACCTGGGCGTCCAGCCGATCCTCACCTTCCTGCAGCGGCAGGATCCCTCGGCCACGCTGGCGGATGCCCGGCAGATCAACCGCGATCTCGCGCTGGAGCTGAACCGGGACATCGGGGTCGAGGAGAAGGACCTGCCGCTGGACGTCAGCGCGCGCGCCGCGCTCGGCAACAGCTGGACGCTGGGTGACGACCTGGAGCTCGGCTTCCTGACGAGCGCCTCCTGGCAGACCGGCTGGCGCCAGACGACGGCCAGGGCGCGGAACTTCAATTTTCCGGAGGAGCGCACCGACACGGACGACGAGACCACGCGATCCGTGAACATGGCCGGCACCGGCACGGTGGGTCTCAAGTTCACTCCCGATCACGAGATCGGCGTCACGACCCTGTGGCTCCGCAACACCGACGACGAAACCTCCGTCCGCGACTTCTTCAACGAGAACCGGCAGCGCTCCGACGGCCTCGGCTGGCGGAACTACCGGATCAAGTTCGAAGAGCGCGAGATGCTGACCCATCAGGTCCGGGGCAGCCATTACCTCGGCGATGCGACCCGGGAGCGGCTGCCGGGCTTTCTCGGCGACGTGGTGTCGCGGCTGCCCGTCGAGACCAACATCGCCTGGTTCTACTCCGAAAGCGACGCGGAGACCTCGATTCCCAACGAGGTCAGTGTCTCCGCGCAGACGAACACCGACCCGGCAACCGGGGAAGTACTGTCGGAGGCGGTCGCGCGCGACGCCACCGCCGGGGATTTCCGCTTCACCGATCTCGAGGACGAGGTCATCAATCACGGCTGGTCGGCCACGCTGCCGATCGAGCTCGGCCGCAACCACCTCGAGGTCAGCGGCGGCTACGATCACATGAAGAAGGCGCGCGTCTACCGGCAGGCGCAGTTCAGCATCGGCGCGCTCTCGGTGGGCGACCCTGCAGCACTCCAGGGGCCGCTCGACGACGTCTTTTCCGACGAGAACATCCTCGATCCCGCCAACGAGTTCGTCTTCGACCGGCGCGGCGCGAACAACGAAAGCTACCTGGCGGCGACCATGACCGATGCCGTGTTCGGCAAGGCCGCGTGGACCTGGGACGACACCTGGCGGATAACCGCCGGCGCCCGCCGGGAGGACTATCGCCAGGTGGCGCTGGACTGGAATCCCTTCGGGTATTCCCAATCGGACCCGCAGGTGAGCACGGACCCGGAGGTGCTCGAGCAGGGCACCTTCGCGAGCGACGACATCTTCCCCTCCGCGTCCGTCACCTGGATGTCCGAGTGGTGGGCCGAGACCTTCCAGTTGCGGCTCGGCTGGAGCGAAACCGCGGTGCGGCCGGACCTGCGCGAGATCACCGGCTCGAGCTATGTGGATCCGATCACGGACGACCTGACTTTCGGCAATCCCGGCGTCGAGCCGGCGGCGGTCAGCAACTACGACCTGCGGGCGGAATGGTTCTTCGGTAGCGGCGACAACCTGACCCTGACGTTCTTCCGCAAGGACATCGAGAAGCCGATCGAATTCTTCGAGGCGCCGGCGAGCGACACGACCATCGCGCGCGAGATCCTCAACGGCGAGTCGGCGGAGGTGCAGGGCGTGGAGATCGAGGCCCTCAAGGATCTGGCTTTTCTCGGCGGCTACTTCGACACGCTGTTCGTCCAGGGCAATCTGACGTTGCAGGAGTCGGAACTGGTGGCGGGTCCGCGGCCGGATGCGCCGACCAACCCGGTCAGGCCCCTGAGCGGGGCATCGGAGTACGTCGCCAACGTCATGCTGGGCTTTGACTCGCCCGGCGCGAAGCATACCGCCTCGATCATCTACAACGTCTTTGGCGAGCGCCTCTACGTCGCCGGACGCAACGGCGCGCCGGACGGCTTCGAGCAGCCGTTCCATTCGCTCGACTTCACCTACGCCTGGTACCCGACCGACACGTTCACGATCAAGGTGAAAGCACAGAACCTGCTGGATGAAACGGTCACGATCGAGCGCCAGGGCGTGGTTGTGTTCGAGGAGGACCCCGGCATCAACTACTCGCTCGGCTTTTCCTGGTCCCCCTGAGCCCGCCGG
>CAZTAE010000095.1:5663-7812 GCA_964611535.1 uncultured Woeseiaceae bacterium
TGCTGCTGATGACGGCGCTGCTCGGCGCCTGTGCCGTCAATCCCGTGACCGGCGAGCGGGAAATCACGCTGGTCGGCGAGGCGACGGAGATCAGCATGGGCGAGCAGAACTACCAGCCCATGCGGCAGTCGCAGGGTGGCGAGTACGACATCGATCCGGTCCTGACGGAGTACGTGCAGGGCGTCGGCAACCGCCTCGCCGCGGTCAGCGACCGGGAGCTGCCCTACGAGTTCGTCGTGCTCAACAACTCCACGCCGAATGCCTGGGCGCTGCCGGGCGGCAAGATCGCCATCAACCGCGGGCTCCTGACGGAGCTCGAATCGGAGGCGGAGCTCGCGGCCGTGCTCGGCCACGAGATAGTGCACGCGGCGGCGCGGCATTCCGCGCGGCAGATGGAACGCAGCATGCTCATGCAGGGCCTGGTGCTCGCGACCGCGGTGGCGACCAGCGACAGCGACTACGGCAACCTCGCGGTCGGCGGCGCCAACATCGCGGGCCAGCTCCTGACGCTGCGCTACAGCCGCGACGCCGAGCTGGAGGCGGACCGCTACGGCATGGAGTACATGTCGCGCACCGGTTACGACCCGCAGGGCGCGGTATCCCTGCAGGAGAAGTTCGTGCGCCTGAGCGAAGGCCGGCGGACGGACTGGCTGAGCGGCCTGTTCGCGAGCCATCCGCCGTCGCAGGAACGCGTGGAGGCGAACATGGCGATGGCCGCCCGTCTGCCGCCCGGCGGCGAGCGGGGCGTCCAGCAGTACGCCGACGCCATGGAGCGGACGATGGAGGTCCTCCCCGCCTACGAAGCCTACGACGAAGGGCGTAAGGCGCTCGCCGAGGAGAATACCGACCTGGCGCTGGAGAAGGCCGAAGAAGCACTGGCGATCCTTCCGGAGGAGGGGCACTTCCATGCGCTTCGGGGCGACGCCCGCATACTCGAGGAGCAGTACGACATGGCCGTCTCGAACTTCGACGACGCTATCGCGCGCCGCGACGACTTCTTCTATTACTACCTCCAGCGCGGCATGGCCTACGAACGCCTCGGGAACGACGACCGTGCCGTGCAGGACCTGGAGCAGAGCCTCGAGTACCTGCCGACCGGCAACGCGCACTACGTGTTGGGCAACATCGCCGCCAAGCGCGGCGACCGCGCCGCCGCGATCGAGCATTACCAGGTCGTGGCCGGCGGGCAGGGCGAGCTGGCGGAGGCCGCCCAGGCCTCGCTGATCCGCCTCGACCTGCCGCAGAATCCGGCCGCCTACCTGCAGACGCGCTGCGACCCCGACCGCAACAACGACCTCGTCGTGAGCATCCGCAACGCGACGCCGGTGCCGGTGACCGGCGTCGTCGTATCCGTGCAGATCCGCGACCAGGCGGGCGTCCCCCGCCGGCTCGATCGCGAGCTGAGGGGCACGCTCTCGGCCGGTCAGGTCGCCAGCGTGCCGACCGGGCTGGGCCCGTACGCGGCCGGCAGCGGGTGCCCCGCCGAGATCACGCGCGCGCGGGTCGCGGAGTGAGCGGCCGTCACTGAAAATCAACAACGCGCTTCGACAAAAGACCTGAGGGGTTCATCAATGCCAAGACGCCTGCCGGCGAGCCTGCTCGCCCTCGGCCTGGTGGTTTCGTCGGCCGCCGCGCCGGCGGAACCGGAGACCGCCGTTCGCCTCGATCAATACGACACGTTCCCCGGCTTCGTCGACATGTACTGGGACGCGGGCGGCGACCGCTTGCTGCTCGCCATCGAGGACCTCGAGGAGCCCCTGCTCTACCAGTCGTCGCTTGCGCGCGGGGTGGGCTCGAACGATCTGGGGCTCGATCGCGGCCAGCTCGGTTCCACGAGGCTCGTCACCTTCGAGCGCGCGGGCGCGAAACTGCTGCTTGTCCAGCACAACCTGGCCTACCGCGCCTCCGGCGAGGATCGGGATGAGCGCCGCGCGGTCGAGGAGTCCTTCGCGCGCTCCGTGCTCTGGGGCTTCGACGTGCTGGACGAGCGGGACGGCGCGACGATCGTCGATGCCACGGACTTCTTCCTGCGCGACGCCGACGGGCTTGGCCGCCGGCTCGCGGAGGCGGGCGAGGGCGAGTACCGGCCGGACGCGGCGCGCTCGGCCATCTGGCTGCCGCGCACGAAGGCGTTCCCGGACAACTCGGA
>CAZTAE010000096.1:0-7759 GCA_964611535.1 uncultured Woeseiaceae bacterium
TGGCACGGTTTGCGGGGCGGGGCCCGGATTCTTGCGGGGGTGTTGCGAAGGTGGGGCGGGAGGTCTTTGTGCGCGCTTGGCGGGCACGCTTTAACCAAGTATTAAAAGGAATTCGCTAAACTGGTGGGGAACGGCCAGTTGATCACGTCGAATCATGTTGTGATTTCTGACGGGTCTGGTATGGTCGTGATGGGTCGGTCCGTCCCCTTCGTAAAAGAGAGGGGGATGGTGGCCCGGGGCGTAGAAACCCTTTCTGAGACGGCTGGCATCAGTCGTGATTGGTGCTTACGGAAGCATCAAAGATGCCGCTTCTCGGCTCTAATGGCCGGGGGGCGGTACTGTATGTACAGGCCTCGCGGCTAAAGAGTGCCGCGCCGTTTTCTCAGAGCGGTTTCTAACCTCCGGCCACCAGGGCGATCCCTTGGTGGTTTTTTTCGTTTCGAACCGGAGGTCTGCCCTTGCTTCGCCCCTTTGCCGCTCTTTCCGCCTTTGCTCTCTGCGGGCTCCTCCTACTCGCCCTTGCCGCGGCGCCTGCTCCGGCCGGGCAGTCCCCGCCATCTCCCGTCGAATCACAGCAAACCGAAGTCCTGGTCGATGAAGAGACCGGGGTCGTTCGAATTGTCGTTGAGAGCCGTGAGGTCGTGCGGATCGATGCTGACGGGCTACATGTTACGGGAGATATCACCTATACGGATACGATCACTGATACCGGCCATCACAGCGAAAGGCCCCCAGCGGAGATAGATGAGGGGGCTGAATGATGCCGCGGCGCAGTGATTCGAAGAAAATAAAAGTTTCTTGCCAGGCCCGGACGGACGTGTCGTGGTCGGCATGCGGCATCCCGGATCCGCTGCGGAGTCAGGATGCAGCGCGCGCATGCCGCCCCTATAGCGATGCGCCGTCCCAGAGACCTGCCTGCAAGAGGCAGGGACCGACCATCCCCATGCATGCGGAATCGGTCCCTGCCATTTCTTATCTGCTCTTCTGTCTGGCGCTGGTTGCGCTTGTGCTTGCGCCGTCCGGGCCGGCGTTCGCGCAGGAGACGCAGCCGGGAGATACGTGCACGGCGGGGGAGACTGACCTTTACCGCCTTGCGGGCGGGCCGGAGAATCCTGGAACGGGCTATCTGCTGGAGTGCGACGGCGCAACATGGAACGCGGTCCTGACCTGGGATACTGCCACGGGCATGAGCCTGTTTCAGGTCGGCAACGACACGGCGGCGTGCGATGCGGTGCGCCTGGGGCGCATCCGCTATAACGGCACGAGCACATGGGAGTATTGCAACGGCGCGAGTTGGGACTATCTGAGCCCCGCTGCGGGCAATACCGGCGAGATACAATTCAACAGCGGCGGCGGCTTTGCCGCCGACTCGGCGCTGTGGTGGGACAACACCAACAAGTGGCTGGGCATAGGCACCCAGACGCAGCCGACCTCCCTGACAAAGCTTGCGGTTGATTACACGGATACTTCCACCGCGGGCGGCTGGTACTGGATGAGCAAATACGGCCTCACTCTTTCACCTTCTGGCGCCCAGACCGGAGTGCGCGGCGCCCTTGCCGGCGAGAGTCTGGTGCCTTCCGGCAATGCGAACAGTGTGGGAATGCTGCTCGGTGTCATAGGTAGTGCAGTCAATGACAGCAATGTGTCGGTCGGCAGGTTAATCGGCAACTACGCCAGTGCCCGTTCCAGCGCAGGATCTGTCGGCAATATGGAGGGGGTCTTTGTATACGGTGATATCAGCAATGCCGGCTCGACCATAGATAACAGCTATGGTTTGAGAATAGAATTTTGGCGCAATTCAGGCTCCGCCACGGTTACGAACCGCTACGGTATTCATATCAATGGCTCGCCGGACGTCGGTGCCACCAACGACTACGGCATTTACCAGGCGCTCTCCGGGTCCAGCAACTATTTCGCCGGCGATATCGGTGTCGGGATTGGCACAACCACGGCGGCGATCGAGGACAAGCTGCATGTGGCGGGGGGACAGATCCGGATCGACAATGATACGGATAACACCAACAAGGGCTGCATCCGCTATGACGGCACGGGCAACAAGCTGCAATTCTCGCACGACTGCTCGACCTATTCCGACATGGGCAGCGGCGGCGGGGGCGGCGCCTTTACCGACCTCTCCGACACGCCTTCCTCCTACAGCGGCAATGCGCTCAAGCACGTCCGCGTCAATTCCGCGGCCGACGCGCTCGAATTCGTGGACGGCGGCGGTGGAAGTGGTTTGTGGAGCGATTCGGGGAGCGGTTATATCGAGTACTCCAGCGCTCTCGGTGGCGTAGCCATAGGCGGTGTGACGGGCCTCGCCGCGCCGATAATGCCGTAGGAAGGGGGAGGTATTTCGCGATTCGTCTTCATCTTCCTTGTGTTTTTCTTTATTGCCTCTCACGCGCGCGCGGATTGCACCGGGCCAGCAGGGCCGGCCGGGGCGATGGTTTACAACATCGACCACGACGTCATGCAGTGGTGCGACGGCACGGACTGGATCGGGCTGCCGGGAGGCGGAGGAGGGGGCTCCGGTTGCACCGGTCCCGACGGCCCCGGCGGCGCCATCCTCTATAATGAGGATTACGCGGTCTTACAGTGGTGCGACGGCACCGACTGGATCGGCCTTTCCAAAATGGGGGCCTCAGCCTGGACGCAGATCAGTGCTGGAAAACTCCACACATGCGGACTCACAAGGGATGGCAGCGTCTGGTGCTGGGGGAGGGGTGCTAGCGGTCAGCTTGGTAATGGCGGCACGGCGGACAGCAGTACGCCCGTACTGGTCAGCGGCGGACACACCTGGCAGTCGATCGCAGCAGGCGGTGCACACACGTGCGGCGTTCGCAGCGACGGTGCGGCGATGTGCTGGGGTGAAGGTTGGTACGGTCGGCTTGGTAACGGCGGCACCGCTGATCAGACTACGCCTGTGCTGGTAAGCGGCGGCTACGTATGGGAAGTGATTAGCGCAGGCAACCATCACACCTGCGGCATCCGTACCGACGGTGCGGCCATGTGCTGGGGCCGTGGCAACAATGGAGAACTCGGCGATGGCAATGCAACCGACTCTCCTACACCTGTTCTCGTTTCGGGCGGCTATACCTGGCAGGCCATAGATACCAGCTACAACTATAGTTGCGGCATCCGTAATGATGCGGGTAACGAAGGTACAGCCATGTGCTGGGGGTTCGACGCCTATGGCAAGGTCGGCAACGGCGGTGGGACGGCTAATAATTATAACACCCCAAGCGCTGTCAGCGGCGGTTATACCTGGCAAAGTATCGCTACAGGTTCGCAGCACGCCTGCGGCGTCCGTACAGATGGCGCCGCCATGTGCTGGGGGGGCGGCAGATACGGCAAGATCGGCGATGGTACGTTTAGTGGCGATTTCGTTGAAAATCCATCCCCTGTTCTCGTCGTCGGCGGTCATAGCTGGCAATCTGTCTCGTCGTCGTATTCTAACGATGGTGAAAACAGTGTCCACCACACCTGCGGGCTCCGCGATGATGGCGCTACCCTGTGCTGGGGGAGGGGCGATTACGGTCAACTTGGCGATGGCACAACCTCGGGTAGCATTTCAGGTACGGGCACGCCTGTTTTGGTGACTGGCGGTTATACCTGGCAAGACGTTTCGGGAGGAGGGTACCACACCTGTGGTCTTTTAACAGATGGACGCGCCATGTGCTGGGGCTGGAGCCTCTACGGCCAGCTTGGTAATGGCGAAACATCCCCGGACTGGCTTGAGCCCACCGGCGCCGTCCTTGGCGTTGAGCTTCTAACCCAGACAGGCAGCGGCCCCGGCTGCACGTCTCCCAACGCGCCGCCCGGCACGATTATTTACAACTCGGATCATGCCGTCATGCAATGGTGTGATGGCAATGATTGGTACGGCTTTAAAAAACCGAGCTACGAACCCTGGCCCTTCAGTTTCCCACCGTTAATCGACCAGGCTGCGAGTACACTCGTTACATCCGACATTGTTAAAGTTACCGGCATGGCCTCGGGCGTGGGGATCAGCATTTCCGGCGACGGTGCTCCCGAGTTCCGCATTTGCGATGACTCCTCATGTACGAATGTTATCCGTGACTGGTCCGCGTCCGCTTCCACGATGAATGCTGATGACTACGTCCAATTGCGCCTTACTACCTCCGCCACTCCGGGGGCAACATATTCGGCAACAGTTACAGTCGGCACCGGCAGTGAGCAGTGGGACGTAACAACACTGCCCAATGAAAAGATTGTCTTCGTTACTTCAACGACCTCTGATGGCAGCTTGGGCGGGATAACCGGCGCTGATGATATCTGCAGTACGCGTGCGGATGCGGCTAGCCTTTCCGGCACCTACAAGGCCTGGATTGCGAACAACAGTTCAGACCCCGCTTCCGTTTTCAACCAGTCCACCGTCCCCTATAAGCTTACCAACGGTACTACTATCGCCAATGACTGGACGGATCTGGTCGACGGCGCGCTTGCTGCTTCTATCGATCGTGACGAATTCGGTAACGCCCAAACCGGCGACGTCTGGAGTAATGTTGAGACCGATGGCACTTGCTGTGCGGATATAAATGTTCACTGTAGTAACTGGACCAGCAATAGTGGCGGCAGTAGTAGAGGCTATGCGGGGGATTCCACATCTACAACTTCTACATGGACCAACACCGGCAACCCGCAATGCAATAGTTCGTTGCGGCTTTACTGTTTCCAGCAGTAGCGATCTCGAAGACGGGGCGACGGGTGAGACAAAACGGGAACAAAGGGAGGGGCGGGAGCAATGTCGCAATCCACTCCGCCACAGCGCCGTAAGCGAGGCGAAGCGAAGCCCAAAGTTCGCTACTTCACCCCGCCAAACACCCTTCGTCAGAAGGTGGGTACGGGCGGGTTCCGGAAAGCGCTCATCGCCGAGGCACAAGCCCTGATCGATTCGGGCATGATGGACTTCGGCCCGCATGCGGAGGAATTGCTCCAGAGCTTTGAGCGCGCGCTCGATGCCGCCATCCGCCGCGATATCGCTGGCAGGGATGTCATTCAGACCATCATCACGCCCATCGTGGACCTCAAAGGCACCGGGGCAATGTTCGGCTATGGTCTCGTCTCCGACATCGCCGCCGTGGCACTCGATTTTCTTGAACTCCTCGACGAGATCAACGACGATGCCGTCGAGATCATTACCGTGCATCACGAGGCCCTTCAGGTCATCATACGCAACCGCCTGGCCGGCGACGGCGGAATACAGGGGCACGAGCTGGTGGAGGAGCTCAGCCGCGCCTGTGAACGCTACTGCCAGCGCCACCGGCTGCTGGTTGAGTTCTAAAACGGTTGGGGCTCAAGCGCTTGTTGAACCTGCCGACGCGGGCGCAGGGCCGGAGAGATCTTTGGTGGTTCTCGCTCGGACGAGAACAAAGGATGAACAAAGAAAGAGATCGCGGCCCAAGGCAGCGAGGCGGTCCCCATAACCCTTCCCTGCCCCGAGGATGGCCGTGGAGCGAGGCGGAGGGGAGATTATGGAAAATGATACCCGAAACGACCAGGCCGCTCAGCGGGCCTTCTATGGCGCCGGGAGAGGTGGATTGCGACCGTCTATTCTTCCCGCTCGGTTGAGAACGACGCATTCATCACACGGGCCTTCCCGTAATGCGGCTTCGTGAAAAGCAGGTCGGCGAAGTGAAGCTGCTCTGCGAGGGCCATCGCCCAGAGCCGGTCGAAGTCGCGGTGCGACCAGGAGACCACCACGGACATCCGGGGTTTGATCCCGATGACGGCGCCGATCCCGGCCGGGCGCGCCGGGCCGATCTGTGGCTCATTCTCCGGGTAGAGACTGCACAGAACGTCCTGGACGCCCTTGAGCGGTTCGTCCAGCGTGCCGCGCAATTCGAGCCACGGGCCGCTTTCGATTTCGGGTTCCTTGCGGGGACGCTGATCCACACGAATTCCCACGCGTGCCGAGACGGATGAGATCGCCACGGTGCGTGACAGGTGTTCTGCGCGCCTGGCGCTGCGGCGTTTCCGGGGCATGGATTTGCTCCTATCTCTCCTGGGAATCGGCGACGCTTATTTCGGGGACTGCGGGCCGGATGCGCACCGCCTTCACGGATCCTGCTCCCACGGCGGGCCCTGCAGGATCGCTTCCAGACGCGGGATGAGCGCGTAACTCGACAGCGTGCGCGCCGGCCGCTGCGGATCCGGGATACCGGTTTTGAAGTTCGGTGTGCTGTTCATGGCCTTGATGGCAAGGCGCAGGGCCTCGCGCAGCTGCGGTTCTTCCTCCGAAAGCTCGTCTTCAAAGAGCGTGTGCGCGCAGAGCAGGAGATCGAGCGGTTTGCTTTCTTCTCGCTCGGGTCTCTGCAGATTCCTCGGACCCTCGCGTGTGCGGTGCAGCAGGTGGCAGAGATCGCAGACAAGATCGAGAATGCAGGCGTCCTGCTCGTCGTACAGTTCTTCGCGGCCTTCCTTCTCGCAGCAGTAGGCGAAGAGCGCCTGACGGGCGCAGTGGGCGCGTTCGGGGTTGTTCATCGGCATGGTCGTCTCCTTGGTTGGTTGTTTCCTTGATGCGCGAGACACAAGGCCGGGCGGGAAGCCGCAGCCGTCACCGGTGACAAGCGGGAAACGGCCAACACGGGCCTTCGCCAAGGGCAACGGCCCGCAGGCGAAGGCTGGCGCGGGCCGGCCGTTGACGGCGCGGCGCGCCCGGCCAGGCTCGCGGATCATTTCAAGGAAACAACGGGAAGGAGAGGTGTGAGGGACGAGGTACCAAGAGACGGTGACCGGCGGCTGGTTCGGGTCCGGGCCGGTCGTGTTAGAGAGTGGACGATCTTCAGCGCTCGCGCGTGCCGCGTCCGCCCTCCTGGTCGCGCTCCCGTTCCTGCTTCTTGCGCGCGACCCGTTGCTTGAGCGCTTCATCCAGGTCGGGCGAAGCGCGGTTCTTTTCCGGGGCCGGACCGCTGATGGCCGTGCGGATGGAAGCCTTAAGACCGGAATTGTCACCGCGCTGAAAGCTTACGCGCGAGGCCTCGTGGAACTGACGGGCGTCAACGCGCTGCCATTCCAACTGATGCCCTGCCTGCTCGGCGAGTTGGCGTATGAATTCGCGCTGCGTGCGGCCGTTGCCTTCGCGGAACGGATGGATGGCGTTTAACTCGCCGAGGTAATGCGCGGCGCGGCCGGCGAATTCTTTTGCGCCCAGTCCCTTGAGGTACTGCTCGTGCTTGAGACCATCGGCGATGCGGGAGATGTTTCGCGCAATCTGGTGGGGGAAGGCAAAGGGGAATTGCCCCGCGCGGGCAATGTTGATCGTGCGGAAGCCCCCCGCCCACGGGTAGACGTCCTGGAAGATGTGCCGGTGGATAGCCTGCAGATGTTTGGCATCAAAGCGCCCCGCAACGGGCCGGCTGCCGAGTTCCTG
Source organism: uncultured Woeseiaceae bacterium (assembly GCA_964611535.1). Lineage (GTDB taxonomy): Bacteria > Pseudomonadota > Gammaproteobacteria > Steroidobacterales > Woeseiaceae > IDS-8. The sequence continues at coordinate 7,394 of CAZTAE010000096.1, forward strand.
GAGGCGGCGACGTGCCGCTTCGGCCTCGAACCGGGCGAGGGCCTGCGGGTCGCGGATGTCGCGGAGGTTCTTAAGGACCGTCGTCCGCGGGTAGACGTATGGGTCCGAATTCCCGGTCATGCAGCTTGTCGATCTCTGCGCCCATCTCTTCGAGCGTGAGCTCGCCGGTGACGTAGCGCTGGAAGATTTCCTCAGCCTCGTGGCCGGCCTCGAGGCCTTCCATGGCAACGCTCGCGCGCGCGTTTTCAACCAGCGCTGCGCGCCTTGCCTGTTCTTCGGGTGATATCCGAGCCATGTCTGTTCCCGCCTGCTGTTGATGCCTGTTCAGCATTTTGCCACGGCAGGCGGTTTCGGTGAAGAAGAAAG
>CAZTAE010000097.1:0-7728 GCA_964611535.1 uncultured Woeseiaceae bacterium
AGGCGCTTGTGCATGATCGGGCTCGTCGTCGTGTACTGGACGTGCACCTTCTTGTCGGGCTCGAGCCGCTGCTTGATGGCAAAGGCGGCGAGCGCCGCCTCGTGGAAGCCGCAGAGAATGAGCTTCTTCTTGCCCGGGTAGTAGTTGATGTCGCCCACGGCGTAGATCCCCGGCTCGGAGGTCTCGAAGTGCTCCGTGTCGACGTTGATGGTCTTGCGGTTGAGGTCGAGGCCCCATTCGGCGATGGGACCGAGCTTCGGGGCGAGCCCGAAGAACGCGAGCGCGTGGTCCGCGGCAATCTCGACGGCGTCGCCGTCCTTGACCTGCACGGTCACGGAGCGCATGGCGCCGTCGCTGCCGGCGATCGCCGTCGCCTTCGCGTTCTCGATCAGGTCGATCGCGCCCTCCGCCACCAGTCCGCGCATGCGGTCGACGGACGCCGGGGCGGCGCGGTATTCACTGCGGCGATGGACGAGCGTGACGTGCGCGGCCTTGTCCGCGAATTCCAGCACCCAGTCGAGCGCGGAATCGCCGCCGCCGAGGATCACCAGTTTCCTGCCGTGGAACGGCCGGGCGTCGGCGACGCGGTAGTGGAGTGTCCTGCCTTCGTAGCGCTCGGCATCGGGGACCCGCAACGGCCGCGGCTGGAACGAGCCGACGCCGCCGGCGATGACGACGGCCTTTGCCACGAATCGCTTGCCGGCGCCGGTCTCGACCTCGAAAGCGTCGTCGGTCCGTCGCCGCACGACGGCGACCTCCTCGCCGAGGTGCATGCCGCAATGAAACGGTTCGATCTGCTTCAGCAGCCGGTTCGTCAGCTCCTCGCCGGTGCAGACGGGGATGGCCGGTATGTCGTAGATGGGCTTGTCGGGATAGAGCTCGGCGCACTGGCCGCCGGGCTGCCGGATCGAGTCGACGACTTCCGCCTTGACGCCCAGGAGCCCGAGCTCGAAGACCTGGAACAGGCCGCAGGGCCCTGCGCCGACGATGACCACGTCGGTGTCGATCGCCGACGGCGTCACGTGGTCCCCCGCGGCTCGCCGCCGCTACGCCAGGTCCTCCGTGAAAACTGGCGGGATGGCTTCTCGCCCCCGCCGGGTTCGGCTGGTCTATGCATCGTCATCCCATCGTTCGCCCGGGTGCACGCCGGCCCGCGGCCGGCCGAGCGGCATTCAACCACGGTTCACGAGGGAATTGCCAGACGAGGGCGCTCCGGCTGCACCCACCCGCCGCGGAGCGCGGTCTTGCGGGAGTCAGCCGGAGACTTCGTCGAAGCGCGCGAGAAACTCGAGACCCTTGCGCAGGTGCTGGCGGTCGAAACTGCCCGAAGGCACCCGTTGCAAATCGGCGGCCACCCAGCGCACGGCGTGGGCGTCGCAATACGCCCAGGCAAGGCGACCGATGCGCCACACGTTCGTCCGCTTGCCGCAGTGCGGGCATCCCTGCAGGTTGCGGCGCCGGTCGAGCGGGAACTTCACTACGTTGCTGGCGTTCACTGCCATATCGGATCATCTTTCCGTCGATGACGTGGCGCAAGTTAAACGGAAGGCCTCCGTCCGGGGCTGTGACCCGGCTCTCAGCCGCATGGGAAAGCCGCCGGCGGCAGCCGAAACTGAGACCTGCGTCCGCCCCGAGCGGTGGGTGCACGGCCGGACGGGCGCGCGGCTGATTCCGCCGCCAATTCGCAATCTGGTACCCTTGCCGGCGCAAGGGGGAGACGAATCATGACCAGCATCCCGTGGACACCGGCGGCGTCCGGTGCGCGTGCCGCACCCGTCGCCGCGGCTCGCGGCCGCACTTCCGCAACGACCAACGATCCGGTGCCCGGACGCCCGGTGCCTGTCGATGGCTGAGGACCACCCGGCCGGGGAAACGGCGGCCGAGAAAGCGGACGAGGCGCCGCCGCCCAGCCGCATGGAACGCGCGCTGGCGGCCGTCGAGCGCGTGGGCAACCGGCTGCCGGACCCGGCGATGCTCTTCGTCTTCCTCCTGCTCATCGTCTGGTTCCTGTCCTGGGTCCTGTCGGCGGTCGATTTCGACGTCATCGACCCGCGTACGGGCGAAGCCCTGGTCGTCAACAATCAGCTTTCCGGCACGGCGCTGACCGCTTTCCTGACGGCGATGGTGTCGAACTTCATGACGTTCCCTCCCGTCGGCGTGGTCCTCGTCGCCATGCTCGGCATCGGCGTGGCGGAGTACACCGGGTTCATCAACGCCGGCCTGCGCGCGGTGATGGCCGTGACGGCGCGCTGGCTCCTGACGCCTATGGTGATCACCGTCGGCATCATCAGCCACACCGCGGTCGATGCGGGATACGTGCTGGTGATTCCCCTCGGCGGCATCATCTTCTACGCGGCCGGCCGCCATCCGCTGGCCGGCATCGCCGCCGCCTTCGCCGGCGTGTCCGGCGGCTTCTCCGCGAACTTCGTGCCCTCGGCACTCGACCCGTTGCTGCAGGGCATCTCGCAGGCGGGCGCGCAGATTCTCGATCCGGACATCGTGCTGAATCCGCTGAACAACTACTTCTTCACCACGATTTCCTCGCTGCTGATCATCTCGCTCGGCTGGCTCCTGACCGAGCGCGTCGTGGAGCCCCGCCTGCGAGGCACGGAGCTGGACGGCGACCTCGACGAGCTGCCGACGATGGAGCCGCTGGAGCCCGGTGAGCGTCGCGGGCTGCGCGGCGCGCTCGTCGCCATGCTCCTCGGCCTCGCGGTCCTGATCGTCTCCGTTCTGCCGTCCGGCTCGGCGTGGCGTGCGCCCGACGGCGGCCTGACGTCGCAGGGATCGCCTCTCATGGCATCGATCGTGCCGCTGATCTTCCTGCTGTTCCTGCTGCCGGGGGTCGTGTACGGGATGCTCGCCGGAACGGTGAAGAGCGCACGCGACGTCGTTGCCGGCATGTCGAAGGCCATGTCCGGCATGGCCTACTACCTGGTCATCATGTTCTTCATCGCCCAGTTCATTTACGCCTTCGGGGAGTCGAACCTGGGCGTGCTGCTGGCGCTCGAAGGAGCGCTGCTGCTGCAGGCGCTGGCGCTGCCGTCGGCGATCACCATCGTCGGCATCGTGATTCTCACGGGCTTCATCAATCTGTTCGTCGGCTCGGCCTCGGCCAAGTGGGCGCTCCTGGCGCCGATCTTCGTGCCGATGCTGATGCAGCTCGGTATCTCCCCCGACCTGGCGCAGGCCGCCTACCGGGTGGGCGACTCCAGCACCAATATCATCACGCCGTTGATGCCTTACTTCCCGCTGGTCGTGGTCTTTTGTCAGCGCTACGTGAAAGGCACCGGCATCGGCACGGTGACCGCGATGATGCTGCCCTACTCCGTCACGTTCCTCGTGACCTGGTCGATCTTCCTGCTGATCTACTGGATGCTCGGCATACCGCTGGGGCTCCAGTCGAGCTACACCTACGGGTCCTGAGCAGGCGCCGGCGAACGCCGCCGGCCGCGCACGTGCCGCCGATTCCGGTGGCACAGAAATTGCTGCATCCATGACTCCACAACCCTGCCAGAGCAAACAGGAACCCGAACTATGGCCGTCGCAAAAGTTACCGAAATATCAGCAAGCTCGACGAAAGGATTCGAAGACGCCGTGCGCCAGGGAATCGCGCGGGCCGGCAAAACGCTGCACCACATGAAGAAGGCGTGGGTCAACGAGCAGAACGTCATCCTGAACGATAACGGCATCGTCGAGTGGCACGTCAACATGAGGATCACGTTCATCCTGGATGATGACTGAGCCTGCGGACGACGGCTTTGTAAATTTGGCCGGCCGCACGGCGCCTGCTTGTAACCCTTACATGTGGCACGAGCCGCCGTTACAACGGCAGCAGCCGAGGAATCAGGAGGTTAGAAGGATGTCGGTATGCGAAACCTGTGGAAACGACTACGACAAGGCTTTCACCGTAAGAAAAAACGGCGAGGAGCACACCTTCGACTCGTTCGAGTGCGCGATCCAGTCGCTGGCGCCGGCGTGCGACCACTGCGGGACGCGGATCATCGGGCACGGGATCGAATCGAATGATCGGATGTTCTGCTGCGCGAACTGCGCCGATCGGGAAGGCGTGGGGGCCGCGGTAGATCGCGTCTCCTGAGCTGCGCCGCAACCGCCGGCGCCTCCGCCATCTGGCGGCCGCGACTGCGATCTCCGTCGCGGCTCGCAGGGCCGATGGGTCGCCCGCCGTGAGCGAATGCCTGCGGCGGCGATTGCCTTCGCGCGGCAGATAATTCAGGCTACGGGCCCACGCACGCCGCGCCAGAAAAAGGAAAAGCCGGGAATGGACACGGAGCAGACCAGGACGTTTGTCGACTCGGTATGGGACGAGTCGGTGATACCCCGCCTGTCGGATTACATACGCATCCCGAACAAATCGCCCGTCTTCGACCCGGACTGGCAAGCCCGGGGACACATGGAGGCGGCCGTGACCCTGCTCGCCGAATGGTGCCGTGCGCAGGCGATCGACGGCATGCAGGTCGAGATCGTGCGGCTCGACGGCAGGACGCCGCTCCTGTTCATCGACGTTCCGGGCGAGTCCGACGACGTCATCCTGCTGTACGGCCATTACGACAAGCAGCCGGAGTTCAGCGGCTGGGCGGAGGGCCTCGGCCCCTGGGAACCGGTGCTGAAGGACGGCAGGCTCTACGGACGGGGCGGCGCCGATGACGGCTACGCGGTGTTCGGGTCGTTGACGGCCATACGGGCGCTCGCCGAGCAGGGCATCCCTCACGCGCGTTGCGTGGTCCTCATCGAGGGCTGCGAGGAAAGCGGCAGCTTCGATCTGCCGCACTACATCGAAGCGCTCGGCGAGCGGATCGGCACGCCGGACCTCGTCGTGTGCCTCGACGCGGAGTGCGGCAACTACGACCAGTTCTGGTGCACGACGTCGCTGCGCGGCAACCTCGTCGGCACACTGAAGGCGGAGGTGCTCACAGAAGGCGTGCATTCGGGCAGTGCCAGCGGCATCGTGCCGTCCAGCTTTCGCATCCTGCGCCGGCTGCTCGAGCGGATCGAGGACACGGCGACGGGCCGGATCCTGACGGAGGCGCTGCACGTCGAGATCCCGGAGGAACGCCGTCGGCAGGCGGGGCTCGCGGCCGAGGTGCTCGGCGACTCGGTCTGGCGAAAGTTCCCGTGGGTGACGCAAGGCAAACCTGCCGAAACGCCGGAGGAGCTGTTGCTCGCCAACACGTGGCGCCCGACGCTCGCCGTCACCGGCGCCGATGGGCTGCCGGCGCTGGTGAACGCGGGCAACGTCCTCCTGCCGGGGACGACGCTGAAGCTCTCGTTCCGCCTGCCGCCAACCTGCGATCCCCGCGCCGCCGCCGCCGCCCTGCAGGAGATCCTGCAAACCGACCCGCCGCCGTTCGCCCGCGTGCGCTTCGACGTCGAATCGACGATGGGCGGCTGGGATGCGCCCCCGGTGGCTGGCTGGTTGGAGGCATCCATCCAGGCGGCATCCGGGGACTTCTTCGACAGGCCGTCGATGTACATGGGCACGGGTGGCAGCATTCCGTTCATGGGCATGCTCGGCGAGCGATTCCCGCAGGCGCAGTTCCTCGTGACGGGTCTGCTCGGGCCGAACTCCAACGCGCACGGCCCCAACGAGTTCCTGCACATTGGAACGGGCAAGCGGCTCACCGCCTGCGTAGCGCGCGTACTGGCCGACCATTTCGCCCGATCCAGGGACGGCACCGCCGCTTCCTGAGGCGACATGCAGCGCGCGCTCATCGTCATCGGTGTCCTCGTGCTGCTCGCGGGGCTGCTGTGGCCCTGGGTCAGCCAGCTGCCGCTGGGACGCCTGCCGGGCGATATCGTCGTCAAGCGGCCGAGCTTCCGCTTCTACTTTCCCATCACGACGATGATTCTTCTGAGCATCGCGCTCAGTGTCCTGCTGTGGCTGTTCCGGAAGTAGCGCCGCGCGAGCCGGGGTCGGCTGTCAACCGGCATCGGCGCATCCCGCGCACGGAATTGACCAGATAACATTCCTCCAGGCCGGGAAGCTCGGAGACGAGTATCTTCCGCTCCACCAGGACGCCGTCCTCGAGCAGCCTGCGCCGCAGCGTGCCGGCAAGCAGTCCGCACTCGACCGGCGGCGTGCAGAGCCGCCCGTCGATGCGCGCGACGAAGTTGGCGACCGTGGATTCGGTGACACAGCTCTCCGGGTTCCACAGCAGCACGTCGTCGCACTCGACTGCGTCCCGCAGGGCGTTCCCGTATACCGTGCGCTCCGTCGTCTTGTGATACAGAAACGGGTCGCGCCGATTGACCGGCTGGCTCGCGAGCCCGAGGCGCGTTACCGCGGCCGTCCTCTCGAAGGGCGCTGCCTCGAGGCTCGCCACGCCGTCGCGAGAGAGGAGCAGCCGCACGCGCTGCTCCGTTCCGGAAAGCCCTTGCCCCAGGACGTCAAGCCGCTGACGGACGCCGGCCACGTCGCAGCGGAAGTCGAAATACTCCGCGGAATCCGCCAGGCGTTCGAGGTGCTCCTCGAGCAGGACGTAGCCCTCCCCCGGGCGCCAGAGCAGCGTCTCGAGCAGCCGGAAGTCCGCGCCGGCGTGCCGCCCTGCCGTCGGGATCGACTTGTTCAGGCACTCCTGGTACTCGTCCTCCGGGTCCGAGTCCCATACGATGCCCCCGCCCACGCCGTACCTGCCCCTGCCGCCGCTGTCGATCACCGCCGTGCGGATCGCGACGTTGAAGCGCGCCTTTCGCCCGGGCGCGATGAACCCGATCGCACCGGTGTAGATCTCCCGCGGCGAATCCTCGAGCTCCGCTATGAGCTTCATGCTGGACACTTTCGGCGCACCGGTGATTGACGCGGACGGAAACAGCGCGCGGAAGACGTCGGCGACGTTCGCGTCGGTTCTGGCCGTAACCGTCGAGGTCATCTGCCAGACGGTGCGATACTTCTCGATCTCGAAAAGGCGCGCGGCGCGTATGGATCCCGGCGATGCAATCCTGCCGAGGTCGTTCCTCACCATGTCCGCGATCATGACGTTTTCCGCCCGGTCCTTGGCGGACGCGGCGAGCATGCCGCGCAGCCTGCGGTCCTCCGGCGTCGTCATGCCCCGCGGCGCGGTGCCTTTCATCGGCCTGCAGACGATCCGCCCGCCATCGAGCTCGAAAAAGAGCTCCGGTGAGGCCGAGACGATCGTGTGCTCGCCGCATTCGATGTAGGCCGCGTGCGGTGCATCGGCTGCCGCCTGCAGGAACAGGCTCCAGGGATCGCGGACGCCCGCCGCGCCCTGTCGCACGCTGTAGTTCACCTGATAGGTGTTGCCGGCGGCGATCTCCTCGTGAATCCGCCTGACGTTTGTCACGTAACGGTCGCGTCGCGTCGACATCGCCCAGCCGATTTCCGGCAGGTCCTGTCCCGGCGGCAGTGTCGCCGAACACTGCGGCGGCTCGAACAGGCCGAAGCAAAGCAACGGCAGCGAGCCGGGTGGCTTCGTGACGTACGCCTCGTCGAAGCCCGGCGCCGCCTCGTAGCAGACGAATCCGGCCGCGTACAGCCCCTCGTCGCGCACGCGCACCTCGGCTTCCGCCAGTGCCGGAGCGACGTCGCGCGGCTCCCGCGCCGTCACGACTGCCACCGGGTCCGCGAAGGTCAACCACTTTGCCAGCGCTTCGTCACGAAGCACCAATCGCGTCAGCATGAGGAATCGTTACAGGTTGCGAGCTGTCGCCAATATGGCACGACGAATGCGGGAAGTCACCGGCGGAGGC
>CAZTAE010000098.1:0-7690 GCA_964611535.1 uncultured Woeseiaceae bacterium
GGGCAGCAGGCAGCTCAGCCGCAACAGCCCCAGGCCGGCCCAGGCGGGCCAGTATCGCGGGGCGACGAACCGTGACAGCGGCTTGCGCCTGGCATCGCTCATGGCGCGATGTTAATGGCAGCGTCGCGGCGAGGCCATGCCGGTTCGCCGCCGTTGCCTGAGCGCCGGCCGAATCGATCGGCCCGCAAGGCTACTCGGACATGTCGTCGATGTAGTCGTCGTGTCCCAGGTCGGCATCGCGGGCGTACGCGTTTTCGCCTCCCGAGATCCGGCCGCCGCCGGCGGTACTGGCCTCCGCCGTCTGGTAGCCGACGTGGAACGCGGCGAAGCCGGGCATGACCACCTGATTCCGGGCCATGCCGATCACGCGCCCGGAGAACGGCGCGTACAGATTAGTGCTCGAGTTCGTCATCGGATCGGTGATGGTGCCCAGCAGGTCGCCGCGCTGCACCGAGCTGCCGAGGCTGACGTCCGCGAGCAGTATCCCGCCACGATTCGCCCGCACCCAGACGGATCGATAGTACACCGGCTCCGGGTCGCCCCACAGGCGGGTCTTCCTGACCATGCCGAGCGTATTGAGCAATGTTTCGATGCCCTTCACGCCATGCATGACTTCCTCGAGCTCGAGCTCGGACGGGCCGCCCGCCTCGAGCGTTACGGTCGGGATGCCCGCCGCGGTCGCGGCACCACGCAACGTCCCTTCGGCCGGCTCGCTGTGCAATATGACGGTGGCGCCGAATCCTTGCGTCAGCGTGACCACGTCGGGATTTCGCAGGTCGGCCCGGAGTTGCGGCAGATTGGCCCGCTCGAAGGAGCCGGTGTGCAGGTCCACGAGTGCGTCGCAGTTGGCGACGACTTCGGTGAAAAAGGAGTGCGCGATACGCGATGCCGCACTGCCGTTCGGGTTGCCGGGGAAGAAGCGGTTGAGATCCCGCCGGTCCGGCAGATATCGCGATCCGCGCCGGAAGCCCTGCAGGTTCACGATCGGCACGCCCACGACGGCGCCTGACAATTTCTGCGGATTGAGGCCGTGCATCACGCGACGCACCATCTCGATGCCGTTCAGCTCATCGCCGTGGATCGCCGCGGCGAGGCACAAGGTCGGTCCGGGCAACGTGCCGTTGACGGCGAGGACGGGGCTGGCTATCGGGACGCCTTCGAAGAGCTCCGTGGCCGACCAGGCCAGGCGGTGATAGGTCCCGGGGGGGACGTCCGAGCCGAGGAGCGTGAGCGATCGCGGGGTGCTCGTCTCGCCCGCGCGGATCACGGCGTCGGCGAGCGGCACCGACGCCTCCTCCTCGTCGAGGTCGGCCGTCAGCGTGTCGACCGCGAGTCCGAGTGCCTCCGGGCTCACGAGCTTTTCCTCCGGGGGCGGCTCGGCGTCCACCTGAGCCGCGCCGTCCAGTGCGTCCTCCGCGCCGGTCCCGGCAGGCTCCGGCGGCTCCGTCAGAGGCTTGACGGTTTCATCCCCCGCGGCAGGTGCGCTGTGATCGCCGGGAGCGGGTTCGTCGGAAGGAGGCGCTACGGGCGGCGGTTCCCGCGCCGCCATGATCTCGAGAGGGTCGGCCGCCTGGGTATCGTCCGCGGCCGCCTGCGCAGGTGGTGCGTGCCCGGCGGCCAGCAACAGGCTGACGGTCAGGGTCCCAAGCAGGGGCTGTGGCGCGGCTTTTATCATCACTGTGGCCTGTCCATCCGGCCGGGCGGTTGCGGTGGCTGCAGCTCTGGGTAAGAATACCTGAAGAAAGCTGACTTTGTGCGGTTGTTCAATCGCTTAGAGTTAACTCCTCAATTGAAACGTTATTCTGTAAAAATGACAAGCATAATTCGAGCCGTTTCGCTGACTTTTTCGCTCCTCCTGCTCGCTGCCGCGTTGGAGGCCGGTGCCGCGGAATTGTTTCCCCTGCCGGAAGAACTGGAGCCGGACGTGGCCTTCTGGACCTCCATCTTCGCGGACTACGACAGCGACGAGGGCGTACTACACGATAACCGAAACCTGTCCGTAATCTATGAACGGATCGACATTCCTGCAAAGACCTCGCGCAGCCGCGAGCGCCGCGTCGTCGGCCAGCGCCGGGAGCATTATCGGCGGATCCTCCAGAATCTGGCGCAAGGTGGGCGTGAGGGCCTGACGGCAGAAGAGGAACGCGTCCTCGGGCTGTGGCCGGAGGATGTCACCGCGGCGGAGCTGGCCGCGGCCGCCACGCGGATACGATTCCAGCGCGGCCTGTCCGATCGCTTCCGGGAAGGCATGCGACGCGCCGGACGCTACCGGGCGCACGTGCACGAGGAGTTCGCGCAGCTCGGTTTGCCGGTCGATCTCGCCGCGCTGCCGCATGTGGAGTCTTCCTACAATCCCGAGGCGCGTTCGCACGTCGGCGCCTCCGGCATCTGGCAGTTCACCCGCGGCACCGGGCGGCGCTTCATGCGCATCGACCACGTGCTCGACGAGCGCAACGACCCCTACACGGCGACGGTCGCCGCCGGCAAGCTGCTGGCTTACAACCACTCGATCACCGGGAACTGGCCGATGGCGATCACGGCCTACAACCACGGGCTTTCCGGTGTGCGCCGCGCGATGCGTACCCACGGCGACACCGAATACGCCGAGATTTTCCGCGAATACAAGAGCCGTACCTTCGGCTTTGCATCGAGAAACTTCTATGTTGCCTTCCTCGCCGCGTTGCGCATCGACCGCGATCCGGACCGGTATGTCCCCGGACTCGTGCCCGACCCGCCGATCGACTACGATGTCGTGACACTGGATGCGTTCGTTTCTGCCGACTCGCTCGCCGAGGCGCTCGGCGTCAGTTCGCGTGAACTGGCGCAATACAATCCCGCGTTCCAGGCGTCGATCTGGCAGGGCAGCAAGTATCTCCCCCGCGACTATCCGATACGCTTGCCGCGTAACCGGCTGACTGCGCCGATGTCGCAACTGGTGGCGCGGCTGCCGGGTGATGCGCACTTCGCGGAACAGTTGCCGGACCTGTTCCACACGGTCGTCGCCGGAGACACGCTGTCCCACATCGCCCGGGAGTACGGCACGGGGGTATCGACGCTCGTCGCGCTCAACAATCTGAGCAGCCGTCACCGCATCCGTGCCGGTCAGCAGCTGCGCCTGCCGGCCGCCGGCCCCCTGCCCGTCACTGTCGCCAGCGCAGCCGAGGCGCCGGCGGAGGCGGTGTTGCCGGCGCCGCCCGAGGCGGAGGAAGTGGCGGCGGAGCCCGAAGTTGACGCTGCCGCGGTGCCTGATGAGGCAGGCACGCTGGGAGACGATCTCGACTCCACCATCGAGGGAGCGCTGCAGGCGTCGCTGCTTTCCGATCCCAGCGATTACACCGTAGCAGCGGACGGCACCATCGAGGTCCACCCCCTCGAGACGCTGGGCCATTTCGCCGACTGGCTCGGCATCCGCACGCAGCGGCTGAGGGACATCAACGGCCTGGCGTTTCGCACGCCGGTCGAGGTCGGGCAGCGCATCCGGCTGGATCTCGGCCGCACCGATACGGCGACCTTCGAGCAGCGCAGGTCGGCATACCACCGGGAACAGCAGGACGCGTTCTTTCGCGCCTACCGGATCACCGGCGTCCGGGAGCACGTCGTGAAGAACGGCGAATCGGTCTGGATACTCGCGCAACGGCAATACGATGTGCCGGTCTGGCTGTTCCGCCAGTACAACCCCGAACTGGATCTGCACAGCGTGCGTCTCGGCACGCGGCTGAACTTTCCGGTCCTCGCCGGCAACGATACCTGAAGACGGTGCATGCGATCCGCAACGAAGCTCGTTTTCGTCCGCCTGTCGCCGGTGCTTTTGCTCGTAACGGCGTTCAGCGCCTATGTCGTGCACGTGGAAGGTCCGCACCGGTACGCGCTGCTGAACGTGGTACCCGCCTTTGTCGCGCTGGCGCTGGCCGCCTGGACGCTGGTCCGCGGGGAGGGCAAGTGGCACGGCGCGGGTTGGCACTGGCCTCTGGCCACCCTCGGCTACGCCATCCCCACGCTCGGGCTGTCTCTCTATCTCCATCAGGGCTGGTCGGTCGACCGCGACGGTATGGCCAGCCAGGCGAGCGATCCGTTTGCACTGTTCCGCTATCTTCCGCTATATACGTCGTTTGCCGGCGTCATCGGCTTCGCAATCGGCTGGATAATCGGGCGCAGGGTATGACGGATCGGCCGGCACTGACGACACGGCATCGACCGACGCGATTCGATCCATGGGCAGAGTGACGCTCTTTCTCATCGCTGCCTCGGGGCTGCTCGCGCTGCAGCCCGGTCGTCTCGGGGCGGTCGCCGCAAAGGATTTTCCGGTGGCCGACGGGATCGTCGTGGAGAAAGGGGAGCGGAAGCTCCACCTGATGAAGGGAGGCGAGGCATTCCGGACGTTCGACATCGCGCTCGGCATCGAGCCGGAGGGTGACAAGGTCGAAGAGGGCGACAATCGAACGCCCGAAGGACTCTACTGGCTGGACTTGCGCAACCCCGACAGCGACTATTTCCTGTCGATAAGGATCTCCTATCCGGACGAGGAGGATCGCCGCGCTGCGGAGCGGCTGGGCGTGGATCCTGGCGGACAGATCATGATCCACGGGCAGCCCAACAGCCCCACGTGGTCGGCGGCGTATTATCGGCAGACGGACTGGACCAACGGCTGCATCGCCGTGTCCAACTCCGACATGATCGACATCTGGCTGATGACGCCGGAGAGGGTGCCCATCGAGATCCGCCCTTGAAGCGGCGGGAGTCTGGCCGCACACTCGGCGCCGGCGCCCGCCACGGGTCACCGCCGCCCGCGGCGAGGCGTGGACGGATCGCGCCATACGGCGCGGGTGCATCTGCATCGGCCCGAACGACAAAACCCGCTGGATAACCCGTTGCACGAAGCCATCACAGAAAAGACCGCTCCCATCCGCGCCGAGAGCGACCTGCGCGTCGACGCCGAGGTCTGGCCGGAGGGCAGCCTGGAGGTGCTGTCGCACGTCGAGGCCGAGCAGCTCCTCAGCCAGGGCGAGGGCGGGCTGTACCCGTTGTTGCGGCGCTGCATCCTCGCGGTCCTGAACTCCGGCGGCGAAACCGACGATGCGCGGGAGGTCCTGCGGAAGTACCACGACTTCAGTGTCGGCTTCGTGCAGAAGGACCGCGGAGTCAAGGTCGTGCTGAAGGGAGCTCCGGCATCGGCGTTCGTGGACGGCCAGATGATTCGCGGCATCCGTGAGCACGTGTTCGCCGTGCTGCGGGACGTCGTCTTCACGAAGAACGAGATCAGCGACAGCGCCCGTTTCGATCTCGAGGGCTCCGCAAACATCACCAACGCCGTCTTCCACATCGTTCGCAACGCCAGGCTGCTGCGATTGCCCGCGACGCCGAACCTGGTCGTCTGTTGGGGCGGCCATGCGATCGGCAGGGATGAATACGACTACACCAAGCGGGTCGGCTACGAACTGGGCCTGCGGAGCCTGAACATATGCACCGGCTGCGGGCCCGGCGCGATGAAGGGGCCGATGAAGGGCGCAACCATCGGTCACTCCAAGCAGCGTATCACCGACGGCCGCTATATCGGCATCACCGAACCCGGGATCATCGCCGCGGAATCGCCGAACCCGATCGTCAACGCCCTCGTGATCATGCCGGACATGGAGAAGCGGCTGGAGGCATTCGTCCGCGTCGGCCACGGCATGGTGATTTTCCCCGGCGGCGTCGGTACCGCCGAGGAGATCCTGTACCTGCTCGGGGTCCTCCTGCATCCCGACAACGAACGTCTTCCGTTGCCGATGATCATGACCGGGCCTCCGGCGAGCGAGCCCTACTTCCGGCAGATCGACGAGTTCATCGGTGCGACGCTGGGGGAGCAGGCCCGGCGCCGCTATTCGATTGTCATCGACGATCCCGAGCAGGTCGCTCGCGAAATGCTGCACGGTCTTGCGCAGGTGCGCGACTTCCGAACCCGGCACGGGGACGCCTACTACTACAACTGGCGGCTCGCGATCGACCACGAGTTCCAGAAGCCTTTCCGGGCGACCCACGAGGCGATGGCCTCGCTCGACCTGCGCGAGGAACTGCCGGTCCATGAGATCGCCGCGAATCTGCGGCGGGCGTTCTCCGGTATCGTTTCCGGCAACGTGCGGGACGACACGATCGCCGAGATCGAAAGGCGCGGACCGTTCGACATCCACGGCGCGCCGCGCATCATGCGGCTCCTCGACGGGCTGCTCGCCGCGTTCGTTGCTCAGGGACGCATGAAGATCAAGAGCGAGACCTACACGCCGTGCTATCGCGTGGCCGTGCCGGGCCGCCGCAAGTAGCCCCTGCGGCTTCCGCGCCCACGGAAGGCTGCGCAACCAACTGATTTTACGCCGGAAACGCAGGCCCGGCATTGTGACCTGGTTCCTTGGTTACCGCCCCTGTTGCGCGTAGGATGCGTCCGAAACGGGTTGCCGGTACATCCGCATGCAGGACAGCAAAGAGACCCGGTGGAAGGTCACCGAAGCCGATGCCGAGGACGGGACTCCTCGCGACGGCGACAGGCCCGACGAGGCCGATGCCGAGGCCATCGAGGCATGGCGACGTTATCGCAAGTGGGTGTCGTCGCGCCGCCGCGGCAACATCGACCGTTCGCTCTATACCTGGAAGGGCTACAGAAACTGGAGCGAACAGGTCAAACGCAACTGGCCCGACAGCTGATTTCAAAGCGGCCGGGGCACGCCTGCTCCCACCGTTCTTCCCGCAGCCATCTTCTTCAACACCTGCAGTCGCCGGCATCCGGTGGAGAGACTGCCGTCAAGCGCTAACCTGTGATGTGCCTCACGGCGGTACTTCGCGCTGTCGTCTATAGTGACAGCAAGTGAGGACCGACAGCCGCGAAGCCGCAGACATGAGCAGCAACCATTCCAGCCAGGAACCGTTATTTGAAGTGCTGAAGAATGATTCGGCCAGGCAGCGATGGGAATGGTTTCACCGGGCGATCGCACTGGCGAAACAGTCGAACAGCGATGCACTGCGTGAGGTGGATGAGCCGCCGCAGGGGCCCGTCACGGACGACCCGGTTGGCGGTGATGATCCCCGGCTTTCCGTCGCCCGATAGGCTGCTGTCGACACCGCACGGAACCCGATGATGCGAGCTGCATGAGGCAAGGGAAGAGCGCATGGAATGCATCATTCAGTATCTGGACGATCTCGAAGATCTCTTCTACGCGGCCGCCCTGCGCTTCGAACGGATTCGCCGCGGGCTCACCATACTGGTCCTGACGATCCTGACGCTCGCACTGCAGGCAGGCACGTTCCTCCTCGCCGTCGTCCAGCCGCCGCTGGCACTCGCCGTTGCGTCATTGCTCTCCGTCGGCATGCTGTACCGGGCCGCCGTCTACCGCCCGGCTGGCCGCCGACTGTCCGCAGAGGCTTCCTGACCACGCTTTTGTTCACCGACCTCCTGGCGCGACCGGGGGGAGTTCCCTTCAGGACCGCCCGTCAACCCATCCCTGGGGGCATGGCATTTACTTGAGCCGGTTCCGACATCGCCTGCGGGTGGTCCTTATGAAGGAATGGCTCCCTTCGGTCCGCTTTATTTCCTTCATAAGGACCACCCGCAGGCGATGCCGGAACCTCACAGCGGGTCACAGCGCTGAGTAAGTGCCATTAATTCCCGGGGTCGGGCGCAATATCCCCGGCACGATCCTTGACAGGAACACGCCGCCGCTCC
>CAZTAE010000099.1:0-7562 GCA_964611535.1 uncultured Woeseiaceae bacterium
ACGGATCGTATTCGTTGCCATTCGTCTGACTCCTGTTGTTGATCAGAGATGCCCGCTAGTCGTCTGGCGACTTGCCGGATCGACAGGGCGGACGGGGCGGGAGCCACCGCCGGCCCTGGTAATGACCTCGTTCGACAGCGCCTTTTCGATGATCTGCCGGGTTGGCTCGCCGGTTTCGGCGAAAGCGGCAATTCCGCTCGCCACACGCGACTGCGAAAGTCGGACACCAGTTTTTCAGCGCTCATTTTGCCGAGTGGGATACGCGATCATTCCAGCGCACCCGGATGGCCGCACTATACTTCAGGAGGCGTCGAGAACGGCTTGCCGTGCCGGGATCGTGGCCCGGCCGGACGGCTTCAGCGGTTCTTCGCGCTGATCCGCGCCGAGTCGTCATCGAACAGCGCGGCCCAGCGAGGATCGTCGTGCAGGGGTCCGAGGAACGCGGAGCTGGACGTCTGCTGCAGCCAGTCGACTTCGGCGCCGGCATCGGGTGGGATGCGCCGACGGGACTCCTCGAGCCACTGCCACGCACCCTCGACGTCTCCCCGCTGCGCATGCACCTCGGCGAGAGCGGTCGCGGCGGGTGCGATGTCACGGCCGCGAAGCCGTTCGATGGCGGCCTCGTAGTCCGCCTCCCGTCCCAGCGCGTGCGTGACAATGGCGAGCACGGCGTCGCCGTCGCTGTCCTCCGGCAGGTCGTCGAGCAAAGCGGCCGCTTCGGCAAAACGCTGCTCCAGGATGAGAGCGGTGGCCAGCAGAAGATCGATCTCCGGCCGCTCCGGCGTCAGTTCCCGGACCGCCAGCACCTGGGTGCGTGCCTCGTCCGGCCGTCCGGCCGCAAGCAGCATGAATGCCAGGTTCAGGCGATTGACGGGCGACATCGGATCCCGCTGCACCACTCGCTGCTGCCGTTCAACTGACGTCGCGTGATCGCCGTAACGCAGCGCCAGGCCGGCTTTGAATCCGAGCAGGAGCGGGTTGTCGGGATCCAGCGTTTCGGCGATTTCCCAGTGCCGCCGCGCGCCGGCCTCATCACCGGCCATCGACAGGAGGGAGGCCGTTCGCAAGTGACCCTCCACGGAGCGCGGGTCGAGCGCGAGGGCGCGCGCCGCTGCTTCCCTGGCCGGCTCGAAGCCGGGTTCCTCGGCAGGATTCCTGCTGTCGAACTGGACGGCGTAGGTCCCGGCCAACGCGGCCCAGGCCGCCGCGTAGCCGGGATCCAGTTCCACCGCCGTTTCGAAATGCTGCCGGGCGCGTTCGACATCGCCGTCGGCCCGGCGGTGGAAGAGGAAGCGCCCGCGCAGGAAGTGTTCGTAGGCCTTGAAGTCGTGGCTTGCCGGCCCGGCCGGTGCGCCGGACAGGAGGGCCTGCAGCGCGTTGGCGACCTGTCCCGCGATCTCGCCCTGCACGGCAAAGATTTCGTCGAGCTCCCGCTCGAAGCTTTCTGACCAGCGGTATGCGCCGTCGCGGGCATCGATGAGCTGGGCAATGATCCGGACGCGGTTGCCGGATCGGCGGACACTGCCCTCCAGCACGTAGGACACGCCGAGCTGCTCGGCAATAGTCCGGATGTCGACGGGACGGTCCCGGAACGAAAACGACGAAGTCCTGGCGGTGACTTTGAGATTCGTGGACTGCGCCAGAGTGTTCAGGATTTCCTCCGCGATGCCATCGCCCAGGTGCGTCGGGTCATCGGCGCCGTTCATGTCGACGAAGGGCAGCACCGCGATGCCATTCGGCTCGGACGCGACGGCAACGGCCGACTCGGGTAGCGGGGGAGCGGCCTCGCGGTCCGAACCCAGCCAGGCCAGTGCCGGGGCCAGCAGCACGAGGGCCGTCACGGCCAACACCCGCAGCGAAGGCCGCCGCGCGCTCGTTCGCGTCACTGCGTCATCCCGGCCGGCGCGTCCGCCGGTGGCGGGCGGTTCGCGGCGCGGTTCCGGTACCACGGGCACATCGAAGAGATAGCCGCGGCGCGGAACCGTGCGCACCATCTTGCGTGCTTCGTCGCCGAGCGCGCGGCGGATTTCCACGAGGCACTGGGTCAACGAGTCATCCGTGATCGCCGACTTGCCCCAGACGGCATCCAGCAGCTCCTGTCGGCCGACCAGTCGGCCATGATGGGTCACGAGGTGGAACAGGACCTGGTAGCTCTTGGGCCTCAGCGGGATCTCGCCGTGGGGACCCAGCAGCACGCCACGCGCCGTCGCCAGCGTGTAGCGATCGAAATGAAAGGATTGGCCGGGATCGCTCATGGGCTCCTGTGCCCTCGGGCCGCGGCGGGCGGCCTCTTTTCGCCTCTTTATAGCAGGTTCTTCGTGCCTTTCTCGGTACGGGCGGCGCCCGCCCGCTTAGCCTCGACCAGTGTATGCCCATTCACGGCCGCGGCACAGATGCCTGGTGCCCGATTCAACATAAGGCAACCCTCCGGCCCGAACCCCGGTGCCCGGGGGATGCAGGAGGAGAGTCCATGAAAGCCCCGTACCGACCGTTTCTGGCCGCCGCACTGCTCGTATTGATGTCGCTGCCGGCTGATGCGCAGCCCACCCTGCTGGTGGACGGGCTGGCCGGCGGCTCCGGCAGCACCGTCGGCCCCGACGGCGCGCTGTACGTCACCGAGAGCGCGGCCGGCCGTGTCTCGCGCGTCGACCCGCAAACCGGCGACGTCACGACCTTCGCCAGCGGCCTGCCGCCTTTCATCATCGGGCTCGGCGGCGCGATGGACGTCGCCTTCATCGGCAACACCGCCTATGTCCTGGTGACGGTCGTCGCCACGGATCTCAACGACGTGATCGCCCCGGGCATAGTGCCCGAACCCGGCAACATCGTCGGCATCTACCGGATCGACGGCCCGGACAGCTACACCGTCATTGCGGATATCGGCGCATACAATCTGGCAAACCCCCCCAGCGGTTTCGGATTCCTCATCCCGACCGGCGTGCAGTACTCGATGGATGTGTTCCGCCACAGCTTCCTGGTGACGGACGGGCACCTCAATCGCGTGCTGTGGGTGACGCTCGACGGCGACATCAGCGAGTTCATGGCGTTCGGCAACATCGTGCCGACCGGGCTGACGGTCCGCGGCAATACCGTGTACATGGCACAGGCGGGACCAATACCGCATGAAGCAGAGGATGGCAAGATCGTGACGTTCGGGCCCAAATCGACAGCCGCCACCGAGCTCGCTTCCGGCGCCCCGCTGATGGTCGACGTCCAGTTCGGGCGTGGCAGGAAGCTTTATGGCCTGGCGCAGGGGATCTGGGACGGCCAGTTCGACGGGTCGCCGGCACTCCCGAACACGGGGCAGCTCGTCGAGGTCAATGCCGACGGCATGCTCACGGTGCTCGCCGAGGAACTGAACATCCCCACGTCGATGCAGTTCATCGGCAATGACGCCTACATCGTCACGCTTCCCGGCGAAATCTGGAAGCTCGAGGACGTTTCGCAGCCTCCGTTCGGCCGGTGACAACACGGAAGGAATGAGCCGCACGAACTCGGCGTGCAGAACGCCTTGACGGTATAACGTCAAGACGTTATTGTCGCCGCGTGACCGCCACACCGACAAAGCGCGTCACGGTGTATTTCGATCCGGCCCTGCACCGTGCCCTTCGATTGAAAGCCGCCGAGACGGACCGCAAGATTTCCGACCTCGTCAACGACGCTGTCCGGGCTGCGCTCGCCGAGGATGCCGAGGACTTCGAGGCGTTCGAAGCCAGGGAATCGGAACCGGACTATTCCTTCGAGAAGGTAGTCAAGGACCTCAAGCGGCGTGGCAAGCTATAGCCTGAGGATCAAGAAGACCGCTATCAAGGAGCTCGAGGCGATACCCACGAAGGCGGACCGCCGCCGTATCGTCAAGTGCATTGAATCGCTGGCTGACGATCCTCGACCTGCGGGCGCAAAAAAGCTGTCCGGACATGAGCGCTACCGCATTCGTCAGGGGCGGTACCGAATCCTGTATTCGATCAACGACCGCGAGCTGATCGTCCATGTCATCCGCATCGGGCACAGGAAGGCGGTTTATCGAAATGTCCAATGATCCGCCTCAGGCCTTTGCAGCCGAGCCGCAGCCCGACGTCTTCTGCGAGTACGAAGAGGGCACTGGAAGCGCTGGTAGAGTCGGCCGAAGCCAACGACGTCGAGCGGCCGGTACGGGAGAGATGGCAGGCGACAGAGTGGAACGTTCAGGCGCTGCCGTCATCATTCGCCTTTAGCCGGCAGAATGCTGAACGTTCGATTTTTGCTGAGCCGATACACGCCGAAGTCGCGCCGGTCCAGCGTGAATACTTCGGTGAGCCCGAGCCGGCTCGCCACCTGCACCAGAGACGCGTCAGCGAAATCCATCGGCTGATCGCGATACTTCCGCATCAGCCTGCGCATGGCGGAGAGATCCTCCCGGACGAGATCCACAATCTGCAGCGCGCCCCGTTCGATCATCTCGAACAGCGCTCCTTGCGCCGCGACGGAGAAATCGAGCAGATACATGGCTTCCGTCACCGGCATCCAGGTGGAGAGCAACGGCTGCCGTATCTCCTTGAGTACCTCGATGCACGCCCGATGATGGCGGTCGCGCCGGTTCAGTATGGCCACGAGCGGGCCCGCGTCCACCAGCAGGCCGTCGGTCATGAGCGCCGGCGATCGAGCTTTTCGCGGAAGCGTTCTTTGTGCCCTTCGGCCAGGTCCTCCGGTCCGTCGTCTGCGACGCCAACCAGATCCTCGATGGCGTGGTAGAGGCTTTGCTGCTCCGCCACTTCCGCGGTGCCGGCCGCCATGCGGTGCAGCGCTTCCCGGATGACTTCGGATTTCGTGCGGCCGCTGGAGCGGGCGAGACGCCGCAGTAGCGCTTCGGTATCCGGATCGAGTCGGACGCTGGTCGGCATGATGCTGCTTCCTCTGTAGGACAAGAATGTACTACATATAAATCCGGCCCGGCAATCCGCATTTGTCGCCGGAACTCCGGGAAAGGACGCCCCGAGGGGGCTGAACGACTTCGCCCGCTATCGGCGCGACCGGCGACGAGTATGATTCTTCGATTGATGCCCGGGCATGTCGATTCGCCACCCTCTCGTACGTCCAGGGGCATGACAATTCGATCGGCATCGAGCCATGAAGGAGAAAGCCATGATCTACGTAGAAGGATTCGTCGCCGCGGTTCCCGCCGCCAACAAGGACGCGTACACCCGGCACGCCGCCGAAGCGGCGCCGCTCTTCAGGGAGTTCGGAGCGACCCGGATGGTCGAGTCCTGGGGCGACGACGTCCCCGACGGCAAGGTGACGGACTTCAAGGGGGCGGTGAAGGCGAAGGACGACGAAGTTGTCGTCTTCAGCTGGTTCGAGTATCCCTCGCGGCAAGTGCGCGACGCCGCGAACGAGAAGATGAGGAGCGACCCGCGCCTGCGGGAGATGGGCGAGACCATGCCCTTCGACGGCCGGCGGATGATCTTCGGCGGCTTCGAATCCATCGTCGATGAGGCGGCCGGAGCGGCCGGTGGCTACCTCGACGGCTATCTGGTCCCGGTACCCGAAGCCAACAAAGAGGCCTATCGCGAAATGGCGCAAACGGCCGCGAAGGTCTTCATCGAGTACGGCGGGACCCGGGTGGTCGAGGCCTGGAGCGACGATGTCCCGGACGGCAAGGTCACCGACTTCAAGCGTGCGGTAAAGGCCACGGGGGACGAGCGGATCGTCTTTTCCTGGGTCGAATGGCCGGACAAGGCGACGCGTGTCGAAGGCTGGAAGAAAGTCATGGAGGACCCCCGGATGCAGCCCGGCCAGTTCGGCGATATGCCGTTCGACGGCAAGCGCCTGATCTACGGCGGCTTCGTGCCCATCCTGGACCGGTAGGAGATCCGTCGCTGCATCGACTTCCGGACGCGACGGCATTGCGGAGGTACACCTGCACAAAGTAGGGTAAAAAACCGGGTGCCGAGGTCCTCGGACGGAGGAGAATGCCATGTCCCGAGCCCCATCTCTGCTGATCGCCATCGCGCCGCTCCTGACGGCCGCCTGCTCGCCCGGCGCCGGCGCCCCGTCACCGCTCGAAGGGGCGCAGATCGTCGACCTCACGCACGCCTTCGACGAGGACACCGTCTACTGGCCCACCGACACGCGCGGCTTTCAGCTCGAGACGCTTGTCAGCGGTCACACCGAAGGCGGCTGGTTCTATTCGGCGAACGCGCTGTGCACCGCCGAGCACGGCGGCACGCACATCGATGCGCCGATTCATTTTCACGAGGACGGCGTGCCGGTGGACGAAGTGCCGCTCTCGGACCTCGTCGGTCCCGGCGTCGTGATCGACGTCTCCAGCGAAGCCGCGGAGGAGCCGGATTACCGCCTGACGCGCGAGGCGGTCGAGGCGCACGAGTCGCGGTACGGCCGGGTGCCGGAAGGGGCCATCGTGCTGCTCAGGACCGGCTGGAGTGACCGCTGGCCCGACGTGCGCGCCTACCTTGGCGACGACACCCCGGGCGATGCCAGCAGGCTTTCCTTCCCGAGCTACGGCGAGGAGGCGGCGCGCTTTCTGGTCGAGGAGCGGGGCATCGCCGCCCTCGGCGTAGACACCGCCTCGATCGATTACGGGCGATCGACCGACTTCCGGGTGCACCGCGTCGCCGCGGCGGAGCAGGTGTCCGGTCTCGAGAACCTCACGAACCTGGACGCACTGCCGGCTGCCGGATTCAGCGTCGTCGCGCTGCCGATGAAGATCGCCGGCGGCTCCGGCGGTCCGGTGCGCGTGATCGCGCTGCTGTCCCGGTAGGATAGCCGGAGTCGGACCCGCAACTCCGGGGCGCACGCCGCATTACCGCGGGCTCGCGATTCACGCAAGATTTCAGCTCGGAGTGAGGGACGGACGGCATGGCTACGGTAACCATCTTCGGCGGCACCGGCTTCCTCGGCAGCGCCATCGCGCGAAAGGTTTCCGCGGAGGGATTCGACCTGCGCATCGCCACCCGGCATGTGCCGCGGCAAGCCCCGGGTGATGCCGGGGCAGGAATCAGCCACGTCACCGCCGATGTCACCGACGAGCCGTCCGTCAAACGCGCCGTCGACGGGGCGGTCGCCGTCGTCAACGCCGTCTCGCTGTACGTGGAAAAGGGCGGCGCCACCTTCGAGGCCGTGCACGTCGACGGCGCCGCGCGCGTCGCGCGCTGTGCCCGGGAGGCCGGTGCCGAGGTCCTGGTGCACATCTCCGGCCTCGGCATCGATCCGGCGTCGCCGTCCGCCTTCGTGCGCGCGCGAGCTCGCGGCGAGCAGGTGGTCCGCGAGGCGTTCGAAGCCGGCATCGTGGCGCGGCCGAGCGTCATGTTCGGCCCAAACGACAGCTTCCTCACAACCATCGAGCAGGCCACGCGCCTGCCCGTCGTGCCGCTCTTCGGCCGCGGCGAGACGCGCCTGCAGCCGGCTTGGGTGGAGGACGTCGCCGCCGCCGTAGCGAAGGTCATCGCCGATCCCGCGGCGCGGCCGCGCGAGCTCGAGCTTGGCGGCGCGGAAACCCTGACCTACCGCGAGGTGCTGGAAGCGGTCATGGCGCACCTCGGGCGGCGCCGTCTGCTCGTGCCGGT
>CAZTAE010000100.1:0-2180 GCA_964611535.1 uncultured Woeseiaceae bacterium
CCTGCAGCCGGGCGCGCCTGTCCGCCGACGGCGTCCTTTACACCTGCCTGTTCGCCACCGCGGGCACGAGTCTTCGGGACCCGCTGCGCAGCGGCGCGAGCGAGACCGACATTGCGGAGATCCTGAGGCGGGTCTGGTTGAATAGGAGCGATCGCTACAGCGAGCTTCGCCAGCCCGGCCAGGCGGAGGAGCAGCCGCTGAGGAAGGTCGAGATGTACCGGATCGGGGGCTAGTCGTGCCCGGCGAAGCGCTGCCCGGGGATGCGCCGGGAAAACTGAGCCACGTCGGTGCGGACAACCGCCCGACGATGGTCGACGTCAGCCACAAGGCGGCGACGGAGCGGCAGGCGCATGCCCGCAGCGTCGTGGCCTTCCCCGATGCCGTCGCGGCGCGCTTTGTGGACGGCGACATAGCGACGGCGAAGGGTCCGGTGTTCGCGACGGCGATCATCGCGGGTGTCATGGCGGCGAAGAAGACCCACGAACTGATCCCGTTTTGTCACCCACTGGGCCTCGACAACTGCAAGATCAGCATCGACCTCGACGAGCACAACCGGGCCGTCGTCGATTGCATCTGCAAGGTGCATCACCGCACGGGCGTGGAGATGGAGGCGCTGACCGGCGCCACGGTTGCCGCGCTAACGATCTACGACATGTGCAAGGCGCTGTCGCACGACATTACGATCGTGGACACGCGGTTGATATCGAAAACCGGCGGCAAGGAGGATTTCCATCGTGCAGGCGAACAATAAGGTAGCCGGTCTCGTCCTGGCAGGCGGTCGGAGCCGCCGGATGGGGCGTGACAAGGCGTTGCTGCGCCATGACGACGGCAGCACGCAACTCGCCCGCGCCGTTCGTTTGCTGGAGCGCCACGTCGGGCGCGTTTATGTATCGACGCGGCCCGATCAGTCCGACGAGCCGGAACGGCGACAGTTCGAGCAGATCATTGACCGCTACAGCGGCATCGGCCCGGTG
Source organism: uncultured Woeseiaceae bacterium (assembly GCA_964611535.1). GTDB lineage: Bacteria > Pseudomonadota > Gammaproteobacteria > Steroidobacterales > Woeseiaceae > IDS-8. The sequence continues at coordinate 975 of CAZTAE010000100.1, forward strand.
GCGGGCATCCTGTCGGCGCTGGAGTCGGACCCGGTCACGCACTGGCTGGTCGTGGCCTGCGATCTGCCCAACGTCGACGACGCGACCGTCGAGACGCTGCTCGAGAACCGTTCGCCGCGACATCCTTTCACGGCTTTCCGGAGCTCTTACGACGCTCTGCCGGAACCGCTGTGCGCGATATATGCTCCAGCCGCCCGCGCCATCATCCGGCAGTTCGTCGAGGAGGGGGTCGTCTGCCCGCGTAAGATGCTGGTCCGCTCCGACACCTGGCTGCTCGACCAGCCGGAACCGAGTGCGCTGGATAACGTCAATACACCGGAAGATCTCGCCCGCACTGGCATGAAGGCGGCCTCGTGAGCAAAACATTGACGGTGCGCTATTTCGCCTCGTTTCGCGAGCACGCGGGAACGGATCGCGAGGTGGTGAAGCTCGAAGCGGCGAACGCGCGCGACGTCTTCGACCAGCTGAGAAAGCGCCATGGCTCCGCGGAACCGCTGGGCCACTGCAAGGTTGCCATCAACGACGAGATGGCGGACTGGTCGGCCGAAGTCGAGGACGGCGACACGATCCTCCTCTTTCCGCCTGTGGCAGGTGGCTGACATGATGCAGATGACAAGCAAGATCATCGATCCGGCCGCGCTGCGCACGCTGCTCGTCGACGAGGCGGCCGGTGCCTACGCCGCCTTCGAGGGCTGGATCCGGAATAACAATGAAGGCCGGAACGTGCTGCGGCTCGAGTACGAATCTTTCGAACCGCTGGCCGAGACGGAGGGCCGCCGCGTCCTGGAAGAGGCCTGTGCGAAGTATCCGATTATCCGCGCCGCCTGCGTGCACCGCACAGGGCTACTCGAAATCGGCGAGTGCGCGGTCTGGGTCGGCGTGTGCGCGCCCCATCGTGACGAGGCGTTCGCCGCCTGCCGTTTCATCATTGACCAAGTGAAAGTGCGTCTGCCAATCTGGAAGAAGGAGCACTACGCCGATGGCGATTCCGGCTGGGTCAACTGCGAGCGTTGTGCGGCACACGGCGAGACACACACGGCCAGAGAGGCCGGCGGCCGCTAGAACCCTCTCCAAGTGCCCGTAGCCCGGAGGCGCGGACGTTCGTGGGTGCGCGAGCGCAGCCACCCGTCGGCGGGCGCCCTCCAGCATGGCTGGAGATCGGTGGGTGTCGGCTGGCTGCTGCCATAAGTTTCGTGGGTGTCCCGT
>CAZTAE010000100.1:2280-7416 GCA_964611535.1 uncultured Woeseiaceae bacterium
GCGGCGTCGGCGAACGGCACCTCCTGCACGCGGTCGCCTTCATCGGCGAGTACCTCGCGCGCGCCGCGATCACCTTCCAGTTGCGCCAGCTTCGCAAGAGTACGAGCGGGAAATATCACCGGCGGTCCGCGGGTGCCGCCGTAGGCGCTCGCCACGACCGCGTCCGGCGAGGCTGCCCGGCGCGCCATCAGCTGCTGCACATGATCGCGGGTCACGAGGGGCTGGTCGGCGAGCAGGAGCAGAACGGCGTCCGCGGCGCCGGCGACGGCGCGGACGCCGCACGCGATCGACGCTCCCATGCCCGCCTCGAAGCCCCGGAAATTGACGAAAAAACCCCGCAGGGGCCGGCAGGCGTCGACGACCGCCTCCCACTCGTAACCGGTGATCAGCACGCTGCGAGCCCCGCATGCGCTTTCGGCCAGCCTGACCGCCTGCGCGACGAGCGGCGTCCCGCGCCAGAGCTCGAGCTGCTTGGCGGAACCGAAGCGGCTGGCGGAGCCGGCGGCAAGCACTACCGCGAACACCCTGTCTTCCGGCACCGTACATCCTCCTCCGTTCGCACCCCGGCCGGCGGCGTTCACGCACAAATACCAGCAAAGCCTTGCCCTGTCGACGCGTTGTGTGTATCTGTAGCGGGATATCCGACGCACGCCGGGCGCCACAGGGAAGGAAGTTGCACGTCATAAAATCTATCGGGGACGCGAAGGCGCTCGAGGGGAGAGAAGTCGGGCTGTCCGACTGGGTGATCATCGATCAGAAGCGGATCGACCAGTTCGCCGAGGCGACGGGCGACTACCAGTGGATACACGTGGACACCGAGCGCGCCGCCCGTGAGCTGCCCGGTGGCCGTACCATCGCGCACGGTTACCTGACCCTTGCCCTGATCCCCGCCCTTACCGGCCAGTTCGTCAAGGTGGAGAATCTGGCGCGGGCGCTCAATTTCGGCTGCAACAAGGTGCGCTTCTACGCGCCCGTCCCCGTTGGCAGCAGGGTCCGCGGCCGGGCCACCGTGCGGCAGGCGCGCATGCGTGCCGGCGCCCTGCATCTGGTCTCGGAGGTGCGTATCGAGGTCGAGGGCGAGCGCAAGCCGGCCTGTGTCGCCGAGACCATCGGCATGTATTTTTTCGACGGCGGTAAGTCGGCAGTGCTGCACGAGTAGGCGGCGAGCCGATCGTCGGCGCGCCGCCGCGCGTGACTGACCATGCCGCGGCACGGGCTTTCGCCCCGCCCTTGCTTGAGACCGGGCGTCCGGTTCGGTTAAATGTCCCGATCCGGCGACTCGTGGGGGATGACATGCGCGGCCTGATGATGGACACACCTTTGTTGATCTCGCAGATCGCGCGTCATGCCGATCGCAACTTCCCGAATCGGGAGATCGTGTCGGTGACGCAGGACGTGCCCCTGCACCGGTACACCTATCGCGACTGCTTCCGCCGCAGCAGGCAATTGGCCAACGCGCTCGACAAGCTGGGCCTGTCGCGCGGCGACCGCGTCGCGACCCTCGCCTGGAACGACTATCGGCACCTCGAGGCCTACTACGGGATCGGTGGAGCAGGATACGTCTGTCATACCGTCAATCCGCGGCTCTTTCCGGAGCAGATCGCCTTCATCATCAATCACGCCGAGGACAAGTGGATCTTCACCGATCCTCTGTTCGTCCCGCTGCTGGAGAAGCTTGCAGACAAGACGCCCGGCGTGGCCGGGTACGTGGTGATGACCGATGACGATCACCTGCCGTCGACCTCCCTGAACGTAACGTCCTACGAATCCCTCATCGCCGGGGAGAGCGACGTCTACGACTGGCCGGTGCTCGACGAGAACGATGCCGTCGCGCTGTGCTATACGTCGGGAACGACCGGCGATCCGAAGGGGGTCCTGTACAGCCATCGCTCGACGCTTCTGCACGCTTATGCCGGCGTCATGCCCGACGTGCTCGGGCTGTCGAGCCTCGATTGCATCCTGCCCGTCGTTCCGTTGTTTCACGTGAACGCCTGGGGCATCCCGTATTCGGGCCTCATGGTCGGCGCCAAGCTGGTGCTGCCCGGGCCCAGGATGGGCGACGGCGAGACGCTCTATAACCTGCTCGAATCCGAAAGCGTCAGCATCGCTCTCGGCGTGCCGACCATCTGGTCGGCCCTCCTGCAATACACCGCCTCCGCGGGCAAGCGCCTCAACAAGCTGCAACGCACCTGCATCGGCGGCGCCGCCGTCCCCGAGTCGATGATCCGCGAGTTTCGCGACAAGCACGACGTCGTCGTCACCCAGGGCTGGGGCATGACCGAAACGAGCCCGCTCGGCACCGTCGCCAAGCTGAAGGCCGGCATGGAATCGCTGACGCCGGACGAGGTCGTGGCCATCAAGGCCAAGGCCGGCCGCGGCATCTTCGGCATCGAGATGCGGATCGTCGACGACGAGGGTCGGGAACTGCCCTGGGACGGCAAAGCCTTCGGCTCACTGCAGGTGCGCGGGCCGTGGGTCTGCAGCGACTACTTCCGCCTCGAGGGCAAGAGCGACACCCAGAAGCCGGACGGCTGGTTCGAAACAGGCGACGTCGGCACCATCGACCCGGAGGGCTACCTGCAGATCACGGACCGGACCAAGGACGTCATCAAGTCCGGCGGCGAGTGGATCAGCTCGATCCAGCTCGAGAATATCGCGGTCGGCCATCCCGCCGTCGCGCAGGCCGCCGTCATCGGCATCTCGCACGAAAAGTGGTCCGAGCGGCCACTGCTCATCGTCGTGAAGGCTCCGGACAAGGACGTCAGCAAGGAGGAGATACTCGCGTGGTTCGACGGCAAGGTGGCCAGCTGGTGGCTGCCGGACGACGTCGCATTCGTCGACGAGTTCCCCTACACCGCCACGGGCAAGATCCGGAAGACCGCGCTGCGGGAGCAGTTTGCCGGTTACCGTCTGTCCACCGACGCGGGCTGAATCCACCGCGAAACCGGCGCGGCTGTGGCAAGATGTGTGCCTGGCGCCGCAGGGGAAGGCGCTGCCGGCCGTCTCCCGCCGCACCGGGTCCGGACGACCGGGGGCTGCGAATGTACACGACGACTTGAAAGGAACGCGACCCAATGGCTGACGCATTGCGCCTGTATGGACTGAAGGCGGTCGTGACGGCCGCGGCCGACGGCATCGGGGAAGCGGTCGCCCGAACCTTTGCGAAACACGGTGCGGACGTGCTTGCCGTCGACACGGCGGAAAGCGGCGTCGATTCCGCGCTGCGGCGCGTCAAGGGCATCGTCCCGCTCATCGCCGAGGACGGGGACGGTGCGATTCCGGTCTCCACCGTACGCGAGCACCTCGGCGGCCTCGACATCCTCGTCAATAACTACGCCGGCCCCGTGGACGCTGCGGCCGGCGCCGGGGAGGGCGAGCAGAATGCGCTGCTCGAGGTCATGCTGGAACGAATCTCCGCGACCTCCGCGGCAATGGCCGGCCTGCTCAAGAGAAGCCCCGCGGGACGCATCATCAACGTCGGCTGCCTCCGCAGTTCCTTCGGGCGCGACGGCGCCGACCGCTTCGCGGCGTCCGAGCAGGCGCTTGCCCGGGTGACGGCGGCACTCGCCGCCGACTACGGCGAGCACGGCATTACCGCCAATTATATCCAGCCGGGTGCCGTCATGACCTCTGTCAGCCGACCGGTATTCGATGCCGACAAGGGATTCCGCGACTGGTGTATCGCCGCATCGGCGGCCAGGCGCCTCGGTGAACCGATCGACATTGCCAAGGTCGCGCTGTTCCTCGCCACCGACGACGCCGTCTTCGTGAGCGGAGCGGGCATCACCGTCGACGGCGGCAACGCGAGGAACGCCGCCGGATGAACCGTGTACTGGCCGACCTGCTGCACCTGCTGGAGCTCGAACGGATCGAAGACAACATATTTCGCGGCGAAAGCCGCGACATCGGCAGTGCGCAGGTCTTCGGCGGCCAGGTCCTGGGGCAGGCGCTCTCCGCCGCTCACCATACGGTCGACGGCCGGATCGCCCATTCCCTGCACGCCTACTTCCTCCGGCGCGGCGACATCGAGGCGCCCATCGTCTACGACGTCGACCGCGCCCGCGACGGCGGCAGCTTCTCGGTCCGGCGCGTGGTGGCCATCCAGCACGGCCGCCCGATATTCAACCTCGCCGCGTCCTTCCAGAAGCCGGAGCAGGGGCTGGAGCACCAGGCGGCGATGCCGGACGTCGAGGGCCCGGAAGGGCTCGCCGACGTCACCGACGTGCCGCGAGAGGTCCTCGAGCGCCTGCCGGAGAAAATGCAGCGCTATCTCGCCGCGGGACGGCCGTTCGAATTCCGGCCGGTGCGGCCGCTCGACCTGACGAAGCCGGAGAAGCTTCCGCCGGCCAAGCAGGTGTGGATACGCGCGGTCGACCGCCTGCCCGACGAGCTCAGCCTGCACCAGAACCTGCTGGCCTACGTCTCGGATTACGAGCTGCTCGGCACCAGCGTCCTGCCGCACGGCGTAATCCTGGGCCAGGGCAACGTGCAGATGGCGAGCCTGGACCACGCTCTGTGGTTTCACCGGGACGTGCGCGTCGACGAGTGGCTGCTTTATTCCTTCGACAGCCCGAACGCCGGCGGCGCGAGAGGCTTCGCCCGCGGCCAGTTCTTTACCCGCGACGGCACCCTGGTCGCCTCGGCCGCCCAGGAAGGCCTCATTCGGGTCATCGACCCGCAGCAGCGCAGGAAACCCCGCCGCTCCGATCCCCGCCTGCAAACCTGACGCATCCGGCATCCCGTCCCCGACCATTGTTCGTGAACGTTCGTCGCCATCGCTGGCGGAGGCCCGGCCGGGGGGAGTGTCTTTCAGGACCGCCGTGAACCCGTCCATGGGGGAATGGCACTTAACTTAAGCAATGATGCTTGCTTAAGCCCGGTTGCGGCCTTCCCTGCGGGGGGTCTTTTGGCGAAATGGCTCCCTTCGGTCCGCTTTATTTCCGCCAAAAGACCCCCCGCAGGGAAGGCCGCAACCTCCCCGCGGAGCCGGCCGCTGGCTTAAGTAAGTGCCATTCGTCCATGGGGGCTTCGGGCGAAACATCCCTGTTTCGACGATCCTGAAAGACACTCCCCCCAGCCGAGCCTCCGCCGGTTTGGCGGGTTCGGTTCACGAACAATGGCCGCGGACGGGATGCC
>CAZTAE010000101.1:0-7396 GCA_964611535.1 uncultured Woeseiaceae bacterium
CAGTTGCTGGCCGGTCTGGTCGCTGTCGCCGAACGGCACGAGTCCGGCATGGACCAGGCGTATGTCTTCCCGCTTCACGGCCATCGACGGGAGGGTGTGGTTGAACTCCGCAAGGAAGCGCTCCAGCTCCTGCTCCGACACTTCGATCGCGTCCGGTCCCTTCGGATACTTGACGTGCCACACGCCGACCAGCCGCGAACCGCGCCACGGGACCACGAAGAGGTGGCGGGTGCCGCGTGCTATCACCGCACCCTCGTCGACCGATGCACCCTGGAGGGCAATCGCGTACTCCGTCTCGCGCCCTCCCTCGATGACGAAAGAGGTGTCGCGCGAATAGACGCCGGCATCGGCAATGCGAATGTCGCCGCTGCTTTTCAGCAGTCCTTCGGACCAGGGTCCGGCCGCGTTGAGTACCGTCCGCCCGCGGACCTCGAAGGCTTCGCCCGATATCCGGTCCCGAACTGCCACTCCCTTCACCCGGTCGCCGCTGCGGACGAGGGACTCGGCCTGCACGTAGTTCATCGCCACCGCTCCCCGCTCGACCGCCGACTGCACGAACGAGAACACGAGGCGCGGCGGGTGATACATCTGTGCATCGCTGAAAACCGCGGCGCCCGTGAGGCCGTTGCTTTCCAGGCCTTCGAAGCGCCGCAGGACCTCTTCGCGACTCATGAAGCCGGGGCCGGGCACGTGCCGGCTGGCGTCCCGGATACCGCGATTGCGGTCCAGCGTCAGCAGCTCGTAGAGCTTGAAACCCGTACCGAGAAAGGCCTTGCCGTTGCGCCCGTGGCCATAGGTCGGCATGGCGACAGGAATCGGCTTGACGAGATGCGGGGCGATGCGCAAAAGCGCGCTGCGCTCCCTGCAGGATTCACGCAGGCGATGGAAATCCAGGTGCTGAAGATAGCGGATGCCGCCGTGGACGAACTTGAAGGAGTTCGCGGAAGTGCCGGACCCGAAATCGTTTGCCTCGACGAGTGCGACGGAATAATTCCGCAGCGCGGCCTCCCACGCTGCACAGGCGCCGAATGCGCCGCCCCCGACGATTACGACATCGAACTCCTGATTCTTCAGCGCCGCCGGATCTCGTTTCAACGGGAGCTTCTTCTCTGTAAGCAGCTGGACGATCGGCGATTGTAACGAAAAACGCCATGCGGTGTGCCGAACCGCTCACGCGGACTAGCGAAGATATCCGGGGTGTACGATTGCGCCGCTGCCCGCCTCCAGCACGGAGGCGTAGAGGTCCGCGTAGCGCTCCGCGATCTGATCCCACGGATAGTGCTTCAGTATTCTCAGGCGCTGTGACTGGCTTATTTCCTCGCGGCCTTCGAAGTCCGACATCAGGCGCACGAGATTCCCCCGCAGCGCCATCGGATCGTCCGGCGGGCACAGCAGGCCATCGACGCCGTCACGGACGGTCTCCGGAATTCCCCCCACATCGGAGGCCGCTATGGGAAGACCGCAGGCCATCGCTTCGGCAAAAACGAGGCCGAAGGATTCCGTTGCAGAAGGCAGCACGAAGATATCGGCATTCTGGTAGTAAGCCGGCAGTTCCTCGTTCGGGACGAACCCCAGAAATTGCACCCGGTCCGAGAGGCACAGCTCATCGACCATCTGCCGCAGCTTCGCCTCGTACGGGCCGGTACCGACGATCTGCAACTGCACCGGCAGCCGCGACGGTTTGGCGCAGGCCTCGAGTATCGTATGTATGCCCTTTCTCTTGAGCAGCCGCGCGACGGTGATCAGCCTGACCGGCGAGTGGCGCTGCCGCGTGTCCGGCGGCACGAACTGCTGCGTATCGATCCCATTCGGAATGACTTCCACGTCGACCTCCGGCGCCGTTTGCCGTGCGGTTTCAGCCAGCGCGTTGCTGAGGGCGACGACCTTGCTTGCGCGCCGCCAGATGCGGCGCGTCACCGGCCTCATCAATGCGTGCAGCCTTTCCAGCTTCTGGTTCTGGCGGTCATAGCCGGGCACGTCGGAGCCGCGCAGGGAGACGATGTACGGTGTTTGCGTCTGCGCCTGTGGCACCAGGGTCAGCAGGCCCGTCGGCAGCGAGAAGAAATAGTGCTCGAGATCGTAATGCCGCTCGGCCCGCAGCCTCTGCAGCTTCGCTGCCGCCGTGAGCACGTAGGTGTAGGCTCCGCGCAGGCCGCAATCGTGGATGTCGACCCGCCAGGACCACACGCGATGCACGGGGACGCCGTGCACCGGCTCGCCGTCCACTTCACCGTCGATTCTGGAAGTGAGGATTTCGGCCTCTATGCCTTTCCTGACGAGGCTTTCAGCGATCTTCGCGGTTGCATAACCCGCGCCACCGCCAACCGGCGGAAATTCGTAGTTCAGCAATAGCACTCTCATGACGTGGCTGGTCCTTTCCGTGGCAGCATCGGTAGCGTCTTACGAGGTGCCGTCTGCGGCCGCCCGCAATCCCGCCCATTCCGGCAGGACGTGAGTCCAGGTGTTCCGGGACCTGCGGCGGCGCGGTCGACTTGTAAGAGAAGCAGACCGATCTGCTCGACGGAAATGGCGTTGCTCCCAAGCGTTACCAATGTAGTGTGCAACCCCGCTATCGCCGGGTTGCAAGTTTCCTGCCAGTCTCTCGGCCTACATCGATGCCGGGCAGCATCCGCCGTCAGGTATGACTGTCGATCAGGTTCAGGCGGGCTTGTGCGAGGACGAACGACGAGTTCGCGTCGCTTGCTGGAGACAGCGCCGGATGGACGTCGTCGTTCTTACAGAGGGGCGTGAAATTCTTTCTATCGCGCGTCAACCCTGTCGCCAAATGGCGACGCGCGCCAGCGCCAGCGTCTGTCAGAGCCTTCGGGCCAGACTTTGCACGGCTCGATCTGCCGTGCGGCCGTCCCAGAGGTCGGGGCAGGAACCTTTTTTCCAGTTGCCGCGCAGGATGGCGCGTACCTTGTCAGGCAATTCGGGCGCGCCGATCAACGCGTTTGTTCCCTGCGTCACAGTTACGGGCCGTTCGGTGTTCTCCCGCATCGTCAGGCAGGGGATGCCGAGGTAGGTCGTCTCTTCCTGCAGGCCGCCGGAATCGGTAATGACGAGCCGCGCGCCGAGGACGATGTTCATGAAATCGATGTACGGCAGCGGGCCCAGCAGATCGAGATTCGAGATGCCTTTCAGGCGCTCCGACAGGTCGAACTTCTCCAGGTTTTTCATGGTTCTGGGATGGGACACGAACACGAGGTGCACGACGCCGGCGATGTCTTCCAGCGCCTCGACGATCGCCAGCAACGTCTCCTGCTGGTCCACGTTCGACGGCCGGTGCAGCGTGAGGAGGGCGTACTCGTCGTCGAGCAGTCCGAGCTCTCGCCGCGAGCTCGAGCTCTCGATCCTGTCCCGCAGCAATTCGAGCGAGTCGATCATGATGTTGCCGATGAGGTCGATCTTTTCCCTGGCGACCCCTTCGCGCAGCAGGTTCTCGTCGGCATCCGCGGAGGGAGTCCAGAGCAGGTCGGCGATGGAGTCCGTGACCAGCCTGTTTATTTCCTCGGGCATGCGCCGGTCTCCACTGCGCAGCCCCGCCTCGAGATGAACGACCGGTATCCAGAGCTTGGTGCCGACCATCGCACAGGCAGCTGTCGAGTTGACGTCGCCGACGACCACGATCCGATCCGGCCGCTGTTCGACGCAGATCTTCTCGTAGGCGATCATCACGCCGCCGGTCTGCTCGGCATGCGTCCCGCTGCCGACGCCCAGGTGAAAAGCCGGTGCGGGCAGGCCGAGATCGCGGAAGAACGCATCGGACATGTTGTAGTCGTAGTGCTGCCCCGTGTGAACGATCTGCGGATCGCACCAGTCCGTCGCCTTCAGCGCATGATAGAGCGGCGCGATCTTCATGAAGTTCGGTCGTGCCGCCGCAATAAGGTGAACAACGTTCCTCGACATCGATTCCTGCTCTCGATACTGTTCGCAATCCGGCCGCACCAGCGGGTTCTTGTTTCGCGCGCCTGCGGGCGCGTCGAAGATTACAGATTTGGTCAATCTGAAGCCAGTACCGTCCTATCTTCTCCGGACCTATGGCGCTGGCGCAGGACGCGGCGCACAATTCCGGCCAAAAGGCGGCATTTTGCTTTCCGATACATCACCCCGTAATCTTTTCCGCTGCTACAGGGAGCAGTGGCTTCGACCTATGCCAGGCACGCCGGGCCGCAGAATTACAGGATCCGATCACGTCATGCGCGAAGGTGTCCTTTGACATCGATGCGTGTATTGCTTCTCGGACTCGTAGGGCCGCTGGTGGCGCTCGTCGTGGTCTGGCAGCCGCCGATCAGTATCGCCGGCATCTCTGCCGGGGAGGCGCCCGATCCGGAAACCGTGGAACGCTCCCGTAACGTCCCGGACGACGATGTCCTCAGGGAGATCCGGGATTTTGCCGTAAGTTATCCAGGCTACGACCATCTGGAGTCGCGGGAGGTACTGTCAAGTGCCGATGCCGCTCTCGAAAACAACAGTCGCTTCGAAGGCGCCGGACCGACCGTCCCGGTTCCCTTCAGACCCGGCGACTATCTGCTCGGATCCAGCACCTGGCACCTGGAAGTGGTGAGCTTCGCAATGCCCAGCCTGCTCGGGCGCGCTTACGAAGTCTCGGGTTCGGAAGAATATCTGCAGGCTGCCATCCGCTACATCCGCGACTGGTGCGAGTACGAGTCCAGCTTGCTGGTGCCGCGCGGAATGATTCTGAACGACCATGCGATCGCAGCGCGGGCGATCGTCATGACCGAAGTCTGGCGGCTGTACCGGCAGAGCGAAATCTACGATCCCGACGTCGCGACCGACTTGCTCCGTTACGTGAGGAAGCTGGCCCGGCTGCTGATGGATCAGCGGCTGTACGAATACCGGTCCAATCACGGAATCATGCAGAACCTGTCGTTACTGCACCTGGCGCTCGCTTTTCCCGCGTTGCTCGACGCGGATCGGGCGTTCGAGGTCGGTGCGGAGCGACTGAATGACCAGCTGGAGTACTTCGTGAACGCCGAGGGCGTGGTTCTGGAGCACTCCGCCGGTTACCACTGGAACGGCGTGAGGCGGCTTTCGGCGGCCTGGCGTTACCTGGGACTGGGGGGCTTTGCCGTCACCGAGGAGATGATCGAGCGGTACCAGCTGGCCCTCGAGTTCAGCGCCGCTCTCCGCCGACCGGACGGCACCTTGCCCCTGATAGGCGACACCAGCGGCAGGTCGTACACGCCGCACCGCATCGCGGAGTTCGATGCCGACTCCGTTGCATCCGCGCCGCTGCGACCGGCTCGGCCGGAGGATTTCGTGCCGGTTCCGCTGACCGTTGCGCCGGCTGCCGGATTCATTGTCCTGTGGAACGATCTGGACGACTGGCCCGAAAGTCGCGGCCTGGATCAGACGGTGCTGCACTGGGGGAATTTCCCGTCCCGGATTCACAAGCACGCCGACGAGATGGGGATCTCCATCTGGGCAGGCGGTAGCCGGTGGGTGCGAGCGGTAGGCTCGTGGCCGTACAGCGAATCCCGGGCAGGGGCGATCGGCTGGCGGAGCTCGAACGCTCCGCACTGGATGGACGAAGTGTATGGAACCGAGCGCTCGACGTCGCTGGTTGCCTTTGCCTCCGATGGTTACCTGTCGTACTTCGACCTGGTCCGCTCCAATGCCGACGGCCGTGCGCTCCGCCGGCAGCTCGTCAAGCTGCATCCCGGGCCGTGGGTCGTGGTCGACAGCTTCGATGCCGACGTACCGCGAGAGGTCGAGACGCTGTGGCGATTCTCGCCCGAACTGTCGCTTCGGGAGATGCCGGCCGGCGGCATCGAAGTTGCAGCCGGCGAGCGGAAGATGCACGTCGCGATCGACGGTAACGGCGATCTCGTCGTCGAGACGGACCCGCAAGGCACGGCGGAGTGGAATGCGGGCCTGATCGCCGATGACGAAATCGTGCCGGGGCCGGCGATCCGGATACAGGCGAACAGCCGGGATCGCGCCTTTCTGACCGCCTTCGAGCTGCAGGAGGACGAGGTGGCGCCGGAGTCCGGTGCGGCGGCGGAACTGCAGTGGAACAGCGCCTCCGATTGGACCGTACAGCTTGGGCGCGGGAGCGGCGTTTCCCTGCGCCGCAAGCCGGGCAGCATTGGCATCGAAGGTCCGGCCGTCGAACGACGCGAGCTGATCCCGGCCGGTGTGGTGCCGCCCGGCGCCGATGCCGCGGAGCAGGCGCTGGCTGCCTATTACGCTGCTGCGGAGCGCTATGGAGAACCGTTTCAGCTCATGCTGGAGCGGCGTGCGAAGGTAACGGTCACCGTCGTGCTGACGGCTGTTGTCCAGATTGCGCTGTTCCTGGTCGTAGCCAGCCGATTACGCCGCTGGTGGCCGCCGTTACTGATTGTATCGTCCGTCGCCTGGGCCGGGCTGTCGCTGTTTCTCGGGCTTGGGTTTCTCGGGTAGCGCCAGGCTGCTTGAGGGGGACAACGCGCGGAAGCGTGACGGCTGATCAGCCTCAGCTGATCTCGCGGACCACTTCGTTCGAGCGGTCGCTTTCCAGGCCTTCGGCGTCGTAGGCAGCGAGCGAAAAGTACCACTCGCCCGCAACCAGGTCCTCGACGACGTACGTCAGAACGCCGGGACTGTCGATGTCGACCTGGTAGTCGTAGACGCCGGACATCCGGCCGTAGTAGATCATGTAACCCGCGAGGTTTGTGAGTGGTGAGCCGTCCGTGCGTTCCGTCGGTGCGTTCCACGACAGGGTTGCCGACCCTTTTTCGCCGGACTCCCTGTTGATCTGGACGTTGCGGCTTGCCGTTTCGCCGGAAATATCCTCGGCTGTGACGGTTACGTTGTTGTCGCCGAGCTCGAGGCTGATGCCGTCGATTTTCCAGGTATCCGTGCCGTTGGCCACGCCTTCTCCGCCGCGGTCATTGGCCCAGGAGACCTGGTAGATACCCGCTTCGCTGCTTGCCGTGCCGGCGAGAGAGACCGTCGAATCCGTGGTATCCATAGCGGATGCGTCGGTAGGACTCTCGATGGCGAGGCTCACGCCGGCAATCTCGCCGCCAGCCGCTTCGTTTTCATCGTCCAATTCGAAGTTACACGCGATCAGTAGTAACGAGAGCGTCACACCAACCACGCGTTGCGCGACAGACCGCTTGCTCGACATTCCTGCACAACTCCCTGTTGGCAGGCAAACCCGGCTGCGGAGACGCAATGAGTCGAGAGTTTCGGCAACCCCGCTGTCGTAGGATCTTCATCCCGTAGACCGGTGGCTTTGCGTCCCCGTCTTTCGACGAGTTTGCCCTTTTCGTTGGGAGTAGTATTGGCGATGGTGGGCGCCGGGCGCAACGCGTTTCTCATTCGTTCCTGAGAACCCGATCACAATTTCGGGACGTCGTTTTCTTATGTCAAATTGGAGTGATCCGGT
>CAZTAE010000102.1:0-2363 GCA_964611535.1 uncultured Woeseiaceae bacterium
CCAAAAGCGTTCCACAGATCGATCCGGCGCAGGAACTCATCGAAGTCATTAGGCGGCGCCGGATCAAGGGACTGGGAGATGATCCAGGGATTCTCGATCGCCCAGAACAGCCGACCGTCGCCATGGAAGTGCTGATGGCGCAGCGCAAACGTCGGCAGGTTGGCGATGACCCGAGCGCAGATTTGTGATGGGGTCTTCTGGCCCCAGTTCACGTCCAGGTCCTGGTACGGCGCAATCCAGTCGGTTTCGTGAAACGGATGGCCGTGATTGTCCTGCAACGGCACGGTGTGGCAGTTGTAGCAGGCGATCACGTGGGCACCGGGCACGTAGGCGCTGGGCTCCAGATGCGCGCCCGTCCCCGCGATGAAAGCCTCGGTATCGCCACCCAGATTGTGATGGGTGGCAAGATTTTCGATGGTGCCGAAGCCGTGACAATCGCTGCAGCGCGGATGGTAGAACGTGTTGACCAGGGCCTCGCTGAACCAGTGCTGGCCGCCGCTGACGGGGTTCTGCTCGATCGTGCGCGAGGTCTCGTCGAGCGTTTGGTAGCTGTGGGTGGCGAGGATCGGGTTGCCGAAATCATCGACGCCGATGACTTGCGGAGTCTCGAGCTCCGTGACCTTGCGCACGCGGATCGTGAAGGTCCAGGGCTGCGGGACGTTTGCGAGCTTCTCGCGGGCCGCCACGGCCGTGACCAGGCAATTGTTGTTCTCGGGACAGGGCTCGGCAGACCAGGTCGCGGCCCAATAGCCCTTCGAGGCCGGGATCAGGGGATCGCCGCTATTGAAGGGCGGTCCCTTCAAGAGCTTGATGCCGTTGACGAAGAGCTCCAGGGTATAACCGTTCTCCGTCACGATGTCCGACAGCTCCTGCGCGCTGAACGTGGCTGATTCCCACAGCAGCTCCACCGAGACCGGCAGGAAGTCGTATGCGATCGGCCAGTGGCAGGTGGTTATCTCGCCGATGCAGAAGCGCAGCGGCGTTTGACTGCTGCTGACATCGCTATTGAAATTCTGCGGCCCATAGGTCTGGAGCGAATGCCAGCGAAGCGGATCAACGGTGATCGGTCCCGGCACACCCTCGACCGCGATGATCGTCGAAGGTTCGCCCGAGACCGTCCAATTCTCGGGCGAGCGACTGGACAGCAGCTCACCGACCAGGTCGCCGATGTCCGGCGGCACCGGCTCGATATCCCGGCCCAGGCTGGCCACGGACTGGCGGAATCCGCGCCCGGCCCGGTCGATCTCGGCGGCGGCTACGGCATTGGCGTCGGCGAGCACCGCGGCGGCCTCACCCGTGAACGCGGCGTAGAGGTCCGGCTCGCGGCTCAGCGCGGCGATGAGCTCGGTCAGATCGGCGGGCTGCACGCGCTGACCCCTGACGGAGAGGAGCTCCACGTACTTCTCGAACAGGCCGGAGCTCTCCAGGCTGTCGCGGTTTCTGGTCGCGATGTCCGCGAGCCGCCGCTCGTACTCGGCCGTGATTTGCTCGACTGCCTCCGGGTCGCGTTCGTTCGGCGGCGGCGGTGGCGGAATGATCGGCTCCAGGTCGGTGTTGGCGTTGGGCAGCCGCGGCTCGCCCAGCGAATCCACCCCGATCGCGTTGTACTGGCGCGTGGTGTACAGCGCGTCCTCGACGTACAGGCCCTGGCCGCCATTGGCGGACAGCAGGTTGCCGTCCTCGGGCACGGGTCCGCCGATGGTGTTCGAGTGACCGCCGATGACGGCAATCCCGTGCCGGTCATTGCCCGCGGGATCGCCGTTGGGATCCACGCCGGCATAGAGGCATTGCACCAGGTTGCCGTCGCCCAGGACGACCACGCCGTGGCCGCTGAAGCCTGTGATCGCGAGGCCGCGGACGCTGTTGCCGTCGCCGAGTACCTCCAGGCCGTTGACCGGCGTGTCCGGGTCGATCCTGGATCCGTCGATGTGTACCACCGGAGCAGGGCATTCAGTGCCTTCCTGACTCGCACCATCCAGCACGACCAGGCCTTGCAATGCCGGCAGTGCCGAGCCTGGATGGATGCGATAGGGGAAGCCCGGCAGGTCGAAGCGGATCTCGCCGCCGCGGCCCGACTTGTTGGCCGCCAGAATCGCCTCGCGAAGATTGCAGTGCGCGGCGTCGCAGCCGTCGTTGCGGCGGTCGTCATCGCTGTTGACGATGAAGACCTTGTCATCGGCTACGGCCGCGGCCGGGACGCCCATTGCGATGATGACGCCGAGGATGGCGGTGATGAGCGGCCATCGGATCGGGGTGAATGCTGCGGATAGGCAGCGGGCGATAGCGGACGGGGTCAGTGACCGCGCCCGCCGATGCAGGCATCCCGCGTGGACGCTCATATCGATTTCCTCCCCATGATCGGT
>CAZTAE010000102.1:2463-7335 GCA_964611535.1 uncultured Woeseiaceae bacterium
CCCAACGTCGAAAGCATGTCGTGGGCCTGATCCCCGGCGAGGAAGCTGACCGCCATATGGAATCGCGTCGTGCGCTCATCGGGCATGAAAAAGCGAGCATCGAAAGCCTGGATCGTCAACGGCGTTTCGACGCCATCAATCGAATAGATCCCTTCAACGGCGCAGCGCGCCGAATCGCTCAGGCAGCCGCCCGGGATCGAGATTTCGAGGAACGGCTGTGGGCTGATTCCCCCATACTCCTGCCAGCTCACGACGATGGGCTCGACCGGTTCGGGTGGAAAGCCCTCGAGCTCGACGCTCAACTCGGCCTGGATGACCGGTGTCGTCAGGGGATCGCGGACCTCGGCTTCCGTCTTGACGGACAGCAAAGAATCGACGGCCCAGAGTGGCCCACTCAGGACCAACCCTCCGACGAGAACGAGTTTCTTGAGGTGGCTTTTCATGGTGGTATTCCTCCTGTACCAGACGTAACGCCGGAGCATCGTTTCTCGGGCGACTATGCGCGCCTTGCGACGTTGCGAACCCGATGCATGCGAAACGGACGAAGCACCGAGACAGCCCCTTCCGGTGGTTTTTTCCCTGGCTCCTGTATAGGTAATCGCAAAAGAAAGACAGACAGGCTCACGAGCCGGCTCCCACAGCCCCGAAATTTCTCGATCGGGAGCGGCCGGGCTATACTGGCAGGCCAAAAGAGCGGCTCTCGCGCACCCTCGATGCGCGGCCGCGACGAATCGTGCGACGACCCCGGGATACGGCAACGGTGGAAAACCCCGCAGTCACGGAGTTGCTCGCCGCTCATCGAGCGGGCGACGGGAAGGCACTGGATAGGGCGTTCGTTTTCGTCTATGACGATCTCAGGCGCGCCGCCAGTGCGCAGTTGCGCCGGAGCTCCACGCCGACACTCAACACCACGGGACTCGTGAACGAGGCCTACCTGCGGCTCGTCGATAGTACACAGGCCGCGCCGACGGATCGGGCGCATTTTCTCGCGCTTGCGGCACGCGCCATGCGCTGCATCATCATCGACTATGCGCGCAGGCGAAGCGCCGCCAAGCGAGGCGGCGGCGCCAGGCATCTGCGACTCGACGATGAGGTCGAGGTGGCCGTGGAGAGTCAGGCGCAGCAATTGCTCGTGCTGGATGAGGCCGTCCGGACGCTGTCGCAGTTCGACGCTCGCCTCGTACGCGTCGTTGAGTGCCGGTTCTTCACGGGCATGACGGAGTCGGAAACGGCCGAAGCACTGGAGATGTCGGTGAGCACGGTGAAACGCGACTGGAAGCGGGCCAAAGCCTGGCTCACGGAGGAGATGCGTAACACGTAGTGAGCTGGCCCCGGGAGGCTGCGTCGCGGGGACGCAGCCGCGCCGACGCCGGGCCAGCGGGAGCCTCGCATGCAGAAATCCGAACGGAGGCACGCCGATGCGGTGCTGAAGCGCGCTCTCGAGCTGTCCGGTGAGGCGCGCGAGAAGTTCCTTGATGAGACCTGCAGTGGTCAGACCCGGCTGCGCGCCCTGCTAGAACGCCTGCTCACCGCTGGCGAATCGGGCCAGCCCCTGCTCACACCCGGCGGCGGTGCCTCCGGGCCGCTGTGGACGGCACTCGCCAGCGAGTGCTCTGAAATGCCGGAGCCACGGCCTGGTGACCGCATCGGCGCCTACCGCATTGTCCGCGCGCTCGGCCGCGGTGGCATGGCCACGGTATACCTCGCAGAGCGTGCGGACGGCGAGTTCGAGCAGACGGCGGCGCTCAAGGTGCTCGACGGTGCGCGGTACCTCGGCGACGCCGCGGGTCGTTTTGCGCAGGAGCGGCAGATCCTCGCCACTCTGGATCACCCCCACATCGCGCGCCTCATAGACGGCGGAACCACGGAAGCCGGCTGGCCCTACGTCGTGATGGAATACGTCGACGGGAAGCCGATCGACCGCTATTGCGACGAGGAGCGGTTGACGATCGACCAGCGAATCGCCCTGTTCGAGCTGGTCGCGGGCGCCGTCCAGTATGCGCACGGCCACCTGATCGTTCATCGCGACATCAAACCGTCGAACATCCTGGTGACATCGGACGGCAAGCCCAAGCTGCTGGACTTCGGCATCGCCAAGCTGCTCGACGCCGAAGCGCCCCACACGGCGCCCGAAACGCGCAACGCGCTGCATCCGATGACCCCGGAATACGCAAGCCCCGAGCAGTTGCGGGCCGAGCCGCTGACGACCGTATCGGACGTGTATCAGCTCGGGTTCCTGCTCTATCACCTCCTGACCGGCCGTGCCCCCTATACCTGTGACCGAAGCAACATCGCCGAGATCGTTCGTGTCGTCTGCACCGTGGAGCCGGTCCGGCCCAGTCAGGCGCTACTGGATGCGGCAACAGGCGGTCCGCCGCAAGACTCGGCCGATGCGAGCAGTGCCGCCAGGTCGACGACGCCGGAGCGCCTTCGTAAGCGGCTTTCAGGCGATCTCGACAACATCGTTCTGACGGCATTGAGAAAGGACCCGGCCCGCCGCTATCCGTCTGTTCTCCACCTGCGTGACGACCTGCGGCGTTACCTGGACGGAATGCCGGTGACCGCGAGGCAGCCGACGATTCACTACCGCGCGACGAAGTTCGTTGCACGGCATCGCCTGGCGGTCTCCGGAATCGCCCTGATCGTGCTGGCCGTCGTGGCCGGCGTTTCCTCTACGGTGTGGCAAGCCCGCGCCACGGCGCGGGAAGCGCAACGGGCGGAGGCGGCGTTGGAGTTCCTGGTCGGCCTGTTCGAGAGCGCTGATCCCGACGTTACCCTCGGGCAGCCCATTACTGCGAGGGAATTGCTGGATCGCGGTACGGCCAAGCTGGATGCGGAGGAGGCTGTCGCTCCGTCGATGCGCGCCGAGATGCTCAGCGTGATCGGCGGAATGTACACCGACCTCGGGTTGTACGAAGAAGCGCTGCCCCTGCTTGAGGAAGCGGGAGCCCTCCTTGCCCGATCGGGTGAACGCGCCGCCGGCGCCGTCGGACGAAACGCGGACCGGCTCGCGACCGTGCTGTACGAAATGGGACGCTACGAAGAAGCGGCCGCAGTGGCCCAACACGCCATCGCCGTGCGCCGGGAGGACCGCCGTGCGACGCCGGGCGAGCTGTCGAGGAGCGTCGGCAACCTCGCCTCGACTCGCAGCCAGCAGGGGTTGTTCGACGAGGCGGACGCGCTGTACCAGGAAGCGCTCGAGCTCGATCGGCGAGCCGGCGACGAGCGCATACTGGCAGGCCACCTGAGCGACTACGCTTCTTCGCTGTACAAGGCGGGCCGATACGCCGAGGCTCGGCGAGCGGGCGCGGAGTCCCTGGCGCTCCATCGCTCGCTGTACGGCACCGCCCACACCCTCACCGCAACGAGTCTCCTGAATCTGAGCGCGGTTTACCTGGCGCTTGGCGAGTACGATTCGGCCGAGGAGCTGCTGCGGGAATGCGTGACGATGAGACGGCAGCTCCTGGGGGAGGAGCATCCCCATGTCGCGCTGGCGCTCAGCAATCTCGGCCACCTGATGAGCAAGGCAGGAAGGCTCGATGAAGCCGAAGACGCGCACCGGCAGGCACTGTCCATACGACGCGCCGTGCTCGGTGCGTCGCATCCTGACGTGGCAACCTCGTTGAATAACCTTGGCGTCGTTTTCTACTTCAACGGTCGCTATAAGGAGGCAGCGGAGAACTTCGAGCAGGTGGTGCGCTTGTGGCGCGAGGTGTACGGGGAGCGGCATCCGCACGTCTTTACGGCGCTGAACAACCTCGGGGCGGCGCGCCGGGACGCCGGCGACTTCGAGGGGGCAGAGCAGGTATTGCACGAGACGCTCGAACTGCGGCGCGAAGCTTTCGGCGACTCGCACCAGCAAGTCGCACAAAGCCTGAACAATCTGGCGCTCCTGCTCGCCGAGAAGGGCGCGAATGGCGAGGCGGAGCAGCTGATACGCCAAGCCGTCGCGATGTGGCGGGAGACGATGGGCGAGGGCCATCCGGACGTCGGAGACGGCCTCCTTTCATTGGGCCGATTCCTGCTGGACCAGGACCGCTGTGTGGAGGCCGAGGCGCCGCTGAGGGAAAGCCTCGCGATCCGCGAGCAGACGCTCGATGCAGACGCGCCGGGGCTCGCGAACGTGCGCCTGCGTCTCGCGGAGTGCCTCATGAAGCTCGAGCGGCGTGCTGAAGCGAAGTCCCTTCTTGCGGCCAGCCTGCCGGTTCTCGTCGACCATTGGGGCGATGATGCCGATATTACCCAACGGGCACACCGGGCAATGGCAGAGCTCGGCAGTGAATGAAGCCGCTGGTCGTCCGGGGATCCGTGCACCGCGTGTACGTTGTCGGTCTGGTGATCCTCGTCGGTGTTCACGGGCTAGGTCTCACAATCGCCGGCACGGCAGCCGGTCAGGCTGTATCGAGAAATCCCATCAAGAAGCAGAGGGAGATTGCCCGGTGAACCGTTCGACGGCTTTTCTTGTCGTGATCTTCTCCCTTTCGCCCGTGCTCGCGCAGGCAGATGAGCCGGTCATCGACATGCATCTTCACGCGCACGGCGCGGATCTCAACGGACCGCCGCCGACCCACATCTGCCCGGGCGGGGAAAACCCGACTCACGATCCGGCGCGGCCATGCATGGGGTGAAAGATCAAGGATGCGAGGTCCATCGGCCGATTATCGCTGCATCCGAAGCGACGAAGGTTCGCTAGATGTCGCTCTTCGGTTCCCGGGCAAGTTTGCCCAGCAACTGAATCCCTTTTCGCAGTGTCTGAGTGTCCTCCACTCCGAGCGAGCGGAGGTGTGCATTCATGCGGCTTAGGTTGCCTTTTGCGCTATTGCGCGCTGACTGCCGGCCGCGCTGTGTGCCCCAGCGCACCGACCGCAGAAG
>CAZTAE010000103.1:0-7332 GCA_964611535.1 uncultured Woeseiaceae bacterium
CCACGGCCTCCTCCAGGCCGTAGTCGCCGTCGAGGTACCCCCACAGCTGCCGGTAACCCACGGCCCGCATGGCGGGGCTCACGGCGGTCAGTCCCGGGCGTGCCCGGAGCCTCTGCACCTCGTCGACGAAACCGCGCTCGATCATTTCCTCGAAGCGCGCGCGAATACGGTCGTGCAGGGCGGTGCGCGGCTTCGGGACCAGCGCGATCTTCAGGAAGCGCCGCGACTCCTCGCGCGCACTGTCGGAGTGCCGGGCGTGCCACTCGGACAGCGGCCGGCCGCTCGCCCGATACACCTCGAGCGCACGCTGTATGCGCTGGCGGTCGTTGACGTCGATCCTCGCGGCAGCCGCCGGATCGACGGCGGCCAGTTTGCGGTGCATGGCGGGCCACCCGGCCGCCGACGCCTCCTCCTCGAGCTGCCTCCGCAGCGCCTCGTCCGCGGACGGCAGGCTGGCAAGACCCTCCGTCAGCGCGCGGAAGTACATCATCGTCCCGCCCACCAGGAGCGGAATGCGGTCGGCCGCACGGATCTGCTCCATCTCCCGGCGCGCGTCGCGGACGAAGTCGCCCGCGGAATAGCTTTCCTCCGGCTCGCGGATGTCGAGCAGGCGATGCGGCGCGCGTTCGAGCACCGCGGCATCCGGCTTCGCCGTGCCGATGTCCATGCCGCGATAGACGAGCGCCGAGTCGACACTGATGATGTCGAACGGGAACACCTCGACGAGGCGTACCGCCAGCTCCGTCTTGCCCCCGGCGGTGGGGCCCATGAGGCAAACCGCCGGCGGCCCCGTTGTGCGATCACCCCGCACGGTGCTATTGCCCTCGCAGGAAAAGCCGGTCCAGGTCGGCGAGCGTCACGGCCGTCCAGGTCGGGCGGCCGTGGTTGCACTGGTCGGATTTCTCCGTCGCCTCCATTTCCCGCAACAGCGCGTTCATTTCCGCGACGGTCAGCGAGCGGTTGGCGCGTACGGAATGATGGCAGGCCATCGTCGCCAGCAACTCGTCGCAGGAGTTTTCTATGCGGTTGCTGATGCCGTGCTCGGCGAGATCGGCCAGCACGTCACGCACGAGCGCCTCGACGTCCGCCTGCTTGAGAAGCGCCGGCACCTCGCGCACGGTCAGTGTGCGCGGCCCGCTGCGGTTCAGGGCGAGCCCCAGCTTCGCGAAGACCTCGCCGGCGCCCTCGGCCAGCGCCGCCTCGCCTTCCGACACGGCGACCGGGACCGGCACCAGGAGCGGCTGCGTCACGAGATCCTTCGAAGCGAGCGCCTTCTTGAGTTTCTCGTAGACCACGCGTTCGTGCGCGGCGTGCATGTCGATCACGACCAGGCCCGTCGCGTTCTCCGCCAGGATGTAGATGCCGCCGAGCTGCGCGAGGGCGTAGCCGAGTGGCGGCATATCCGTGCGGCGTTCCGCGCCGGCATCGTTGCCGGCGGACAGCGCCCGGTAGCCGGCGAGCACGTCGTGCACCGACGAGGTCGCAGCGCGGGCCGGCGAAGCGGCCAGCGCCATCGACGACTGGCGGTATTGTGAAGCCGCGATCGCTGCCGGGCGTGCCGGTGCCTGCTCGGTGCGGCCGGCGCGTGCGCCGGAGATGGCGTATTCGATCGCCTGTGCCACCGCACCGTGGACGCTCCGCCCGTCCCGGAAGCGCACCTCGTGCTTGGCCGGGTGCGCGTTGGCGTCGACCCGGGCGGGATCCATGCTCAGGTACAGGACGTACGCCGGGTGCCGGCCGTGGAAGAGCACGTCCCGGTACGCGTGGCGCACGGCGTGCGCCAGCATGCGATCGCTGATGCTCCGGCCGTTGACGAACCAGTATTGCAGGTCCGGCTGGCTGCGGCTGTACGTCGGGAGCGCGAGCCAGCCGGACAGCGCCAGCTCGTTCGAGACCGTTTCGAGCCGCACTACCTGCCCGGCAAAGGATTCGCCGCAGACGTCGCCGATGCGTGCGACGGCGTCCTCCCCGTCACCGGCCGGCCTGAGTCTGAGCACGCTGCGCCCGTTGTGGGTGACGGAAAAGGCGACATCGGGACGTGCGAGGGCGAGGCGCCTCAGCCACCGGTCGATGTGCTGCTGCTCGGTGCGCTCGGTGCGCAGGAACTTGCGCCTTCCCGGCGTGTTGTAGAAGAGGTCGCGAACCTCGACCGTGGTCCCCGGCGGGTGCGCACAGGGTACGGCCTCGCCGATCTCGCCGTCATGGGCCTCTACCTGCCAGGCATCCGTCGCGTCTCGCGCCCGCGAGCGGAGGGCGACGCGTGCCACGGATGCGATGCTCGGCAGCGCCTCGCCCCGGAAGCCCAGGGACGCGATCGCTTCCAGGTCCCCGAGCTCGGCGATCTTGCTGGTCGCGTGGCGCGCGAGCGCCAGGCGCAATTCTTCCGCCGGTATGCCCGCCCCGTCGTCGCGCACGCGGATGAGCCGGGTGCCGCCGGCTTGCAGCTCGACGGCGACGCTTCCTGCACCGGCATCGAGGCTGTTCTCCACGAGCTCCTTGACGACCGAAGCCGGGCGCTCGACGACTTCACCCGCGGCAATTTGGTTGACCAGGTGCTCGGGCAACTGTCGGATGGGCATGACGGGGACCGGCGACTCGGGGTACGCGGCATTCTTTCAAATGCGCCGCGGAATGTGTAGCGGCCGCTGGACGCGAAGCCGCGAGCGCGACGCCTTCAGGTGCCGGTGAGCACCGGTATCGTGAGTGTCTGCCCGACGCGCAGCGTATCGCCCTTCAGGCCGTTGGCCGTGCGTATCGCCGTCGTGCTGACGTTGTAGCGCTGGGCGATCTCGCTCAGCGTATCGCCGCGGGTGATGACGTAGTCGACCCGCTCCGCCGGTGGCCGGTCCAGGCTCATCGCGATGCGCGAATCGGGGGGCGGATTCGCATAGAAGTAATTTCGAACGCCGGCCATTATCGCATTGGCGAGGTTGGTGCGGTGGGCCTCGCTCTTCAGCTTCTCTTCTTCCGCCGGGTTGGAGATGAACGCCGTCTCCACGAGGATGGAAGGCACGTCCGGCGACTTCAGGACGATGAAGCCCGCCTGCTGGACGGTGCGTCGGTGCATGGCCCCGACTTTCGCCAGTTCGTCGATCACGTGCGCGCCGACGTCCAGGCTCGCGCCGATCGCCGCATTCTGCGAAAGGTCGAGCAACACCGACGCGAGCAGCGGGTCCTTGTCGGCGAGCGATACGCCGCCGACGAGATCGGAGGCGTTTTCGCGTTTCGCCAGCCGCATCGCGGCCTCGTCGCTCGCGCCCTTGAGCGAGAGCACGTAGACGGACGCGCCCCTCGCGCGCCGGTCCGAGACGGCATCGGCATGTACGGAGACGAACAGGTCGGCGTTCTCCCTGCGCGCGATCGCCATGCGGTCGCGGTGCGGTATGTACACGTCCCGGTTGCGCACCAGCACCGCCGTCATGCCCGGCTCGCCGTCGATGCGTCTGGCGAGCGCCTTCGCCACGGCCAGCGCCACGTCCTTTTCGCGCGTGCGGTTACGACCGATGGCACCGGGGTCGTGACCGCCATGTCCCGGGTCGACGGCAACGACCACGTCGCGCCCCGCGCGATAACGCTCGGAGGCGCGCCGCACGGCCTGCGGCCCCCCCTGCCGGTGCAGGTCGATGACGAGACGATCGCCGTACTTGCCGTTCGGTCCGGCGGTGAAGCTGCGCGAGCGGACACTCTCGTTGAGATCGAGCACGACCCGCAGCTTGCCGTTGGCGCGCCGGCCGCTGCGTATGCCCGCGAGCGCGCCGGTGGCGCCCGGCAGACGTTTCAGCGAACCGGCCAGCCGGCTGTCGTCGAGGTCGACGACGAGCCGGTCCGGCCCGCGCAGCGTGAAGATGTTGTGCTTCGCGGGTCCGCTCAGGTCCAGCACCACCCGCGTCCGGTCGTCCTCCGACCAGACCCGCACGTTCTCGACGGTCGCGGCCCGCGCCGGGAGCAGCGGCAACAACAGGACGGCGGCGAGCAGGAGGCGGGCGGCGGGCATGGTGGGATGGATTCCCCTTCGTCGTGATTATGTCGGACGAGTATACAAAGACTGGCGGGAAATCCAATCATTATTGGCCATTTTTTATGGACATAGCGAGATGACTTAAGAATCTACCGCATCCGGGGTGCCGAAGGAGCCCGGCAGCCCCTCCACGAGGCCGCGGGCACGGTCGTCGAACGCCGAGAGCGTGGCTTCGCGCCCGGTCCCGGCGAAGGCGAGTGCCACCTGCAGATCGGCCGTCTCGATCAGCCGCGGCACGCGCTCCGGCCACTCGACCAGCACCAGGCCCTCCCGCAGGTCGCTCCAGCCGAGGTAGGTGAGCTCGTCCTCGCCCGCCAGCCGGTAGAGATCGACGTGGTGGACGAGGCGCCCGGCTACCTCGTAGGGCTCGACCAGCGTGTAGGTCGGGCTCGGCACGGGTCCGCGGTGGCCCAGCGCGCGCAGCAGCGCACGGGCGAGCGTCGATTTGCCGGAGCCGAGGTCGCCCCGCAGCAGGATCAACCAGCCGGCGGTGTCGGCCGGCAGGCGTGCCGCGAGGTGCCTGCCCAGGGCCTCCGTGGCCGCGGCGGCCGGCAGTGCGACGCGCCTGCTCGCCGCTTGCATCAGGGATTCACGCGGGCGCGCAACGCCGGCATCAGGTCGGAGGCGAGCAGGCCCCGCGGCGCCGCGCCCGCGGCGGCGTCGCCGGCGCGGGCGTGCAGCTCGACGCCCGCGGTGGCCGCCTGCTCCGCCGTGAGTCCCTGCGCGAGCAGCGCGCCGATGACGCCGGTCAGCACGTCGCCCATCCCCGGCGCGGCCATGCCGGGGTTGCCCGCCGTGCAGATCCGGTCCGGCCCGTCGTGCGACGAGACGAGGGAGCCCGCGCCCTTCAGGACCGCCACGCCGCCGTAACGGCTGCGGAGCTCGTTGACGGCCGCGACGCGGTCGGCCTGCACCGCGGCCGCGGAACGCCCGAGCAGGCGGCCCGCTTCGCCCGGATGCGGCGTGAGGATCCAGTCGTCGCGCCGCACCGGCCGCGCCGCCAGGAGGTTGAGACCGTCCGCGTCGACCACCAGCGGGCGTTTCGCCGCCAGCGCGGCTTCGAACAACGCCTGCGACCACGCGCCCGTGCCGAGGCCCGGCCCCACGGCGAGCACAGTGGCGCCATCGATCAGCGGCGCCAGGTCCTCGCTGCGCTCGATGCCGTGGCACATGGCCTCGGGGCAGCCCCCGACCACCACGGCGCAGCTGGCCGGGGCCGCGGCGACGCTGACCTTCCCCGCGCCGCAACGCAGGGCGGCCTCGGCCGCAAGCCGGGCAGCACCGGCCATCCCCGGGCCGCCGCCGACGATGAGCAGGTGGCCGAAGTCGCCCTTGTGCGCGGTCCGCGGGCGCGGCGGCAGCAGGCTGCCGAGTGCACCGTCGTCGATGCGCCTGAGCGCCGGCTCCTCCGCGGCGCGGCATGCCGCAGGAATATCGAGGCCGGCGTACACGAGCCTGCCGGTGAAATCGGGCCCCCGCCCCAGGAACAATCCGCGCTTCAAGCCGACAAACGTGACCGTAAGATCGGCCCGCACCGCGGTACCGAGGACGGCGCCGGTATCGGCGGAGATTCCGCTCGGGACGTCGAGCGCGAGCACCGGCCCCGGATGCGCGTTGATCGCCGCGACGGCCCCGGCGAACGCGCCCTCGACATCGCGCTGCAGGCCGCTGCCGAGGATGGCATCGACGATGAGGGCCGCGTCGATATCGAGCGCGCCGCCCCACGCCCGGACGGTGCCGCCCGCGGCGACGAAATCGCGATGCGCCGTGGCGGCATCGCCGCGCAGGCGGTCCGGCGGCACCAGCGCCGCGACGTCGGCGTCGATGCCCGCGGCCGCGGCGAGCCGCGCCAGCACGTAGCCGTCACCGCCGTTGTTGCCGCCGCCGCAGACGACCTGCCAGCGGCGTGCGCGCGGGAAGGCGGCGTGGGCGGCGTCGAGGGCCGCGCCGGCGGCGCGGTTCATCAGCGTGTAGCCGTCGATGCCGGCCTGGTCGATGGCCCGCCGGTCGATGCGGCGCACGGCGTCGGTGGCATAGATCTCGGCGGGCAGCTGCACCTCAAGGTCCTCCGATCGCCGGGGGCCGTGGCCGCCGCCGGCGCTAATCTTTACTGGCGATACCTGTACGATAGGTTGCGCATTTTCTCACCGGATTCCCCGTGGCGCGAAGCGAAACCCGACTGGACGAAGCAAAACTGCGGCAGCTTGCCGGCAGGATACGCGTCTGGAGCCGCGAGCTGGGCTTTCAGCAGACGGGCATCAGCGACGTGGACCTGCAGGCGGCGGAGGGCCGGCTCGCCGAGTGGCTGGCCAGGAACTTCCACGGCGAAATGGCCTACATGTCCCGGCACGGGCTGAAGCGCAGCCGGCCGGACCGGCTGGTGCCGGGCACCGTCCGTGTCGTCTCGGTCCGCATGGACTATCTGCCGGAGGACCAGGAGGCGATGAAGGCGCGGCTGGACCATCCCACCGACGCCTACGTCTCCCGTTACGCGCTCGGCCGCGACTATCACAAGGTCCTGCGCGGGCGGCTGCGCCGGCTGGCGGCGAGGATCGAGGAGGAAGCGGGGCCCTACGGCAGGCGCGTCTTCGTCGACAGCGCGCCGGTGCTCGAAAAGCCGCTGGCAGAAAAGGCAGGGCTCGGCTGGATCGGCAAGCATACGAACCTGCTCAATCGCCGCGCCGGCTCGTGGTTCTTCCTGGGCGAGCTCTATACGGACCTGGAGCTGCCTGTCGACCAGCCGGAAACGTCGCACTGCGGTTCCTGCCGCGTGTGCATCGACGTTTGCCCGACCAACGCAATCGTCGCGCCGTACCAGCTGGACGCGCGCCGCTGCATTTCCTACCTGACGATCGAGCTCAAGGGCTCGATCCCCGTCGAGTACCGCAGCCTGATCGGCAACCGCGTCTACGGCTGCGACGACTGCCAGCTGTTCTGCCCGTGGAACAAGTTCGCGCGCCGGACGGACGAGGCGGACTTCGCGCCGCGACACCGGCTCGACCAGGCGCGGCTGGTCGATCTCTTCCTGTGGAGCGAGGAGACCTGGCGCGCCAGGACGGAAGGCAGCGCCATCCGCCGCATCGGCTACGAGCAGTGGCTGCGCAACCTGGCGGTCGGCCTCGGCAACGCCGAGCCGCGCGAGGAAATCGTGGATGCCCTTCGCTCGCGGCTGGAGCACGACTCGCCGGTCGTCCGGGAGCACGTCCGCTGGGCGCTGTCGCGGCAGCGGGAAAGACTCGCCGGCAAACGCGGATAAGCGGCGCGCCTGCGGGGCGTATGCGTTACAATCCGCCCAAAAATAACGGACACCAGAA
>CAZTAE010000104.1:0-7261 GCA_964611535.1 uncultured Woeseiaceae bacterium
GGTTGCCGTCATGTGCGCCATCGACAACCTGGTGAAAGGCGCGGCCGGGGGCGCGGTGCAGTGGATGAACCGGCTCTGGTCGCTTCCGGAGACCACCGGGCTGACGGCCCCGGCACCGGCGTGGACGTGACGGACGCGACCGGCACGATCGCGCGGGAAGCGGCGGCGACCGTTCCGGCCTATGCGCGGATGCCTTTCGTGCCCGAGCGGGGAGCGGGCTGTGAGCTGCTGACGGCGGACGGGCGGCGGATACTCGACCTGTACGGCGGCCACGCCGTCGCGGCGCTCGGCTACGGCCATCCGCGGCTCACCGAAGCCATCCGCCGGCAGGCCGGTGAACTGTTGTTCCAGAGCAATGCGGTGGCGCTCGACGTCCGCGCCCGCGCCGCCGAGGCGCTCGTCGGCGTCGCGCCGCGTAACCTGTCGAAGGCGTTTTTCGTCAACAGCGGCGCCGAGGCCAACGAGAACGCGCTGCGCATCGCCTGCAGGGCGACGGGGCGCGGCCGGGTGCTGGCCATGGAGCACGGCTTCCACGGCCGGACGGCGGCGGCCGCCGCCGTGAGCTGGAACGCCGCGGGACGCTGGTACGGCTTCCCGTCGCTGCCGTTCGAGGTCGGCTTCATCCCGCGCGACGACGTCGCCGCCGCGGAGACGATGATCGGCGAGGACGTCGCCGCGGTCATCTTCGAGCCGGTGCAGGGCATCGCCGGTGCGTACGACCTCGATCCCGGTTTCGTCTCGGCCTTGCGCCGCCGGACGAGCGCGGCCGGCGCGCTGCTCATCGCCGATGAAGTGCAGTGCGGCATGGGCCGTACCGGCGACTGGTTCGCCGTGCAGGGCTACGGCGTCGGGGCCGATCTCCTGACGTCCGCGAAAGCGCTGGCGGGCGGCGTTCCCTGCGGCGCCGTGCTCGCCACCGAAGCGCTCGCCGGGGCGGTAAAACCCGGCGACCTGGGCTCCACGTTCGGCGGTTCGCCGCTTGCCGCGGCCGCGGTAATTGCCGTGATCGAAGCTGTGGCGGAACAGGGCCTGCTCGCGAACGTTCGCGAGCGTGAAGCACAGATCCGCGAAACCTGCACCGTGGGCCCGGTGCGCTCGATCCGGGGCCGCGGGCTGCTGCTCGGCCTCGTCTGCGACCGGCCGGCGGCGGAGGTGCAGGGCGCATTGCTCGAGCGGGATATACTGGCCGGCACCAGCGCCGACCCGCACACGCTCCGGCTCCTGCCGCCGTACGTATTGCAACCCGATCACGTCGCGCGCCTTGCCCGGGCGCTTGCCGACCTTGCCTGATGCCGCAGAGGTACCGATGAAAGCATTCAACGATCTTGCCGATTTCTCCCGCGACGAGCTCGCCGGCTTCCTCGAGCTCGCAACGCGCCTGGACGGACGCCCGGAGCCGCAGGCGCTTGCCGGAAAGGTGCTGGCCCTCCTGTTCCTGAGCCCGTCGCTGCGGACACTGGCGTCGTTCCAGGCCGCGATGACGCGCCTTGGCGGCGGCGCCTTCGTGATTTCGCCGGACATGTCGATACACGGCCTCGAGACGCGGCCGGGCATCGTCATGGACGGGACGGCTGCCGAGCACATACGCGAGGCCGTGCCCGTGATCGCGTCCTATGGGGACGCCATCGGCATCCGCGCCTTCGCCGAACGCCGGGACCTGGAGGCGGATCTCGCTGACACGGAGTTCCGCTCGATGATCGATCTCATCGACAGCCCCTACATCAACATGGAATCCGCGATCCAGCATCCCTGCCAGAACCTGGCCGACTGGAAGACGCTCGACGACCTGGGGATTCCCGCCGACGGCGGCAAGTTCGTGCTGAGCTGGGCTTACCACCCGATGGCGCTGCCGCTTGCCGTGCCGGCATCGACCCTCTACATGGCTGCTCGTCGCGGCATGGACGTGACCGTGCTCCGTCCTGAGGGCTTCGCGCTGCCCGAAGTCGTGATGAAGAAGGCCCGCGACGCGGCGCAGGAATCCGGCGGCTCGCTCACCGAGACGGAGGACCGCGCGGAGGCGATGGAGGGCGCGCACGTCATCTACGCCAAGTCCTGGTCCTCGACAAAACACTACGGCGACAAGCTGCGCGACCAGGAGCTCCGGCGCGGCCTCGAGGACTGGTGCGTGGACGAGCCGTGGTTCGGGAACGCGCGGGACGATTGCCGCTTCATGCACTGCCTGCCCGTGCGTCGTGGCGTGGTCGTCGCCGAGCGCGTGCTGGACGGACCGCGGAGCGTGGTCGTTCACGAGGCGCGAAACCGCATGCTGGCGCAGATGGCGGTGCTCCACCGGATGCTCGGAGCGAGCTCGTGAAGGGCAGCCAGGAACGCGCCGTCGTCGTCTCCGCGCTGAAACATGCCGCGCCCTACCTGCGCCTGTTCCAGGGCAGGATCTTCGTGCTCAAGGTCGGCGGCGAGGTGTTTGCGGACAAGGGCGACACGCGCGCGCTGATGGAGCAGGTGGGGATCCTGCACCAGGTGGGCATCAAGGTCGTGCTGGTGCACGGCGGCGGCCCGCAGTCGACGAAACTCGCCGCCGCGCTCGGCCTGGATGCGAAATTCATCGACGGTCGGCGGGTGACCGATGACGCGTCGCTGGACGTCGCCACGATGGTGCTGAACGGGCAGATCAACACCCGCGTCCTCTCGGCCTGTCGCGACCTCCACATACCGGCCGTCGGCATCAGCGGCGTCGACGCCGGGCTGATCCGGGCGCATCGCCGCCCGCCGGTGCAGAAGGAAGGCTGCGCGCCGGTGGACTACGGTTACGTCGGCGACATCGACTCGGTCGACGCGGACGTCCTGCGTAAACAGCTCGACAACGGCCTGATGCCGGTCGTGAGCCCGCTCTCCTGCGATGCAACCGGCTCGCTGCTGAACATCAACGCTGACACCGTCGCCGCAGCCATCGCGGCGGAGCTGGCGGCGGAGAAACTGATCCTGGCGACCGGCGCACCCGGCATACTCGAGGACCCGAGCGATCCGGAATCGCTGATCTCCTACGTGGACCGCGCGGCGCTGCGCAAACTCTCGGACAGCGGCAAGCTGGCAGACGGCATGCTGCCGAAGGCCGCGGCGATCGACGCGGCCCTCGGCAACGGGGTCGAGCGCGTGCACGTCATCTCCTACAGGGTGCCGGACAGCCTGTTGCTCGAGATCTTCACCAATGAAGGCACGGGCACGCTGGTCGTCAACGACATCGCGGCGCTGTCACCGGCCGAGCAGGCATCGGGGGAGAACCCGGCATGACGCGCCTGTGGGACAAGGGCCTGCCGCTGGATGCGCGCATCCTCCGGTACACCGCGGGCGAGGATCACCTGCTGGACGCGCGGCTTTTGCCCTATGACGTGCGGGCCTCCATTGCCCATGCGGAAATGCTGCGCGACCGGGCGCTCCTGAGCGGCGCGGACTGCACCGCCATCTGCAATGGCCTGGGTCAGCTCGAGGCGGACTTCGACGCCGGGCGCTGGCGCATCGAGCTCGACGACGAGGACGTCCATACGGCGCTCGAGTCACGGCTCACGAAGCTCGTCGGTGACGCCGGCGCGCGCCTGCATCTCGGCCGCTCCCGCAACGACCAGGTGCTGGCCGCGCTGAGGCTCTACCTGCGCGACGCGGCAAGCGACATCGCCGCCCGGCTGGCGGGGCTCTGCGAGGCCCTGGACGGCCTCGTTCAGCGGCAGGGCGATGTCGTCCTGCCGGGTTACACGCACATGCAGCAGGCCATGCCGTCCAGCGTCGCGCTGTGGGCGGGCGGGTTCCGGGAGGCGTTCCAGGACGGGATCGCCGGACTCGAGGGTACCGGGCGCCGCCTCGGGAAAAACCCGCTCGGCAGCGCCGCCGGCTACGGGACGCCCGGCCTCACCCTCGACCGCGACGCGACGACCGCCGCTCTCGGTTTCACGGAAACCCAGTCGCCGGTCACGGCGGTGCAGCTCTCGCGCGGCAAGGCGGAATGCGGGCTCATGTTCGAGCTGGCGCTCGTCTCGCAGGACCTCGGCCGGCTGGCCAGCGACCTGCTGCTCTTCTGCACGCAGGAATTCGGCTACGTCGCACTGCCGCCGGAAGCGACCACAGGTTCGTCCATCATGCCGCAGAAGCGCAATCCGGACGTGCTGGAGCTCGTGCGCGCCGCGTCGGCAACCGCCATAGCCTGCCTCGACGAGGGCCTCATGATCACGATGAAGCTGCCGTCCGGCTACCAGCGCGACCTGCAGCGGCTGAAGCCGCCGCTCTTTCGTTCCATCGACCTCGCGACCGAGAGCATCGACATCGTGGCCTTCGTGCTGTCCGGCCTCGCCTTCCTGCCGGACAACATCCGCCGGTCGCCGGACCTCGACGCTACGCAACGCGCGAACGAGCTCGTGACCCGGGAAGACATCCCGTTCCGCGAAGCCTATCGACGCATCGCGAAAGACCTTTGACCGGAAACTGTGGTTCGGCCGCCGGCCGGCTTGCGATACCATTCGAGCCTCGTTCGTTCTCACCGACCTGTTCATGACATACGCCAGCCGTTCTCTCACAGGAGTCTTCGCGGCTGTCGCCGCGCTCTGCCTGCTGCCGCTGCTCGCCGCCTGCGGGCAGAAGGGCCCGCTCTACCTGCCGGGGGACCGCAGCGAAGCAGAAACCGAGATCGTGCTGCCGGATGACCTCGACGACGAGGAGGCAGAGCGCGAGGACGAAGAGCCGGTGGAAGTCCCCAGCTGATGCCTTCACGACTCCACCCTGCCCGGCGGCAAGATCCATGACCGATGCAACGCTCGTCCTCGTCGACGGCTCGTCCTACCTCTACCGCGCGTACCACGCCCTGCCGAAGCTCACGTCGTCGAAGGGTGCGCCGACGGGCGCGCTGCTCGGCGTCCTCAACATGCTGAACAAGCTGCTCAAGGACGAACCGACGGAGCACTTCGCCGTCGTCTTCGACGCCCCGGGCAGGACCTTCCGGGACACGCTCTTCGAGGAGTACAAGGCGAACCGTCCGCCGATGCCGGACGACCTCCGCGCCCAGGTGGAGCCGCTGCTCGCGGCGGTGCCGGCGCTCGGGCTGCCGCTCCTGCTCGTCGAAGGCGTGGAAGCCGACGACGTCATCGGCACCCTCTGCCGCCAGTGCGCCGACGCCGGCAGGAAAGTGCTGGTGTCGACGAGCGACAAGGACATGGCGCAGCTCGTGGACGAGAACGTCACCCTCGTCAACACGATGACCGGCCGGGTGCTCGACCGAGAGGGCGTGAAGCAGCGCTTCGAGGTCTACCCCGAGCAGATCATCGACTGGATCGCACTCGTCGGCGACACCTCGGACAATATTCCCGGCGTGCCCCGCGTCGGCGCGAAAACCGCCGCCAAATGGCTGAACCGGTACGGCACAGTGGACACGCTGATCGCGAAGGCCGACGAGCTCCCGGGGAAGGTCGGCGAGAGCCTGCGCGAGCACCTCGAGCAGCTGAGGCTCTCGCGGGAGCTGGCGACGATCCGCCACGACCTGGAGCTGCCTTTCCGGGCCGACGAGCTGAAGCGCACGGCGCCCGACATCGATGTACTGAGGAAGCTGTACTCCGACTTCGAGCTGCGCTCCCTGCTCCGGCAACTGGACGAGCAGTTCGGGGCGCCGGCCGTGCAGAAACCGGCGGCGGTCGAGCGGGAGGAAGGCAAGGCCGACTACCAGGTCGTACTCGACGAGAAGGACCTCGAGGCCTGGCTGCGCAAGATCGACCAGGCGTCCCTGGTCGCCGTCGACACCGAGACCACGAGCATCGACTATCGTTTTGCCGAGCTCGTCGGCGTCTCGTTCTGCGTGACGCCGGGCGAGGCCGCCTACGTGCCCGTCGCGCACGACTACCCGGCCGCACCGCGGCAGCTCTCGAGGGACAGGGTGCTGGCGGCGCTGAAGGACTTCCTCGAGGATCCGCGCAAGCCGAAGGTCGGGCATCACCTCAAATACGACGCGCACATCTTCGCCCGTTACGGCGTCCATCTGAAAGGCATGGCGTACGACTCCATGCTCGAGTCCTACGTCCTCAACAGCGTCGCCACCCGCCACGACATGAACTCCACGGCGGGGCACTATCTCGGCATCGATACGATCCGCTTCGAGGACGTCGCCGGCAAGGGGGCGAAGCAACTCACATTCAACCAGGTGGACCTCGAGCTCGCCGGCCCCTATGCGGCCGAGGACGCCGACGTGACCCTGCGGCTGCACCGCCACCTCTGGGGCGAGCTCGAGCGGACGGAATCGCTGAAGAAACTGTACGAGACGATAGAGCAGCCGCTCGTGCCGGTGCTGCTGTCGATGGAGCGGAACGGCGTCCTGCTCGATCGCGACATGCTGAAGAAGCAAAGCGGCGAGCTCGCCGCCACGATGGCCGAGCTGGAAACGAAGGCGCACGTCCTGGCGGGCGGACCGTTCAACCTGGGCTCGCCGCGCCAGCTCCAGGAGATCCTGTTCGGCCAGCTCGGCCTGCCGGTCGTGCGCAAGACCCCGAAAGGCCAGCCGTCGACTGCCGAGGACGTCCTGCAGGAGCTCGCCATCGGCTACGACCTGCCCCGGGTCATCCTGCAGCATCGCAGCGTCAGCAAGCTCAAGAGCACCTACACCGACAAGCTGCCGCAGCAGATTTCCGCGGAAACGGGTCGTGTCCATACCTGCTACCACCAGGCCGTCGCCGCCACCGGCCGCCTGTCCTCGGCCGACCCGAACCTCCAGAACATCCCGATCCGCACGGCCGAGGGCCGCCGCATCCGCCAGGCGTTCGTCGCCCCGCCGGGCTACGTCCTCCTGGCCGCCGACTACTCGCAGATCGAGCTGCGCATCATGGCGCACCTCTCCGGCGACGAGGGTCTGCTGTCCGCCTTCGCCGCGGAGGAGGACATCCACCGCGCAACCGCGGCCGAGGTATTCAGCGTGCCGCTCGACGCAGTCACCTCCGAGCACCGCCGCTCGGCCAAGGCCATCAACTTCGGCCTCATGTACGGCATGTCGGCCTTCGGCCTCGGCCGCCAGCTCGGCATCAGCCGCGGCGAGGCGCAGGAGTATGTCGACCTCTATTTCGATCGCTATCCTGGCGTCAAGCGGTTCATGGACGGCACTCGTGAGCAGGCGCGCCGCGACGGCTACGTTGAAAC
Source organism: uncultured Woeseiaceae bacterium (assembly GCA_964611535.1). Classification (GTDB taxonomy): domain Bacteria; phylum Pseudomonadota; class Gammaproteobacteria; order Steroidobacterales; family Woeseiaceae; genus IDS-8. The sequence continues at coordinate 7,120 of CAZTAE010000104.1, forward strand.
GCTGTTCGGCCGGCGGCTCTATCTCCCCGAGATCAACGACCGCAATGCGCAGCGCCGCCAGTACGCCGAGCGCAGCGCCATCAATGCGCCGATGCAGGGCACCGCCGCCGACATCATCAAGAAGGCGATGGTCTCCGTGCAC
>CAZTAE010000105.1:0-7230 GCA_964611535.1 uncultured Woeseiaceae bacterium
CCACACGACCACCGTGTCGTACCTGGATATATCGATGGACGGGTTGACGGGAACGTAGAACTACGCTCGCGTCCTCGAGCGCATGTCCACGCTGCAGTCGCGAATCGCAGCCGACGGCTCGGTCTGCGGCACCCGTGAAGCCGACAGACAGCGCCGCCTGACGATTCGCTCGATCTTGGCGCAAGGCCGGGGAACAAGGGGCTGCTGCGCCAGTCCCCTTACTGCACGCCAGCGTAAAGGAGACGGCCATGAAGACCCGCGCCTGCACGGCACTTTTCCTGATCGCGACCATCGCTGCCACTGCTCCTCCCGCCCTCGCGCAATCCGGCCAGCCGGTGGAGCAGGGGGAGCCCAACGTTCCCGGGTTCGAGCCTGCCTTCCCGGAGCAGACGCGCGCGCCGGCGGCCGATTCCGGCGTTATCTTTGCGGTGGAGCGGCTGGCGGAGCCGCTCGAACATCCATGGGGCATCGATGTCCTGCCGGATGGCGGCTACCTCGTCACGGAGCGCCCGGGCCGCCTGCGGGTGATTTCCGAAGACGGCGAGATATCCGAGCCGGTCAAGGGCGTGCCGGAAGTCGTCGCCGAAGGGCAGGGCGGCCTGCTCGACGTGCGCGTCGGCCCGACCTTCGAGGATGACCGCCTGATCTACTGGACCTACGCGAAGCCGCTGGAGAACGGCTCCGGCACCGCGGCGGCGCGGGGCCGGCTGTCGGAGGACCGGTCCGAGGTCGGCGACGTCGAGGACATCTTCGTGCAGGAGCCGCCGTCGCGGGTCACCAACCATTACGGCTCGCGCATCCTCTTCGACGGCCAGGGCGACGCCTTCGTCACGACGGGGGAGCACTTCGACGAGGATCAGCGGGTGCTGGCCCAGGACCTCGGCACCACCTACGGGAAAGTCGTGCGCGTCAATCTCGATGGTTCGATACCCGAAGACAACCCTTTCGTGGACCAGGAGGACGCGGTCGACTCCATCTGGTCGCTGGGCCATCGAAACATCCAGGGCGCCGCGTTCCACCCGGAGAGCGGCGAGCTGTGGGTCGCCGAGCACGGCCCCCAGGGTGGCGACGAGCTGAACCGGATCAAGCCGGGCGCGAACTACGGGTGGCCGGTCGTCAGCTATGGTGAGAACTACGACGGCAGCCCGGTGGGCGAGGGCATCGCCCGCCATTCCGGCGAGTTCGTCGAGCCGCGCTACTACTGGGATCCCGTGATCGCGCCCGGCGGCATGATCTTCTACCAGGGCGAGATGTTTGCCGATTGGCAGGGCGATGCGCTGATCTCCTCACTCGTGCCGGGCGCCGTCGTGCGGATCGAGCTCGACGGCGAAACCGTGACCGGCGAAGAGCGCCTGCTCCGCGACGAGGGCCGGATTCGCGATATCGTCGAGGCGCCGGACGGCGCCCTGCTCGTCCTGGTCGACGATGCCGAAGGCGCGGTCCTGCGCCTGACGCCCGGCGGCGGCGGGGCCGCCAATGCGCCGCGGGAGGTATGGCGTGCGGGAGGCTTCGAGCGGCCGGAGTCGGTGGTCCATGACCCGGAGCGCGACGCGCTGTACGTCTCGAATATCGGTGCGGCAGGCGGCGAGGAGCCGGGGCACGGCTACATTTCCAGGCTCGGCACGGACGGCGAGGTGACCGAGGCGCAGTGGGTGACCGGTCTCAATGGGCCCAAGGGTATGGCCGTCCACGACGGCAGGCTCTACGTCTCGGACATCGATCGGCTCGTCGTCATCGATATCGAGGCAGGCGAGGTCGCGGAGACGCACGAGGCGCCGCGGTCGCAATTCCTCAACGACGTGACCGCCGGCAGCGACGGCCGCATCTTCGTGTCCGACATGCGCGGCAACGCGATCTACGTGCTCGACGACGGGGACTTCTCGGTGTGGCTGGAGGACGAGGCGCTGATGCAGCCGAACGGTCTTCTGGCCGAGGACGATCGCCTCGTCGTCGCCGCCTGGGGCGAGGGTGACGGCGATACCGCAACGCTCGGCCACCTGAAGGCGGTGGATTACGAAGGGAAGACGATCCGAAGCCTCGGCGACGGCACGCCCGTCGGCAACCTCGACGGCATCGAGGCCGCCGGCGACGGTAGCTATCTCGTCACCGACTGGGTGGCGGGTGCTCTCTATCGCATCCGGGAATCGGGCGATGCAGAGCAGCTCCTTGACCTCAACCAGGGCAGCGCGGACCTCGAGTACCGCGAGGGGCTCGCCCTGATCCCCATGATGATGGACGGCGAGCTGCGGGCGCTGCAGGTGGACTGACCGGTCCGGCAGCCGGGATATTTCATGACGCTGCAGCGCGCAGAGTCCGCATCGACCGCGGGTTGCACGGCGCACGTGCGCACCAGATACTGAAGCCACGAGCCCGGCAGCCGCGAGGTGCCCGTGATCCGCATTCGACCGTTCGAGACCGAAGACTGGCCTTTCGTCTGGGAGATTATCGCACCGGTTTTCCGCGCCGGTGAAACCTGGCCGATCGCCCCCGACATCGCGGAGCCCGAGGCGCGCAGGTTCTGGGTGGAACGCCCTTCGGCCACATTCGTCGCGCTCGACGATCACGGCGACGCGCTCGGCAGCTATTACATCAAGCCGAACCAGCCCACGCTCGGTGCGCACGTCGCCAACTGCGGCTACATCGTGGCGGAACCCGCCCGCGGTCGCGGCGTGGCTTCCGCGATGTGCCGCCACTCGCAACGGGAGGCGCTGTCCCGCGGCTACTCCGCGATGCAGTACAACCTGGTCGTCTCGACCAACGAAGCCGCGGTGCGGCTGTGGAAGAAGCACGGTTTCGACGTAGTGGGAACGCTGCCGAAGGCATTCCGCCACTCGCGCCGGGGTCTGGTGGACGCCCACGTCATGTACAAGCTCCTTGCGCCCGAACAGGAAAACAGCAAATGATCCGATCACTGCTCTTCGCCGCGAGCTGGCTGCTCGCGGCCGGACCGGCGCTCGCCCGCGGTCTTTCGCCCGAGGATCTCGCGACGCTCGCGCGGCTTTCCGAGCCCCGCGTCTCGCCCGATGGCGCCGCCGTCGCCTATGTGCTGCGCGAGACCGACCTGGAGGCGAACCGAGGTCGCACCGACGTCTGGGTGCTCGATCTGCAAACCGGGGATGCCGGGCCGCGGCGCCTGACGGACCACGAGGAAAACGACGGCACGCCCCACTGGAGCGCCGACGGACGCCACGTCTGGTTCATCTCGAGCCGTTCCGGTTCGAGCCAGGTCTGGCGAATAGACGCCGGCGGGGGAGAACCCGAGCAGGTTAGCGACTATCCGGTCGACGTTGCGAACCTCCTGGTCGCGCCCGACGGGCGGCACATCGCGTTCACCGCGGAGGTCTTTCCCGATTGCGGCTCGCTCGCCTGCACGCGGGAACGGCTGGACGAAAGGGAAGAAAGCAGCCGGACGGGCATGCTGTACGACGACCTGTTCGTGCGGCACTGGGATACCTGGGAGGACGGCCGGCGCTCCGTGCTCTTCACGGCCAGGCTCGAGGACGCCGGAATCGCCCGGGGAGAGCCCGTCGCGCTCTCGGACACGCTGGACGGGGACGTGCCGTCGGTGCCTTTCGGCGGCAGGGAGGAAATCGCCTTTTCGCCGGATGGCGAGACGCTTTACTTCGCGCTGCGCGAAGCAGGGCGGACCGAGCCCTGGTCGACGAACTTCGACATTTTCCGGGTCCCGGCAGACGGCTCTTCCGCTCCGGAAAACCTGACCGCGGAGAACGAAGCCGTCGATACGCACCCCGTCGTGGCACCGAACGGCGAGCGGCTCGCCTGGACCGCGATGCGCCGGCCGGGCTACGAGTCGGACCAGATCGACATCATGATCCGCGACCTCGCAACCGGCGAGATCCGCAACCTCACCGAGGGCTGGGACCGTTCCGTCCGCGACTTCGCGTTCGCAGCCGACGGCGAGCGCCTCTTCGTCACGGCCGGCGATATCGGCACGCGCGCCATCTTCGCCATCGACGTAGCCGACGGCTCGGTCGAGCGGATGACGGAGGGCGGGGCGGCATCCGGTCTGCAGGTAACGGAGGAAAGCGTCATTTATATCCTCGAGTCGCTCGCGTCGCCGGCCGATCTCTACGCCCTGCCGCTGGACGGGCAGGGCGAACCCACGCGCCTGACGACGGTGAACGCCGACGCCCTGCGCGACGTCGAGATGGGCGGCTACGAGCAGTTCAGCTTTACGGGCGCGGAGGACGACACGGTCTACGGGTACGTCGTCCGCCCGGTCGGGTTCGACGAGGATGGAAGCTATCCGATCGCTTTCCTGATCCACGGGGGCCCGCAGGGTACGTTCAGCGAAGGCTGGAGCTATCGCTGGAACATGCAGACCTACGCGGCGCAGGGGTATGCGGTCGTGATGGTGGACTTCCACGGTTCCATTACCTACGGGCAACGTTTCACCGACGCCATCAACCGGGACTGGGGCGGCAAGCCCTTCGTGGACCTGCAGAAGGGGCTGGCCGCCGCCGTCGAACGTTACCCGTGGCTCGACGCCGACAACGCCTGCGCGCTGGGCGCCTCCTACGGCGGCTACATGATCAACTGGATCGCGGGCAACTGGCCCGACCGCTTTGAATGCCTCGTCAATCACGACGGGATCTTCGACCTGCGCAGCTTTTACTACGCAACCGAGGAGCTGTGGTTCCCGGAGTGGGATTTCGGTGCGCCGTATTACGAAGATCCCGAGGCGTACGAGCGGTGGAACCCGGTCCGCCATGTCACGGAATGGCGGACACCGATGCTGGTCATCCACGGCGTCGACGATTTCCGCGTGCCGCTCGAGCAGGGGCTCGGTACGTTCACCGCGCTGCAGCGGCAGGGCATACGCTCGAAGCTCCTGATCTTTCCGGATGAGAACCACTGGGTGCTCTCGCCGGCGAACTCGATCCAGTGGCACGAGACGGTGGCCGCGTGGCTCGCCCGGTACCTGAAGGACGAGGCGGGACGCTGATGGCATGAGGCGGCTGCCGCCGCCGCGCCGATCCTTGCAGCGGCTGGTAAGCGGTACGCGATTTTGTAGTCGTTACCGCCGTGGCCGGCCCCGGCCCTCACCGCGTAATGAAGATCCTGCTGCAGCCCTGACAGGCGCCGGGGAGGCTCGGCACGAACCGCTCACAGGCCGTAGACTACGACGAGCGCGAACGACAAGCCCAGCCACATGATCAGCTGCAGTGGCAGCCCGACGCGCGGGAAGTCGGAGAAGCGATAGCCGCCCGCGCTCATCACGAGCAGATTCGTCTGGTACCCGACGGGCACCAGGTAGCTCATGTTGGCGCCGTACAGCAGACCGATGACGAACGGCTCCGGCGGTGCGCCGAGTTGCTGCGCGATGCTGATCGCGATCGGCGTGCCGATGACGGCGACGGCGTTGTTCGTCGCAACTTCCGTCAGCAGCGCCATGATGAGGATGAAGCCAGCGAGCACGATCGGCACCGGCATGCCGAAGGTCGCGGCGACGAAGAGGCCGGCGATGTAGGCGGTCGCGCCCGTTGCGGACAGCGCCAGGCCGAGCGCGAGGCTCGCGACGATGACCATCACGATGCGACGGTCGAGCGCGGCGAAGACGTCGCTCCAGGTCAGGCAGCGGGTCAGTAACATGAGCGCCGCTCCCGAAATCGCGGCGACGGAAATCGGGAGCAGGCCGACTGCCGCCAGCGCCACGGCGGTAGCCGCTATGACGAGGGACAGGCCGGCTTTCGCCGTCCGCGGCAGGTGGACCCGGCCATCGAGGACGAGGAGGCTGCCGCTCCGGTGCAAGCGCTCGAGCGCCCGCGGCGATCCCTGCACGAGAATCACGTCGCCGGCTTCCAGGACGACACTGCCGAGGATCTCGCTGGTTTTCCCCTGCGGCACGGCGGGCCGGTGCAGGGCCAGCGGCACGAGGCCGTAGGTCGACAGCAGCCGCGTGGAATCGAGCGTGTTCCGCTCCAGCAGCGAGCCCGAGGTGACGACCACCTCCGCAACGTGCTCGTCGCTTTCCAGCGGCATCTCCGCGTCTCCGCGCTGCTGGGGGTCGCCGGCAAGCAACGTGGCATCCAGCCGCCGCTCGAACTCCTTCAGGTTCTCGGGGCTGTCGCTGACGTGCAGGTGGTCGCCGGCCCGGATCTGCACCGAGGGCAGTTTCATGAGCGAGAGGTCGCCGCGCTCGATCCGGCGCACTTTCAGCCCCTGGCAGCGCGCCAGGATCTCGCTCAACGGCTTGCCGTCGGCGAATCCCCGCGGCTCGACGCGGAGCCGGGAGTCGAAGATGCGCGGCTCGACGCCCGTCAGGGGCGGCCGGCGGTCGGGCAGCAGCTTCGGCGCTATCAGCCAGAGGTAAAGCACCGCGATTCCCCCGACGACGACGACCGGGCCGGCGAAGTCGAACATGCCGAACTCGCGCAGCCCGAAGTCCGCGGAGATCGCCACCACCAGCAGATTGGTCGACGTGCCGATGGTCGTCGCCATGCCGCCGATGATGGTCGCGAACCCCACCGGCATCAGTATTCCGGAAGGCGAGACCTTCGCCTGCAGGGACACGGCGATGAGCAGCGGCAGGATCGCCGCGACGACGGGGGTGTTGTTGAGGAACATGCTGAGCACCGCCGCCGTCAGCAGCGTCGCAAGAAATGCAACCGCCGGCCGGATGCGCCACAGGCGGGCGAGAACGTGTGCGATGGGTTGCAGGGCGTCTGTGCGTTCGAGCGCCTTGGTCAGCACCATGAGCGCGATGATGGTGATCAGCGCCTCGTTGCCGAAGCCCGCCATTAAGTGGATGCCGCGCAGGCGCTCGTCGCCGTACTCGACCGTGAACAACTCGAACCAGACGGATACGACGATCAGGACGAACAGCGCCGATGACTCGAGACGAAATTGCTCGCGCGTGAAGAGGTACACCGCGAGCAAGGTCAGGACTATGGCGGCAACGGCATGCGGGCTTGGCGGGGCAGGCACTGCGAACCTCGGTAGCTGGCCTCGTCAGGGACGGAAGCATAGCTGTCCGCGCCGGCGCTGTATGCAGGAGCGATACGCGTCCGTGTTCAGGTGCCGAAAACCGCACCCGCCGCGACGCGCGCCGCCGCGTCGGGAGTTCCGTGACAGATCAACGCGCCTGCGACGCCGGGAATGGCCACGGCGTCGCGGATCATCGCCTGGCCCAGCGCCTCCGCTGCCGCCGCGACGTCCCTGGCTGCGCGGAGGTGCTCCAGTGCCGGTTCGGGGATCAGGAGCGGGCGG
>CAZTAE010000106.1:0-7225 GCA_964611535.1 uncultured Woeseiaceae bacterium
TCCCGAATTTCCTGCTCGCCGACGCGCTACACAGTCGCGCCACGCTGCGCGACATGGGCGAGCTGCGCTACGCCGGCCGGCCCGTCCGGGCGGTCGGCTACGTCACGGCGGCGGGCGATCACCTCACCCTGTACATCGATCGCCGCAACAGCCTGCTGCGTGGAGCCGCCTCCGTGTTCGACATGGAGCTGGCGGGCGATACGGAGATTCGCTGGAGCTGGTCGGAATATGCACGGCAGGACGGTATGGTGCTTCCCGGCCGCCTGCAGGTGCATCTCGCCGACGCGCTGTTGAAGGACGTCCGGATGACGGTGCACCGCGGCTCCGGCGACGCTGCATTCTCGCCACCGCCGGGCGTCGAGGTGGGCGCGCCGCCGGAAGAATTGACCCCGTATGACGATTTCACGCCCTGGAGCGAGCGCCCGGGAACCGCGCGTGAAATCGAGCCCGGCGTCTACCTGGTGCCCAATCTGCGTCCGGGGTTTCACGTGTTCTTCGTGGAATTCGAGGACTTCGTTCTGGCCGTCGACGCACCGACCGGCTGGTACGAAATGCAGCAGCTCCCGCCGTACAACATCGCACGCAACGAAAGCACGAGCGCACTGGCGGCAAAATACCTGCGCATCATCCGGGAAACGGTGCCGGCCAAGCCGATCCGCTACGTGGTTCTGACGCACCACCACAGCGACCACATCGGGGGCATGCGATCGTTCATCGCCGAAGGCGCGACCGTGCTCGCGGCCCCGCCCGCGGCCGGACTGGCACAGCACGCGGCCCGGCAACCGCACACGCTCCGGCCCGATGCGCTCGAGCAGAAGGAAGTCGCGGCGAGCATTGAAACGGTCGACGGCAAGCGGGTCATCGCCGACCGGAGCATGGCCGTGCACCTGATCGAGCTGCCCGAAGGCAATCCGAAGGCGGAGGGCTTCCTCGTCGTCTATCTGCCGATGCAGAAGATCATGTACCTGACGTCCTTCATCTACCCCCTCTCCGAAGAGGCTTTTCCGCTGCCGGAGTCAGTGCCGCTGTCCCTGTGGTTCGTCCGCTGGCTCGACCGCTCCGGTCTCGATGTCGAGCGCATCTACAACGTCCACGGTCAGGCGAGAATCCAGGACTGGCAGCTCGACCGCCTGCGCGAGATGCTGGCCAGCGGGGATTATCCGGTTGCCGGCGAATAGCAGCTAGTGTCCGGTCTTGCGCAAATGGTAATCGAACGAGCCGCCGCCCACAGCTTCGCTGTTGATCCAGAGTATCAGCATGCCCTCGACGTGACGGGCGTGCTCGAGCGGGCCGAGGTCGATCGGCTCGAGGCCCAGGCCGGTGACGAGCTTCGCGACCGTGGCCTTGGCTTCGGCGCTGTCGCCGACCAGCGGGATCGAGATGGGTCCTCCCGAGGTCCCCGGATCCACCATCTGCCGCCAGTTGAGCGTGTTGAAGGCCTTGACGACGCGGGCGTCGGGCGCGGCGTTCTGGATCAGCTCCGCGTTGGACGTCTCGACCGCCATCTCCAGCAACCCGTCCTTGCCGCGCCGGAGGGCATTGGTTGGATCGATGATGATCTTTCCCGAAAGGTCGCCCAGGCCGCGGGTGACTTCTTCGACCACCAGCCCCGGGACGGCGAGAACCACGATGTCGGCGTCCGCGGCGGCTGCTTCGGGAGTCGCCGCGGACGCGTCATCACCGGTTCTCGAGACGAGCGCCCGCACTTCCTGGCGGCCCGGCTCGCGGGAACCGTAGATTACCGTGTGCCCCAGCATCGCAAACTCCGGTCCCAGCGCGCTGCCGACCTCGCCCGTACCGATCACGGCAATGATCTCCGCGGCAGCGCGAGCCGGTGCGCCCAGCTCGATCAGGGAGGCACACAAGGCAAGGACCAGCAGTGACTTTCTTGCAAACATGATTTGTTACTCCAGGTGACGATGACGCGGGCAACGGTACCGATTGATTCTCCCGGCCCGGCTCTGCATGATTCGACGCACACGAGGCATGCAGATTAGCGGCCAACCCGTCGGCAGGCCACCGATATGAGTTAAACGTCTAAAGCTGTGAAATTTCTCTTTTCCACCGCCCCGGCCGGCGCGAAAGTCACCGACCCGGCCGCTCGCTCGTCCGGCCTCGCGTGGTCTCCGCTGAAGCCCGTCATCGGCGTCTGTCTCCTCGCGGCCGTCATGGCGGGGGCGATCGCGTGGCGCGTCGCCAGCAGGCCCGGCACACCCTCACTGTTGCCCATTCTGCTCTGGCAAATCGCCGTCTGGCTGCCGTGGATCGGCTACTTCTATGCCATCAGGCTCCTGACGAAGCGGATCGATCCGCTACGGGATGCGACGCTCGCGAGCGTCGCCGTTCACGTCGTGGCTGCGCTGATGGTCGCTACCTCGCATCTCGTCTGGTACTGGCAGGTGAGCGACTCCGTCAGCCCGCTCCAGGGCCTGCCGAACACGCGATTCGGCGTATACGCCTTCTTTTTCGTGTTCTGGTTCCTGATCGACCTGCTCCTGTACCTGGCAGTCCTGGTCGCCCAGCGCCGGGTGCCGCAGGCCCCCGACGCCGCGGCGCCCGGAGCACAGCCCGGCGCCGAAGCGCCAAGCGCCCCGGTCGGCGGCGAAGCGAACGCCGCAAGCAGCAAGCGGTTCGTCGTGCGGCAGGGGCGTGCCCGGCACGTCGTCTGCGTCGACGACATCCGCTGGATCGAAGCGCAGGGCTACTATGCGGCGCTGCACACCGGATCCGGCTCCTTCCTGCTTCGGCAATCCCTGGCGAAGCTCGAGAACGAGCTGGACCCGGCGCGGTTCGTCCGCATCCACCGTTCGACGATCGTCAACGTCGCCAGCATCGCCGGATTGCACAACGACAGGAACGGCGCCGTGAGCGTGATGCTGCAGGACGGCGGCCGCCGCCGCGTCAGCCGCGCCGGATACAGGGCCTTGAAGACCCGTCTGCCACTCCCGCCCTGATTCCGCTGACTGCAGCGGTCCGTCGATTCGCTGCATCGCGCGAACTTGCGCCATCGGGCCCGTCCAACCGCCTGGTTCTTCCCCACGAGGTCTCGAGATGGCAGCCGAACTCTCCCGGCGCGACTTCGTTACATTGGCCGCGGCGAGCAGCCTCGGCCTGCTGCTCGGCCTGCCGGCAGGACGTCCGCGGGCGCAGGTCGCTGGCGCCGGCGTTCCCCTTCACCCGCTGATCCACGTCGGCACGGACGGCAGCGTCACGCTGTTTGCCCAGAATCCGGAGATGGGACAGGGCGTCAAGACGTCGTTGCCGATGGTCATCGCCGAGGAACTGGACGTCGACTGGCGTGAGATCCGCATTGCGCAGGCCGACTGGGACCCGGCGCTGGAAAACCAGTTCTCCGGCGGCAGCCTGAGCATTCGCCTGAACTTCACCGCCATGCGGCTTGCGGGTGCGAGCGCGAGGGAGATGCTGGTGCAGGCGGCGGCCAATCGCTGGAGCGTGCCGGTCTCGGCGCTCACGACGACTGCCGGGCGGGTCGTGCATCGAAGCACGGGCCGGGCGCTGACCTACGGCGAGCTGGCCGACGCCGCCGCGGCGCTGCCCGTGCCGGAGCAGCCGGCGCTCAAGCCCGCGGCCGATTTCGAGCTGATCGGCCGCTCGGTCCCGGACGTCGACCTTACCCGGATAGTCCGGGGACAGCAGGTGTACAGCCTGGACCTCGAGCTCCCGGACATGCTCTATGCCGTCGTCAAGCGGTGCCCGGTCAGCGACGGGCAGCCGGTCTCCTTCGACGACGCGGACGCCGGGAAAGTCGAAGGCGTCGTCGGTTTCCGCATGCTGCGCAACCGGGACTTCGGCGGCCGCATCATCCAGCCCAACAACCCGAACTTCGTCTCCGGGGTCGCGGTCCTGGCCGAGCACACCTGGGCCGCGCTGGAGGGCGCGCGGCGCCTGCGGGTGGAATGGGAATTGCCGAAGGTGCTCGATGACTCGGCACAGCTGATGAGGCGCTACGAGGAGGCTCTGACGCAGCCTGGCGAGGTCGTCCGCAGCGACGGTGAAGCCGAAACGGCTTTGGGCGCGGCGGCGGTCCAGGTCGACGAGATCTATCGACTGCCCTTCCTGGCCCACGTCCCGATGGAACCCATGAACTGTACCGCCGACGTCGGCAACGACGCTATCGTGATCCGGGCTCCGACGCAGAACCCGGGGCACACCGCCGCGGCCGTCGCCCGGGCGCTGGACGTCGATCCGGGGCAGATCACGGTGAAGGTCATGCGCTCCGGCGGCGCCTTCGGCCGCCGCTTCTACGGCGATTTCGCGGTCGACGCCGCCATCCTGTCGCAACAGATGCAGCGGCCGGTGAAAGTCGTCTGGAGCCGCGAAGACGACATCCGGCACGACTACTTCCGGCCCTCCGGCTTGCATCATGTCAGGGCCGGCATGGACGGGAACGGCAGGATCTCGGCCTGGCATCACAAACTCGCCAATCATTCGCGTGCGACGTACCTGGAGCGCGAGGGCACGCCCGCCGAGATCAGCAACTACGAATTCCCGGCCGGTTTCGTTCCGGACCTGCACTACGAGTACGTACCCGTGCCCTCGCGCATACCGCTGGGACAATGGCGGGCGGTGGACCACTCGGCGAACGTATTCGTTTTCGCCAGCGTCATCGACGAGCTGGCCCGCAAGGCCGGCGCCGACCCGGTCGCGGTTCTTCGGCAATTGATCGGTGACCGCCAATACGTCCAGGTGCGCGAGGACTTCCGGTTCGACGCCTCGCGCCTCCTGCGCGTGGTGGAGGAAGCGGCCCGGGTTTCCGGCTGGGGCAGCCGCATGGAGAAGGGACGCGGACGCGGCATCGCCGCGAGCTACAACCAGGGAAGCTGGGTTGCCGAGGTCGCCGAGGTATCCGTCACCGATCGCAAGCTCAACGTCGAGCGCATCGTCGCCGTCCTCGATTGCGGGCTGATCGTCAATCCGGACGGCGCGAGAGCGCAGGTCGAGGGCGGCGTCATCGAGGGTCTGAGCGCCGCACTGATGGGCGAGATTACGGTCCGGGACGGTACGGTGCAGCAGGCCAATTTCAACGACTACCCGATCTGCAGGATGCATCACGTCCCGGGCATCGAGGTACGGTTCATCGACAGCGACGACGAACCGCGAGGCCTGGGCGAACCGCCCCTGCCGCCGGTGGCGCCGGCGGTCTGCAATGCCATTTTCGACGCGAGCGGACTCCGCATCCGCGAGCTGCCCATAGCCAGACACCTGTCCGTATAGAGGAATCTCATGATCAGATTGAAGGTCAACGGTACGCCCCGCGAATTCACGGGCGACGAGCAGATGCCGCTGCTGTGGTATCTCCGGGACGAGCTGAAGCTCAGAGGCGCAAAATTCGGCTGCGGCATCGGCCAGTGCGGCGCCTGCACCGTGCACCTGAATGGCACGGCACGACGCTCCTGCGTGACGCCAATGGGCGCCGTCGACGGCGCCGAGCTCACCACGATCGAAGGATTGGCAGGTCGCGCCGGGCTTCATCCGGTGCAGCGAGCCTGGATCGAGGAAAACGTACCGCAGTGCGGCTACTGCCAGGCGGGCCAGATCATGGCAGTCGCGGACTTCCTCCAACGCAACCCGCAACCGACGGATGACGACATTGACTCAGACCTTACGAATATCTGCCGCTGCGGCACGTATCACCGGATACGAAGGGCGATCCATAGAGCAGCCGCACTGGCCCGGAAGGAGGCGTGAACGATCAGCCGCAGGACACCGATCACTCCGAACGTAAGACATCCATTGGTTCGGCCCGCGCTGCTCGTGATGCAGGGATGAGCGAAGCCGAGAGGCAGGTGGCCAGCAGCAGCACGCCGATGCCGAGCAGCTCGATCGCTCCGGCGGATTCCACCCCGTAAAGGCTGGACTTCACGCCGCTGACGAGCAGATAGCCCAGGGGTAGTGAGATCAACAGGCTGAAGGCGAAGAGTTTGGCGGACTCCAACAGCACCCCCAGGCGCACCTGCCGGGGCCGTGCGCCCAGCGCCATCCGGATGCCGAATTCAGAGTCGCGCATTGCCGTACGGAAGGCCAGAAAGCCGTAGAGGCCGACCGTCGCGATAACAAAGCTCACCGCACCGAAAATGCCGAACAGCATGGAGGTGTATTGCTCCCGCTCGAAGGTTTCCGCCATGGCAGACCTCATCGGTGCGGCCTCTTCTATCCCCAGCAGCGGATCCACTGACCAGATGGCCTGTCGGACTGCCTGATTCACACCCGGCACGTCGCCCCCCGTTCGAATGAGCAGGAAGGTATCGGCGAAATCGCTGGCCGTTCCAAGGCTCGTCGGCAGGTACCACTGCAGCTGCTTGTCCCAGAGGGTCGACTCTCCGGCCTCGACCACGTCCTCGACGACGCCGACGATCGTCATCCAGGGACGATCCGCGTCGGCATCGCCCCGTTTGACGCGTTTTCCCACGGCACGCTCGCCGGGCCAGAACCGCGCGGCAAACTCCCGGCTGACCATGACGGAATGAACGCCGTCGCGATGGTCGCGACTGTCGAACGGGCGGCCGTCGAGAAGCGGGATGCCCAGGACTTCGAAGTAGTCATCGGAAATGAAGCGGTGACTCGTGATGTGATAGCCGCGCGGCTCCGGGGGCGGCTGGCCCTCGACGACGAACACGGCACCCCACGAACCCGCCAGCGCCGGCGTCGTGGTCGCCGAACTTGCCCGAAGAACGCCGGGAATGGCTTCGAGCCGGGCAAGCGCCCCCTCGAGGAAGCGCTCCCTGGATGCCGCGTCCGGATAGCGCTCCGCGGCAAAGCTCACATTCACGAGCAGCAGATTCCGGTCGTCGAACCCCCGATCCCGGTTCATCAAGTGATGATAAGTGCCGCCCACCATGGCGGCACCGAGCAGCAACACCAGCGTCATGGCGATCTGCACGACCGCCATCGTGCTCATCATCGGGGTTCGGCCCGCGCCGAGAAGCCCCTTGCTGCCGCCGGCCAGCGCCTCCCGCACGTCGCCGCTCCGCTGCAGCCAGACGGAACCCGCCGCGATGACCACCGCGGCAGCGAGTGAGGTGGTGATCGTCGCCAGCACGGCGATCGCGTCCACCCGGACTTCAGTGGGAAACTGATCGAGCGCCGACAAGCCCCGCAGCCCGCTGAAAGGCAACGCCGCGAACCGGGCGAGGTAGATCGCCAGACCCGCGCTGACTCCCATGATGAGCAGGGCGCGAAGCAGCGCGTCGCGGTACAGCCACCG
>CAZTAE010000107.1:0-5676 GCA_964611535.1 uncultured Woeseiaceae bacterium
GGACCCTGCAGCGCGCGGTGCTGCTGAATTACCCGGTCGCCAAGGATCAGCCGGACGTCCTGGTGGAACTGCTGAGCCCCGTGCCCGGCGAGCTCGGCCTGATCCAGACGGGACTGCGCAGCGCGGGCGAAGGCCCCGAGCCGAACCACCTGGCGGAATTCGCCAGCGACGCGAGGAGCCATTCCCTCGGCGGTCGCGACGAGCTCACCGTGACGTTCACGTGGGACGACGGTCGCGGCATCGAAGTTGCGAAGCAGTTTCACTTCAGGCGGGGCAGTTACATCATCGACGTGGAACAGACGCTGCGCAACGGCAGCGGCGAGGCGTGGCGCGGGGCCCCCTACGCACAGATCCAGCGGCGCTCGTTTCCGCAGGACCGCTCGATGTTCGACGTCGATTCCTACTCCTTCGACGGTCCGTTGATCTACGACGGTGAACGCTCGACCAAGCTCGACCGCGACGATCTCCTTTCGGACGGGCCGTTCCGGATTGCCACGGACGACGGCTGGTATGCCTATATCCAGCACCACTTCCTGAACGCGTTCGTTCCGCCCGCTGCGACGGAGCAACGCTACAGCGTCGACGTTCGCGACAACGTCGCCACCGGCAGCGCCATCGGCACGGCGCAAACGGTCGCTACCGGCGCGGCGCAGACCTTCGAGACGACGCTGTTCGTCGGTCCGAAACTGCAGTCGCAACTGGAGGCGGTGACGCCGGCCTTGAAGCTCACCGTCGACTACGGCTGGCTGACGATCATTTCGGAGCCGCTGTTCTGGCTGCTGGACAAGGTGCACGATTTCGTCGGCAACTGGGGCTGGTCCATCATCATCGTCACCATCCTGATCAAGCTCGTCTTCTACAAGCTGACGGAAGCGAGCGGCCGGTCGATGGCGAAGATGCGCGAGATCCAGCCGCGCATGAAGGCGCTCCAGGAACGTTACAAGGACGATCGCCAGCAGCTGAGCCAGGCGATGATGGAGCTGTACAAGCGCGAGAAGGTAAATCCGGCTGCCGGTTGCCTGCCCATCCTGATCCAGATGCCGTTCTTCCTGGCCTTCTACTGGGTGCTGCTGGAAAGCGTCGAGATGCGGCAGGCGCCTTTCGCGCTCTGGATCACCGACCTGTCGTCGAGAGACCCCTACTTCATCCTGCCGCTCATCATGGGCGCGGCGATGTTCTTTCAGCAGAAACTGAATCCGGCGCCCGCGGATCCGATGCAGGCGAAGGTGATGCAGATCATGCCGGTCGTCTTCACCGCGTTCTTCGCGTTCTTCCCGTCCGGGCTCGTGCTCTACTGGGTGACGAACACCGTGCTGTCGATTGCGCAGCAGTGGCACATCAACCGCGTGGTCGGCGAACAGAGCAGGAAGGGCAAATCGGGACGCAGGAAGAACAGCCGCAAACAAGCGGCCGCCGACAAGGAAGGCGGGGACAAGGGCGGCGATTCCTGACGCGGCGGCCGGCACGCATGCCTATTCCTGCTCTCAACCCGCCGCAGTCCGAACCGCCACCGACCGCCGGATGAGCCACGCCCCGACCTACGCGCCGGACACGATCGTCTCGGCCGCCACGCCGCCCGGAACCGGCGGCATCGCCGTCGTGAGAATCTCCGGACCCGACGTTCCCGGCATCGCCGCCACCATGCTCGGGAGGCTGCCGCCACCGCGCCGCGCGATCCTCGCGACGTTCCGGGACCGGCGCGGCAACCCGCTGGACCAGGGCATCGCCCTCTATTACCCGGCCCCGCATTCCTTTACCGGCGAGCATGTCCTCGAGCTGCAGGGTCACGGCGGCCCGGTGCCCGTTGCCGGCATCGTCGAGGCTGCCATCGGCTGCGGCGCCCGCCGCGCAGGGCCCGGCGAGTTCTCGCAGCGGGCGTTCCTGAACGACAAGCTCGATCTGGCGCAGGCCGAGGCCATCGCCGATCTCGTCGCCAGCGGTTCTTCGCAGGCGGCCCGGGCTGCACTCCGCTCGCTCTCGGGCGCCTTCTCGCACGCGGTCGCCGATCTCGCGGAAAGGCTCACGCAGCTGCGCATGCACGTCGAGGCCGCCATCGACTTTCCCGAGGAGGAAATCGACTTCCTCGCCGACGAGGCGCTCCGGCAACGGATCGCAGACTGCGCCCGTGCTTTCGACTCGCTGGCGGACCGGGCCCGGGCCGGCCGCGTCCTGCGCGACGGCTATCGGCTGGTGATCGCCGGCCCGCCGAACGCGGGCAAGTCCAGTTTGCTGAATCTGCTGAGTGGGCAGGAGGCGGCCATCGTGACCGAGGTTGCCGGTACCACCCGGGACATCCTGCGGGAGCAGATCGACCTGGACGGCCTGCTCGTGGAACTGGTCGATACCGCGGGGTTGCGTGAGGATCCCGACCGCATCGAAGCAGAGGGGATACGGCGTGCCCGCGAGGCACTGGCGGTCGCCGACGCCGCCCTCTGGATCGAGGACGCGACCGATGCCGCAGGCTCCGGGGGCGTGGATGCCGGACTGCCGGCCGGCCTGCCGGTCGTCACCGTCAGGAACAAGATCGACCTGACGGGCGAGCCCGCGGGCCGGTTGCAGGAAGACCCGCCGATGGTCGCATTGTCCGCGAAGACCGCTGCGGGGACGGACGCGTTGCGGGCCGTGATCCGCGAGCTGGCCGGCTACCGCGACCTGGGGGAGGGCGCCTTCACCGCCCGCCGGCGGCACGTCGAGGCCCTCGCGCGTGCCCGGGAGCACTTCGCGGCCGGCCGCGCGGCGCTGGAGGACGCGGGTGCCGGTGAGCTCCTGGCCGAGGAGCTGAAGCTCGCGCAGCAGGCCCTGGGGGAAATCACCGGCGCCGTCACCAGCGACGACCTGCTGGGCCGCATCTTCTCGGAATTCTGCATCGGCAAGTAGCCGGCGGGTGCCGGCTGCCTCCGCTGCCCGGGGCCGTGCCGGCAGCGCTCAAGTGTGTGGAAAAAACCACATACGTCCTCCTCGTATTGTGAAAAGGGTCCGTTTCTTTCCCGCCGCAATCCGGCCTACTCACGCCTCCCTTGGGCAGTTGCTTTGCAACTTAAGGAGTTAGCGATGTCACGCACGCTTCTACTGGTCGTCCTGCTCGGCGTGTCCGGGGCAGGTTTCGCCCAGACGTTCGATTACAACTATGTGGAAGGCTATTACGGCACGATCGACTTCGATGATCTCGGCGTCGACGGCGACGGCTTCGGGATCGGCGGGTCGTTCGCGGTCAGCGACCGCTTTCACGTCTTCGGGGAGTACCAGAAGGCCGACCTCGACTTCGGCGTGGACGTCAGCCAGTTCGACGTCGGCGTGGGCTTCAACACGCCCATCTCGGACGTCGTGGACGTGATTGCGCGCCTCGCTTACGTCTCGGCCGAGGTCGACGTCTCCGGACTCGGTTCCGCGGATGAGGACGGCTACGGTGCCGGCGTCGGTCTGCGCGGGATGGTAACGCCGCAGTTCGAGCTGAACGGCGACATTACCTACGTCGACCTCGGGAGCGGCAGTGGAGACACTTCGCTTGGGGCAGGGTTCCTGTACCACTTCTCGGACGCCTTTGCGGCCGGGCTTTCGGGCGACTGGGACGACGACGCCAGCATGTACCAGCTGACGGGACGCATGTCCTTCGGCCAGTAATCCGCACCCTCCGTGCAGGAAGTGACGGCTCCGCTCCGGCGGGGCCGTTTTTTTATGCGTCGGCTTCTGCCTGGCTAGCCGAGCAGCCCCTCGCGCCGGTAGAGGCGCGCGCAGATGAAGGCCAGCAGGGCGCCCGCGGCGAGCGTCCCGCTGACGGAGACGGCCACGTGCAGCCAGTCGAGCGGCTCGTTCTTGATGAGCCCCACGAGGAGCAGGTGCTGGCTCAGGCTCGGTATCAGCATCAGCGCCGTGGTCGGACGCACCATCAGGATGCTGACGATCAGTATCGGCACGGTCGGCGCCAGCAGGACGAAGCTGACCCAGGTCTGCGCCTCCTTGTAGCTCTTGGTGAACGAGGCGACGAGCGTCATGAGGGATGCGCCGAGCAGCGTGAAGGGCAGCAACAGGAGCCACGCGCTCAGGATCACGTCAGGTCCGAAGTTCGGCGTCATGCCGAGTTTCTCCAGCGGCACGAACCTGAGCGTCACGTGGAAGGAAACGAGGCTGATGGCGAGCGACAGGGACATGAACAGGCAGGCGGCGAATATCTTGCCCATGATCAGGCGGCCCCGGGTCACGGGCAGGCAGAGCAGGGGCTCCAGTGACCCCCGTTCGCGCTCGCCGGCCGTCGTGTCGATGGCGAGGTTCATGCCGCCCGTCAGCAACGCGAACAGAAAGAAGTAGCTCAGCATGCCGAGCAGGATCGCGGAGCGGCCGGTGGGCGTCGACACGTCCACGACGTCCACGTTGAGCGGCCGCACCACCTGCGGACTGACGCCGCGCGCCGACAGCCGCATCGCCGCGAGTTCCTGACCGTAAGCGTTCAGCGCCTGCACGGCCCGCCGCGACTCGCCCTCGGCCTGCCGGTTCGCCTGGTCCGTGATCACCTCGATCATCGCGGGCGTGCCTTCGACCAGCTCGCTGCCGAACGTTGCCGGAATCACGACCACCACGTCGTGCGTCCCGTCCTCCACGGCGGCCATTGCCGCGGCGCGGTCCGCCGGCGCCCGCGTGACGTCGATGTTGCGGCTCCTCAGGTACTGGACGAGGTTCGGCGCGTGCTCGGTGCCGAGCACCGGCAAGCCCAGCGGCTCGCCGGCGTCGGAGAGGCTCTGCTTCAGGGTCAGGCTGATCATGAAGGCGAAGAAAAGCGGCCCGAACAAAGGCCCCAGCAGGAGCGCGGAGAAGAGCGTGCGGCGGTCGCGGAAGTTGTCGAGCACCTCCTTGCGGAAGACAATGCCGAGCGTGCCGGCCATCAGCGCGGCACCCTGCCGATGGCCTTGACGAACGCCTCCTCGAGGTCGTCGCAGCCGGTTGCGCTGCGGATTCCCTCGGGGCTCGCATCCAGTGCGACCTGGCCGCCGGCGATGATGACGATCTCGTCGCAGAGCGCGGCGACTTCCTGCATCACGTGGCTCGAGAAGAGCACGCACTTCCCCTGCGCCCTGAGCTGCCGGATCAGTTCCCGCAGGGACCGCGTCGCCATGACATCGAGACCGTTGCTCGGCTCATCGAGAATGACGTTCTTCGGCTCGTGCACCAGCGCTCTCGCCAGCGCGACCTTGGTGCGCTGCCCCTGCGAAAAGCCCTTCGTGCGGCGGTCCGCGAAATCCCCGATCTCGAGCTGATCGATCACCCTGTCCACTTTCCCGTCGACGGCCTCCTTCGGCACGCCGTAGAGGCGGGCGTAGTAGGCAATGTTCTCGCGCGCCGTCAGGTGCGGATAGAGGCCGGAGCCGTGCGGCAGCGTGCCGATGCGGCGTCGCGCCTCGAGACTCTCGGAAACGACGTCCGCGCCGTCGACCATCGCCGTGCCCGCATCGGGTTTCATGACGGTGTAGAGGATGCGGAGCGTCGTCGATTTGCCCGCGCCGTTGGGGCCGAGCAGACCCGTGACGCAGCCGTCTCTCGCCTCGAAACCCACGTCCTTCACCGCCTGCACGTCGCCGAAGGATTTGGAGAGCCCCTGCACGCGGATCATGGCTGGGGCCCCGTGAAGTCCAGGAAGAACGGCATGGTGAACTGCCGCTCCTCGAGGCAGCCCTCGTCCAGGTC
>CAZTAE010000107.1:5776-7223 GCA_964611535.1 uncultured Woeseiaceae bacterium
CCAGGAAGAACGGCATGGTGAACTGCCGCTCCTCGAGGCAGCCCTCGTCCAGGTCCTCGACGCTCGCCGTTTCCACGAATTCGGCCATGATCTCCGGGATACAGGTGCGCCCGGCCTGGCCGTGTCCCTGGCCGATGCCGACGAGGTGCAGGCTCGAATCCAGCTCCGTCGCCGCGAGCTCCGCGAACTCCGGCGGCGTGATCGGGTCGGCGTCGCCGGAGAGCAGCAGAACGGGCGCGTCGGTGTCGAGGGGCGAGGCCAGGTCGTCGTCGAGGACGCCCGGCGGCCACGCGGAGCAGGTCGCCTGCAGCGCATCGATCTGCATCGTGCCCATGTAGGTGGCGTCGAGGGCAGTGCGGTCGATGGCGCGGTCGAAGAAGGGCGCGTCCTCCGTGCAGACGACGGCATTGTGCATGCCGATGTGGAGTGAGTCGGCCAGCGAGCGGGCGGCCATCACGAATTGCGCGGCGAGCGGCGCGTAGTTGCCGGCCGCCGCCTCGTCGACGAGCAACGGGACCAGCGCGACGGTGTTCGGGTGGTAGCTCAGAATGCGCAGCGCGCCGGCGAGCTCGTCGTGCCCGAAGGCGAGTGTCTCCTGCCTCGCCGTCACCGGGTCGGGAAGCTCGACCTCGACCGGCCCGTTGCGCAGCCGGGTACTGAGCTCCGCGAAACGGGTGTCGATGTCCGGAAAGCGGCCGGCGCAGGGCGGGCTTTCGGCGCAGCGCGCGAAAATGCCCTCCAGCGCCGCCTGCGCCTCGATGGCGATGCCGGGGCCGAGCGCGAGCTGTGGCGGCACCACGCCGTCCAGGACGACGGTGCGGGTGGCGCCGGGATAGCGGCGCGCGTAGTGCTGGGCAACGCGGGTGCCGTAGGAAATACCGTAGAGGTTGTAGGCCGGTGCACCCAGCGCCCGCCGCAGTGCGTCGAGATCCGTCACCGCGACGCTGGTCGTGAAGTACCGCGGGTCGTGCGGCAATTCCTCGAGGCATTCCCGCGCCGCGGCGGCGATCTCCTCCACCGACATCCGGCCGGCCAGGATGTCCTCGTCGCTGCCGCAGTCGAGCGGCGCGGATTCGCCGGTGCCGCGCTGGTCGAGGAGCACGATGTCGCGGTCGCGGCGGATGTGCTCGAACGCCTGGCTGTAGCCGGCGTAGAACTCGATCGCGGACTGGCCCGGTCCGCCGGCGATGGGCACGAACGGATCGGGCCGGGGCTCGAGGCTGAGCGCGGGCACGACCGCGACCGCGAGATGCAGCGTGCCGGCATCCGGGTTCGGCGGGTCGAGGGGACGCTCGAGCGTGCCGCAGCGGGCCTTGATGCCGGGAAAGCCGGGGCCGGCGCTGATGCGGCAGTCGTCCAGTGCAAGGGCCGGTGGGCCATTCGTCGCCTGCCCCTGTGCCTGCGTCGCCGCCAGTAACAGCGCCGCGCCGGCGGCACACGCTCTCAA
>CAZTAE010000108.1:0-7078 GCA_964611535.1 uncultured Woeseiaceae bacterium
GTGGCACGCGCGATCCACAGGCTGAGCGCCCGGTCCCGCGGCGAATTCGTGGCGCTCAACTGCAGCGCTCTGGCGCCGGAACTGCTGGAGAGCGAGCTGTTCGGCCACAGGAAAGGCAGCTTCAACGGCGCCACGCGTGATCACCGCGGCTATTTCCAGCGCGCCGCCGGCGGCACGCTGTTCCTGGACGAGATCACCGAGATGAACGCAGGTCTGCAAGCCAGACTGCTGCGGGTGCTGGAGTCCAGCGAGATGCGGCCCCCGGGCGGCGGGAAGGCGATCGCGGTCGATGCGCGCATCGTTTCTGCAGCGAATCTCGACCCGGAAGAAGCGATCGGCCACGGCAGGTTGCGGGAGGACCTCTATTATCGCCTGGCCCAGCTTCCGATCCGGGTGCCTGCGCTGCGCGAGCGCGGCGATGACGTGCTGCTGCTCGCGGAACATTTCCTGCACGCGTGCAACGCCGAGACGGACCGCAAGAAGTGGTTCAGTCAGGCGGCCCGCGAGGCGCTGAAGCGCTACGAGTGGCCCGGGAACGTCGCGGAGCTCAGGAGCGCGGTGTTGCACAGCCATCTGCTGGCCGGCAGCGAAATCCGACTCGAGGATCTGCCCGGCCGCGTCACGTCGAGGAGCCCGGGCGATGGTGACTACGTTCGCCTGAACGTCGGGACCTCGCTCGCGGAAATCGAGCGGCGCGCGATCCTGTCGACGCTGGAACACTACGAGGGCGACAAACGCAAGACGGCGGACGTTCTCGGCATCAGCCTGAAAACGCTGTACAACCGCCTGAAACAATACAAGGAAAGCGGCTGATCCGGCCGTCGAACGGAGCAGTCGCCACCATCCGGAACTGCGCGGAGGGATTATGACGCCGATCGGAACCCTGCTTGCCGACATCCACCCGAAGGCGGATGATCAGCCTGCCATAGACCGCGCAGCCCAGCTTGCGGTGGCAAGCGGTGCATCCGTCACGCTCTATCTCTGTGATTACCTCGAGCCCCTCACCGGCGGCGTGTTCTTTCACGACGACACGATGAAGGCCGCGAGGGACCACTACATGCAGGAGCTCAGGGACTGGCTGAAGGGACGTGCCGGACCGCTGCGTGAGCAGGGCATCGACACGGAGACGCGGGTCGAATGGCATTCGCCGCGCTACGAGGCGATCCTTTCCAGAGCGGACGAAATGCAGGCGGACGTGATAGTGCGGGCCGCGAGGAAACGGTCGCGGCTGGATCGCGTGCTGCTCGGCGCCACCGACTGGGAGCTCGTGCGCCGCGCGCGGCAGCCGCTGTGGCTGGTCAAGAAGGCGCTGGATCTCGGGGACCGCGAACCGGGGATCGTCGTGGCGGTGGACCCTGCCCATCCGTCGGACAGGAAGGCCGGCCTGGACCGCAAGCTCATCAGCACGGCCGAAGACATCCGCGGCCTTTTCGGCGGCACTTTGCATCTCTTCCATGCCTACAGTCCGAGTGCGGCCGTCGCGCCCGTCGCGACGGCCAGCCATCACGTCGCGATGCCGGTCCTCCGGATGGGCGGCGAGATCATCGAGGAGCTGCGGTCGCAGCGTGAGCAGCAGGTTCGTGAGCTCGCGAAACCGGCCGGCATTCCCGACGAGCGCGTGCATCTGGTGGCCGGCGACGCGAGCAGCGCGCTGCAGGAACTGGTCGACGACCACGACATCGACATCGTCGTCGCCGGCGCGGTTTCGCGGAGTCGAATGGAACGGTTGCTCATCGGCAACACTGCGGAGGCGATACTCGACGATGTCGCCTGCGACCTGGTGGTGGTCAAGCCGGACGGCTTCCGCTCGGAGTCGGAGAAGCAGCCGTGACCGCCCACGTTACTTCGGGAAATCGACCTTCCCGTGGACGCCCGCGTCCTCGCTCATTGTCTCCCCGGTAATGGCGCTCCTGGCGGTTTCGAACATGAACTTGATTGCCTCCACGCCCGAGCGGTCCCAGTACTCGACGTAGGTCGGGACGATCTCGAGCAAGACCAGGGTCGGGTCGTTGCGGCCTTCCGGATACCACACACTGTGCAGGTCGTTCCACAGCTCGTCTATTTTGGCGGCGTCACGCGTCACGCGTGCCGTGCCGGAGACCGAGAGGAACCGCGAGTCCTGCTGCATGGCGAGATTCACCTGCGGTTTGTCGGTCATTTCGTCCAGCTTCGCGCTCTCGACGTCGGTGATGAACCACACCCGCCCGTCGTCCGTCCGCTCGGCGATCGCCATGGGACGCGACCGCAACTCGCTCCCGCGCTCCGTCACCAGCATGGCGTGCTCGAAGGTCCTCAAGATGCTGACGAATTGCCGCAAGTCCTCACCGTTCATGAGCTCGCCTCCTTCCACAACGACTCTCCAGCGGATGCAAGCGCCGTGCCAGCCGGTGGCACGGCGCTTGCATCCTCGAGGTCAGGATCCCACGACCGGCGGGAACGCCGCCCGGAGGAGGATGCGCGCTGCATGAAACGCTATGAGAGGCTCGAGGACTTGCCGCGATCGCTGAGGGAGGAGCTGCCGGAGCGCGCACAGCGCCTGTACCTTGCGAAGTACCGTGAGACCTGGGCGAGGTGCCATATGGGCGGTGTCACCGGTGAACAGGAGCTTGCCAGGCTGGCCCACAACGCCGGCATGCTTGCAGTCGAGGGGGAATTCGAAAAAGATCAGCAGGGCCGATGGCGCGAGGCTCCGGTCGCCGCATCCATCGACCCGGACAAGCTCGAAGGACGTGCGCCCGATCACGACTGAGCGGCCCCCGAACGTCCGTAACGGTTACAGGGACTTTGCAAATTCTTCTCAGCAATCGTGCAGGAGGAGCACCGAAGATGGATTACCGCATAGCAGGACTCCTTGCAGTGGCGCTGGGTCTCATCGCTGCCGCCGACGAAGGACGCGCCCAGGATGATGGAGAGCGGGACATGTCCGCTGTCCAGTGTCTGCGGGTGGTCGATATCGACGGCATCGACATCGTCAACAACCAGACCCTCGTGTTCCGCATGCGCGGGGGCGACGTTTACCGGAACGACCTGCCCCACAGTTGCCCCGGCTTGCGGCGCAACGACACGCTCATGTATCGCACCTCGGTGGGACGCCTGTGCAACGTCGATGTCATCACGGTCCTCGAGGACTGGGGCTTCGGCTTCTCGCCGGGTGCATCCTGCGGACTGGGGATGTTCCATCCCATCACCGAGGAAATCGCAGACGAGCTGATGGACGAGGGCGGCTGAAGCCGCTTCGCGGGCACGAGCTGCCTGCCGTTACCCCTGCCGGGACAGAGGCGTGGCTGCGCGCGGCGGGTCGATGCACTGGCGTCAGCGCAGGAACCGGTCCCAGCTGCCATAGCGATTGGCGATCCTGCCCCTCGGCAGCGCGAGCAGTATCAGCGCGACGCCTGCGAGGACACCCGACCAGTCGGCGAGCACGCTCCCGCCGTCGAACATCCACGGCGCCGCGATCAGGGCGATGCCGAACAGGATGTTGAGGAAGCGCACGGGACGGGCGATCTCGGCGAGCGCGATCGCCGAGGCCGTGACCACCAGCGCGCCGATCAGGTGGTCGCTGTGGGCCATGGGGGCCTCGGTGCCGAATATCAGCCGCGTGCACATGAGCCAGACGCCGATCGCGATGCTGATCGCCAGCGTCCAGGGCAGGCCGACGCCGCCGGTCCACATGTCCCGGTTGATGCTCCGCGCGCTCTGCTCGAAATCGTCCGGGTCCTCCTTCCTGCCGCCGCCGGCAGTGTCGCCATGCAGCAGAATCGGCCACACGGCCTGTCCTCGTCGGCGCCTCTGCAGCAGGAACTGGCCGCTCGCCAGCAGCTCGTCGAGCGAATACGGTATCTGCACGACCATGGCGGCGGCGGCGACCAGGCAGAGCGTGCACCAGGTACCGATCACGATCGGCTGTATGACGATGAAGAAGATGCTGACGGCACCGAGCGGCACGATCATGAAGCCGAACAGGAGTACGACCCACGGCATCGTGCGCCAGCGCCTGCGACTGCCGATCAGGCCCGTCAGGATCTCGAGCATGTAGGTGACGGCGCCCACCCCCGCATCGGGGACCGGCCACGCCCTCGATACGTCGGAGGTGATGATCCGCTCGGTACCTGCGCCGAAGAACGGGTCCCAGGCCGAATCGAGGTGGCCGAGCTGGTAGGCGGTGAGGTAGCGGGATACGAGCAGGCCGATGATCGCGAGCGCGACGATGGGCAGGCGCTGCGTCCACGTGGACGGGCTGTAGTCCCAGCCCGCCGGGATATCCGGCCCGGACATCCGGGCGACGAAGTTCACGCCCACCGGCGGCCGCACCAGCATGGAGAACGCAATGACCAGCGCACCGGACACCGTGTCGTTCAGGTACGCCGAGGCGCTCGGTGCCCAGAAGATGAGCGGTGCGAAGAGCAGGTAAATGCCCGTCGCCCCGGACAGCAGCCTGGCCCAGGCCAGATGCCATGAGAGGGAAAGTGCCCCGAATACCAGGACGAGCAATCCGGCAACGACGTCGCTGGCCGCCATGGCGCTGGACTCGTAACCCAGGATCGGCGGACTGGTGATGAGCCACGCCCCGATGCCGATGGTGCTGAAGTGCGCCCAGAGATTGCTGCGGTGTTCCCGGCGCCGCAGGCGGCTGTACTCCTCACGCAGCCTTTCGACGTCCTCTTCCTGCACCTCGTCGGCCGCCAGCCACTCGGGCAGCGGCAGCTTGTTGGCCCGGTACCACTGCTCGGGGTCCTTTTTCAGAGCCTCCACCAGATCCGGCAGCTTCTCGCGCAACCTGTGGCGCGGCTCCCATCCCAGCTTTTTGCGCGCGAGATCGACGTCGAGCTCGTAGTGATCGTCGGCCAGCGGGATCATGAACGGCTTGATGAACGGCTCGCGGCCCTGGTCAATGGCATCCGGCACGACCTTCTCGCCCTTTTCCTGCACCCAGGCCCCGACGGCTGCAAGCGGCTTCGGCACCGAACGGGTGGACCACTGCTCGCCGTGCAGCAGCGTCCCCAGCCGGTTCTGCAGTTCCTGGTAGCTCATGACCTCGGGTTCCCCGATCAACAGCGCCGGCGTCTCGCCGAGTTCCTCGCGCCGATGCACCGTGCGGGTAATCGCATCGACGGCGTCGTCGCGGTGGACTGCAGCCTGGCCGCTCGCGACGTTGCCGGCGAACAGGTGCGACTGTGCGCGGCGCTCGTAGATGCGCTGTATCTGGTGTGCCAGCAGGGGCAGCCCGCAGCTGTCGTCGTAGACGCCGGCGATGCGGAGCAGCGTGCAGGGTATCGACCCCCGGTGCTCCGCAATCACCTTCTCCGTCGCGAGCTTCGACTGCGGATACGCCCAGCGCGCCTCCAGTGGCGACTGCTCAGTGATGGGGATGCCGGGCTCGGTGGGTGCATGCACGAGCATCGTGCTCGAGTAGACGAACCGGCCGACGTCGAACTCCTGCAGCGTGGCCAGCAGGCGCCGGGTGCCTTCCACGTTCACCTTGTCGTACAGCGGATTCTGCTCGCCCGTGAAATCGAAGTACGCCGCAAGGTGGATGACGGCCTCGATCCGCCTGCCATAGCGTTCGCCCACGGCCTGCAGCGCCTCCCGGACGGACGCGTCCGAGGTGAGGTCGACCTGGAAGTTTCGCTCGTCCTCTTCGATCTGCAGGTCCAGGCCGACGACGCAGAAATCCCGCTCGAGCTCGGCCGCAACCCGCGAACCGATGCCACCCGAGATGCCGGTTATCAGGACGATGTCGTGCCGCTCGGTCATCGAGCGGCGGCGGCACCGAAGGGAGACCCTGGGTCGGAATGTGGGGCGGGACGGGGCATCGCGTGGTCCTGCTTCGTCGAGATTGCCGGCTGCCGGGCTCTGGCGTGAGCCGGAACGCGGCAGGCACGAGGCGGCCCCGCGAACGGAGGGAGACGCCACCCGCGGTTTTTGCAAGAAGCGTGCCCGCCGGCGCGGCTGCGGGTCGCCGCCGGGCGCCGGTAAGCTGTGCGCCGCATTGTAATTTTTTCCACTGCGACACGAAGGCGCTGCTGACAGAGTGGAGAACCTGCGCCGCCGTGCCGCGGCCCTTCAGCCTGCCCCGGAGACGCGGATTACCCGTGCCTGCTGGCGCGGTTTTTGCAACAATGCGAAGCTCTCGAGGCGGCCGGATCGTTCCCATGAAAGACGGACAGCTACTGGTCATAAACTTCGCATCGGTGCCCGAGCCGGAGCTCATGCGGCGGGCGCGCGATGTTGCAAAGGCGCTGGAAATCGAGGCTTTCGTCTGCTGCATCCTCAACGATGCGGAGCTGCCGCCGATGCTGCCGGGGCGGAGGGAGCGCGTGCGCGAGGTGCGCTCGCGACTCATCTCCCGGTGCAAGGATTCCCTGGGGAAGGTGCTCAACAGCGGACGCGCGGCGGGCGCCGACATGCACGGGTACGTCAAGACCGCGGATTCTCCACGCCGCGCCGCCCTGAGACTCGTGCGCGATCGGTCGCCGTCGCTGGTCATGATCTCCCGCCGCCCGCACACCCGCTTCGAGGAGGCGACGCTGTCCGGCGACGACTACGCCATCCTGCGCGCGAGCCCTGTCCCGGTATGGGTCGTCAATTGTTCCATGAACGGCCGCGACAGCATCGTCGGCGCCGTCGACGGGGCGGGTGACGACGATGCGGCGATGGCCCTCAACGAACGGATCCTGGAAAATGCTTCGAGGCTCGCCCGCAAGCTCGGCAAGGAGAGCCATGCGCTGCATGCCTTCGGCCAGGCAGGGCTGCCGCGACGGCTCGAGCCGGCGGCCGCGGACACCGGCGACGACATGGGCGAAAGCCGCTACGACCGGCGCATCCGCGAAATCGTCAGCTTCGGCAAAGCCCACGGCTTGCCGGAGGAGCGCCTGCATATCCGGGAGGGCAAGCTCGTGAATGCGCTCGAGGAGGTGTCGGAACCGGTGAAGGTCGGCCTCGTCGTGCTGGGAGCACGGGGTCGCGGTCGCCTGCAGCGGGTCCTGTCGGACAGCGTCGCCGAGCGCGTCGTGCAGCGCGTCCCGAGCGACGTGCTGGTACTGAAGAGCGGCCGGGAGCGGTCAGGCTCCAGCCGCTC
>CAZTAE010000109.1:0-7000 GCA_964611535.1 uncultured Woeseiaceae bacterium
TGGCCCGATGTGATCGTCAGCGACGACAGCCTGCACCGTGCCGTATCCCGTCTGCGGCGCGCGCTCGCGACCGACCCCCGGCTCAGGGATGCCATCCTGACGGTGCCGAAGCGCGGATACCGCCTCGACCGGGACCGCTTGCAGGCCGAGCCGGGCGCCGGGACCGGCGATACGGGCATCGCGCGTGCCGATGGGCGTCGCCCGGGTGCGATCGGACTGTCGGCCCTCGCGCTGGTCAGCGTCCTTTTCCTCGCAGCCGTCGTCATCCGTCCCGCCGACGACGATCGCTCTTCCCTGCGAACGACGCCGTTCACCGGATTGCCGGGTCAGGAACGGGCCGCGAGCTTCGCGCCCGACGGCGAACGGGCTGTCTTCGCCTGGTCCGGTGAGGACGGCTCCACGTGGGATCTCTACGTCAAACACATCGACGAGTGGACGCCGAGCCGACTGACCGAGCGGGCCGGCGCCGAATTCAATCCCGCGTGGTCCCCGGACGGCGGGAGGATCGCTTTCGTGCGCCTGCTGCCGGGAGGCGGATGCCGGATCATCGCCATCGACGCCGATGGCGGCAACGAACGGCCGTTGCGGTCCTGCGCCGCCGACGGCGACGTGGACCTGTCGTGGTCCCCGGAGCCGGACGTCCTGTATTTCACGGACCGTGTCGGTTCCAACGGCCCCATCGCGGTGCACAGGCTCGATCTCGCCACGGGGAACGAAACGCAGATCACGTTTCCGCCTGCCGACTACTGGGGGGATACCTACGTCCGCATAGCGCCGGACGGGCGGGAACTTGCCATGGCACGCACGCGGGCGCTCGGCGTCACCGATGTTTATACGGCATCCTTGCAGGGAGGTGGCGAGCGTCAGGTCACCGACGACCGGCTGAAGGTCCACGGGCTCGCGTGGAGCGGAGACGGCGAGCAGCTTTTCTTTTCATCCAACCGCGGCGGAGCCTTCGGGCTGTGGCGTGTCCCGAAACGCGGCGGCAATCCGCAGCCGGTCACGATCGGCGGTGTCAATGCCGACTCGGTTTCCGTCTCTCCCGACGGGCGGCGCCTGATCTTCGAAACCGAGCAGGCGTCGTCGCAACTGTGGCGGCTGCCGCTGGACGGCAGCGACCGCTCGCCGCCCCGGCATCTGACGCGGACGAGCGGCTGGCACTGGCACCCCTCGATTTCGCCCGACGGTGCGACACTCGCTTTCGTGTCGGACCGATCCGGCAGCCCCGAGGTGTGGACATCGCGGACCGACGGTACGTCGCCCCGCAAGCTGACGAGCTTCGGCGGGCCCTACACGAACTCGCCGTCCTGGTCTCCGGACAATCGAAGAATCCTGTTCACGACGCCCGTCGAGGGCAATTTCGAGATCTATGCTGTCGATGCGGCTACGGGCACGGTCGACCAGTTGACCGACCATCCGGCCACCGACCGCAATCCGACCTGGTCGAGAGACGGCGAGACGGTGTATTTCGGTTCCAACAGGACCGGGCGCTGGGAAATCTGGCGCCTGGCAGCCGGCCGGGGGTCGCCCGAACAGGTGACGGGAAATGGCGGGTTCCGTGCGCTGGAGACCGCCGACGGAACCGTGCTGTTCGTGAAGCGGGACGAGCCGGGCCTGTTCGCACTCGGGGACCGGGACGCGGCAGAGGAGACGCTCCTGAGCGACGAGCTGCTCCCGCTCGACTGGAGCAACTGGGCCGTCGCGGGTCACAGCGTCTACATGGTCACCCGCGGAGAAGACATCTCGGCCAGCCTCGCCCGCCTCGATCTCGACACCGGGGCGGTGCATTACCTTCGGGGCCTGAGCAGGTTTCCGCACGATTCGGGCATTGCTATCGCGCCGGACCGTTCATCCATCGTTTTCACCGCGGTCGATGAAGTCGAAGCCGACCTGGTCCTGCTGGAAGGTTTCGAACCCGACTGAGCTCCTGCCCGCGCCGCGTCACCGCGCGAGCGCAGTCTCGAGGTCGCTCATGGCATTGACGCGGGGGCTGTGCGGGTCCAGCAGCACGTCGACCTCCAGCCCGAACGCCGCCATGGCGATTGCCAGATCCCGGATCGGCGGTATGCGGGCGCGGATGGGCCGCTCGGGAGGCTGCACGAACAGGTCGGCCGTAAAAAGGAGCCGCCGATCGGGCAGATAGCCCGCCAGCATCTCCTCGGCGTGGCTGTTGGGCCCGATCTGCAGAATCCTGAGCTCCTGATGCGGATCGGAGAACACCCGCACGTCGGCAACTGTCTCGACAGCGCCGGAAGTACCCGCCAGTTCGCCGCGGACGATTTCTTCGTGAGCCGGCGCCGTCAATAACGCCGCGCCCGCTTCAGCCAGTGCCCGCACGCCCTCGAGGTGATCGCTGTGATGATGCGACACCATCGCATAGCGG
Source organism: uncultured Woeseiaceae bacterium (assembly GCA_964611535.1). Lineage (GTDB taxonomy): Bacteria > Pseudomonadota > Gammaproteobacteria > Steroidobacterales > Woeseiaceae > IDS-8. The sequence goes on from CAZTAE010000109.1 coordinate 2,384, forward strand.
ACGGGCTTATCCGGTACGTGCCGCGCCAGCTCCTCGAGACGGCGTTGCACGCCGCCGACGCTGCCGAGCGCGACGATGAAGTCGTCGAATTCCACGAACAGCTGGTAATGGACACCCTCACCGATGAACCAGACGCCGTCGGCAAGTTGCCGCGCAGCGAATTCCCGGACCTCCGGAGTCGAATCGACTACGTACTCCTCGAGATTCGGCGGCAGCAGGAAACGGTCGGCGACCCGTGCATCAGGTTTCAGAGCACGAAAATGCACTTCCCGGGTCAACGCGCCGCGATAATGAACCCGGGCGACGCGGTTGAAGAGCATGCCGCCGATGCGCTCGTAGCCGTCATACGCGATGACCTCCCGGTCCCCATCCGGCAGAGTACGCTCGAGCCGCAGCAGCCGATGGCTGTCGCGGTCGATCAGCAGCAGTACCTTCTGATCCGCCAGCGTCGCGTGGACGGGCACGAGCGCCGCCCCGCTCTCCCGCCGATTGCCGCCGGTCCTGCCGCCGGTGTCGGGCGACGCGTCCCGCAATACCAGAGGCGCCAGCAACAGCTGAAAATCCAGAATGCGGGAACGGAAGTCGGTGTCGTCCCTGCGCCAGTATCGCTCATCCACATTGGCGACGAAGCTGTCGGCGCCGTCCGAAACGATGAGCGAGCGAAAGGGATAGTTCCCGGAGGCCACCCAGTGCGAGTCCTCCGCGTACCGCCTGTTCTGGAAGTCCAGCGCATAGCGCCGCGACCCGGTCGCGCGGTCCCACGGCGGGTCCGGTCGCCGGCTCTGCCAGGCCCAGGTGTCGACCAGGCGCGTCTCCGCCGTGATCGACTTCAAATCGCGGATGGCGGGACCGCCATGTTCGGCCAGCGCGCCGGCCAGCATGTCCGCATCCGCGAGCAACAGCCGCGGCAGACTCAGCAACGCTGCAAGCAAGAGCGAATGGCGGTATCCGCCGCCGGATGTTCCGGTGCTCCCGCTGTACACGGCTGGCGCCCCTCGAAACCCGTCATGGGCCCGATTTGACCGGGAGCCGCAGCGGAGTTCTAAAGAGTGCAGCGAATCGGCGGATATTTGCAGCCTGCGACGAGCTGTCGAACCGAGGACAGTGGCCGCGACTGCAAGTGAGCCAGTTGCGAGTGGCTGGAAGCGGATGAATCAGGCCCGCGGCATGCCGCGGGCCTGATCGGTGGCGACGTTACAGACTTACATCTCGTCCACTTCGTCTGCTGCCTCTTCAGTTATCTCCGGCACGGCTTCGAGCTCGTCATTGGTCATCGTCGTCTGGAGGTCACCGTCGGCCGTGAGCGAGAGCTGTGAAAGCGGCAGCTCAACCTCCCGCTCGCCGATTCCGAAAAATCCGCCCAGCTCGACCCGGGCTGCCTCCTCTCCGTGGTCCTCGCTGTAGGCGACACCGGTAACCTCTCCGACAACCTCGCCATCGGCTGACAGTACGTTCTTGCCGGTCAGCTCGGCAGCGGCCATCGAAGCGACGTCACGCTCTCCCTGCACGGTCGAGGTCTCGGGGCGGTCCTGAGCCGTCGAGGCGACTCGCTCGGACTCGAACGGCTCGTCCGGGTCGGCAGTTGCGCTCGCCGCCCGTACCTCGAACTGCAAGTCCTGCATATACTCCGGATTTTCACCTTGCATCATCGACTGAACCGTCTGCGCGTAGAACGCTCTCGCGTCCTCCACGCTCCGCTCATCCTCGATGATGTCGTGCGCCAGGTTCAGGGCCAGGATATTGGCTCCTTCCTTGTCGCAGCGCGCCGACATCTCGCCGTTCGTGCGGTACGCGACGACGCTCCCGTCGTACTTCGCGAGATCGGAGAACTTCTCCTCCGGCACCTCGTAGGTGATGAACTGCTCCAGGACGTCCTTGTGCGGCACGGGAAAACGATGATCGATTTCTTCCTTGTAAACGATCGTCCGCACCCACGGGTCGTTCTCCTGCCAGATCAACCTGCTGTCCGTCACCCCGTCGGGCTCGCCGTATTTGTCGATCATCTCTTTCGCGACCTTGTTCGACGTCTCCGGCCACTCCTCTATCACCTGCTGCGCCGTGGCCTTCGCGGACTCCTGCTGCTGGATCCCGGGCTGCTCGCCCTGGGACAAGGCGGGCCCCGCTACAGCAAGAAGGGGCGATACGAGCAAGGCCACCTTCAGGCGACCCGGTACTCCAATCGATGTGTGCGACATTTCCACTGTTCATTCCTCCTGTCCCGCTGTCTGGAACTGCAATGGTGTGCAAATTCCATGCCCTGGCGCGGGCGGCCCCCTGCCCGCCGACCCGCCTCGACAGTCGCCGGCGGCCGTGTAGAGATTGCGAGCACTGGTCGTTTTTACCCGTCAAGAACAAGAGGAGAGCCGCGCCGGACGCGGTCCGTCGCGGCGGCTGCAGCGTACGCTGCCGACAGCGTAGCGATGGGCTCTACTGCTGGTAGGTTACCCGCAGGTAGCCCACCCGACCGGGCAGATCATGCGCCACGATGCTCATGCCGATGACGCCGCATGGAAAGCAGACCGGCGGATCTTCGTCCAGCACGTTGTTGAATCCGAGCGCGATGGTCAGCGCCTCGTCCGCAAAGGCCGGCGTGTAACGGACCTGTACGTCCGTGAACAGCGCAGAGTCCAGCGGTGAGCCGTCGTCGAGCGTCATCTCGTCGACCCAGCGGAACGCGAGAGTGGCACCCCAGTCGTCGTAGGACCAGTCGATATTGCTAGTCCAGCGCCACTCCGGAAACGCACGCGGGAACGTTTCATCGGTGTGCCTTCCGGTCAGGTCGGTTGCCGTCACGGTGTCGTCGACATTGGCGGTAAATTCCGTGTACTCGTCCAGGTAGCTCGCGTTGAGCTGGGCGCTGAACTGACCGACGCCGGTCTCCGGGCTCAGGTAGTTCACGCTGAGGTCCAGACCCGATGCCTCGATGCCGCCGATGTTTTGCAGCTGATTGTCGACCACGCCGAGCTGGCCGCTGCTGGTCCGAGGCGTCAAATCGCAAAACAGGGGATCGAGCGTCAACACGCAGGCCTCGATCGTATCACCCGGGTCACGGCCCTGAATCGCATCGTCTATCTCCAGATGGTAGAAGTCGATCGAGGTCGTGACGCCGTCCGTCCAGTTGACGTTGTCGGCGAAGCGGGGGCTCCAGACGATGCCGGCGGTCCAGTTGTCCGAAGTCTCCGGTTCCAGGTTTTCGTTACCCGCCGAGACGGCGGACAACTGCGGGTTGGCTTGCGTCAGAGTGACCGGCACCCCCAGCGCTGCGCAATTATCGATGATGTTCTGCGGTTGCGGGTCGTCGCGCCCGCCATTGGCGGTACCGAACTGCGCCAGCACGTCGGCACAGGGATCGAGAAAGGTAAAGTCCTCGCGCGCTGCGCCTCCGAAGAGCTCGCCGATGCCCGGAGCACGGAGTCCGGTGGAGAACGATGCACGAAACGACAGGTTCTCCAGTGCTCGCCACAACGCACTCGCCTTGTAAGTGCCTTCGGAGCCGAAAGTGCTGTAGTCCGACGCACGAGCTGCAAGGTTCAACTCCAGGTAATCGGCGCCGGGGGCATCTGACAGCAACGGCAGGCTGACTTCCGCATAGAACTCCGTGACGTCGAATCCGCCCGCGGTCGCGCCCGAGGGAATGCCGGCTGTTTCACCGCTTTCGGCGATCGGATCGGGGCGGAACGAGCCCTCGTGGTCGCGGAACTCGGCGCCGGCCGCGAACGCCGCCTGGCCGGCAGGAATCTCGACCAGGTCGCCCGTGACGTTGAACGAGAAATCGCGCAGCGTCTGTTCGCTGAAATCGCGCTGCGTGAAGGTTACGAAATCCAGCATCTCCTGGGTGATCGAGCCGGTGCCGTCAGGCCCCTGGCCGCCGAAGAAATTGAACGGCACGCAGTTCGGCGTCGCGGCGCACACAGCGGGATCGCCCATGGCGACCTGCAGCCGCGCCGCGTTGTGCGAATTGAACTTCTCCTGAAAACCACGGTTGTCGCCGTAGCTGCCGGACAGGTCCCAGAACATCGAGCGGTTGGCGAGCTCGAACTGCCCGTCGACGGTCGCGCTGACGAAGTAGGTGTTGACGTCCTGGAAGAACAGCCGCGGTCCGGATTCCAGCGGCCGCCGGCCGAAGAATTCGAGGTTGCCGTTTTCGACCGACAGATCCGCGCCGAACGGGTTGAACGGATTCTCCGCCGAGATGAAGAAGTTGTCGTTGATCCGGTTGCCACAACCGTTACCGAGACAGAGCGGCTCCGGCGCCGCCTTGGTCGCCGAGGACCGGTTCGTGTAGGTAGCCTTGATGGTCAGATTCAAATCTTCGGCCAGTTCGTGGGTCGCAGACGTATACAGGTTGACCCGCTCGTTCGGTGTGCGAATAAAATTGAACCCCGGTGCGTTGTAGTTGAAGCGGTCGGCTCCCGTAAACGCGTGGAAGTCCCCGGAATCGGGATTGTCCGGGTCGAACACGGGAACGTTGGCGCCGCCGTCGTTCAGCACGCCATCGTTCAGCGTGACGTCCGCGAAGCCGAAATTCGGCCCGAGCACGAAACGCCCCTGCGGGGTGAAAGACGAGCAAAGGGTGCTGGGAACGTCGCAGCTCGTCGCGTCCGGGTTGGGAAACGC
>CAZTAE010000110.1:0-6991 GCA_964611535.1 uncultured Woeseiaceae bacterium
TCGGCCGCGGCATCGGCGTCACCCGGGAGCGCGTGCGGCAGATCCAGCAGGATGCACTGCGCAACCTGAGGCACATGATGGAGAGCAACGGCATCGGCCGGGAATCGTTGTTCGATTGATCGGGCGCCCTCGCCGGGTCGTGGCAGGCGGCCGGCGCCGTTTCAGGCCCGGTCGTTGACGATCAGGAAGGCCGCTGCGCGGCGGCCTTCGCTCACGAGGATGTTGAACGTCCGGCAGGCGGCGGGCGTGTCCATCGTTTCCAGCCCGACGCCGCGCCGCGCGAGCGCGAACACGAGCTCGCGCGGCGGGAACTCCGCCTTCCAGCCCGTGCCCAGCACGATCATCTCCGGGTCCTCGTCGAGGACGTCGGCGAAGTCGCGTTCCCGGAGCTCGGCGACCTCGCGCGCCTGCCAGTGCCGGATCTCGCTCTCGACCGTCAGCACGACGTCGTCGTCCACGGTCTCGTTCCCGACCCGGATGCGCCCGGGCTGGACGTGCCGGATGGTGACGGAGGTGGCCTGGTCGCGCGAGAATTTCATGATTGTCAGCCCGGTGCGATTACGTGCATACGGCCGCGCCGTGCGCAGCCGCGTCCAGCCACGATGATACCAGCACCGCGCCGGCACCGGCTGCGGCCCGAGCTCAAAGCAGCTTGCAGTCGGGGCAGGAACGTGGAAACGTCACGCCCGTGTCAGCGTCCCGAGCATCCGCCGCCGTCGTCGTACTGCCGTCCGTCCGGACCGGCGGCTCGCTGCGGCGGGGCCACCGCCGGTGGCTGGCCAGGTCGGCGCTGCGGTTCCGCAGCGGCGAGGAGCACCTGCTGTCCGCGCTCGCGGCCCTGGGCCTGCCGCCGCCGTCCAGCGGGCTCGCGGCCCTGCGGCTGTGGGGCCAGACGGGTGAACAGCCCGGTGCCTGGCTGGCCGCGGCCGACCCGGTGTACCTGGAACCCCGGCGCGACCGGCTCTCGGTGCATGCGCTGAGTCCTGCGGAGGTGCCGCTGTCGGATCTCCGGCCCCTCGTCCAACACCTGCAGGCGACGGTGGCGGCGGGCCGGCCTTGCGCCTTCGAGCTCGTCGACGGGCTTGCCTATTTCCGCGCCACCGAGCCGGTCGCGACGGCGGCGATGTCGGCGGCGAACGTGCCGGGTGAAGTGCTGGGCGACGCGATGGTGGAAGGCGAGGGGACCGCGGCGCACGACGCGCTGCAAAGCGAAGTGCAGATGTCGCTGTACGAGGCGGAGGTCAACCGGCGCCGTTCGGAATCCGGTCGGGCGCCGATCAACGGGCTCTGGCTGTGGGGCGGCGGCCGCGCCGCGGCGCCCGCGGAGCGGGCGTTGCCGTGTCTCTACGGGGAGGACCCGCTGTTCGTCGGCTACTGGCGCAGCGCGTGCTCGCCGGTCCGACCCTGGCCCGGCAGTCTGTCGGCCTGCCTGCGCGCATCGCCCGGCGGCTTCGTCGCCGTGACGCCCCGCGTCGCACCGGAGGAGGCCCATGCGATGCTGGATCGCGAGCTCGCGGCCCTCCGCCGCATGCTCCTTCGGCGCAGGCTGCATCGGGCGACGCTGCTGTTTCGCGATCAGCTGAGCGCGGACGCGCGCTGGCCGCACGCGTGGCAGTTCTGGCGACGGCGGCTCGATCCGCTGCTGGAGCTCGACAGGGAGTCGCCCGCAACGTGATAACATGCCGCGTTTTTCGGCTTCGCCCAAAGAGATCGACCATGGATACCCTTCACACGAAACAGACGATCGGGGAACTGAAGCAGCGCAGCGAGGCGCTGAGGAGGTATCTTTGACTACGAGGCCAGGGCGGAGCGACTGACCGAGGTCGACAGGGAGCTGGAACAGCCGGGGGTCTGGAACGATCCGGAGCGCGCGCAGTCGCTCGGGCAGGAGCGGGCAAGCCTCGAGAAGATCGTCGTCGGCCTCGACGGCCTGGCACGCGGCCTCGCCGACGCCGACGAGCTGCTGGCGCTCGCGGTGGCCGAGAAGGACGAGGACACCGCGGCCGAGGTTGCGCGGGACGTCGCGAAGTACGAGCGGCAGGTAGAGGAGCTCGAGTTCCGCCGCATGTTCAGCGGCGAGATGGACAGCGCCAACGCGTTCGTCGATATCCAGTCCGGCGCCGGCGGCACCGAGGCGCAGGACTGGGCCGAGATGCTCCTGCGCATGTACCTGCGCTGGGCCGAAGCACACGGCTTCGAGACGGAAATCATCGAAGCATCCGAGGGAGAGGTTGCCGGCATCAAGAGCGCCACCGTCCGCTTCATAGGCGATTATGCCTACGGCTGGCTCAGAACGGAGACCGGGGTGCACCGCCTGGTGAGGAAGTCGCCGTTCGACTCGGGAAATCGTCGGCACACGTCGTTCGCGTCCGTATTCGTCTCGCCGGAGGTGGAGGACGACATCGATATCGAGATCGACCCCTCCGACCTGCGGGTCGACGTCTACCGCGCGAGCGGCGCCGGAGGACAGCACGTCAACCGCACCGAGTCCGCCGTGCGCATCACGCACCTGCCGACGAACATTGTGGTGCAGTGCCAGAACGACCGGTCCCAGCACAAGAACCGGGCCACGGCGATGAAGCAACTGAAAGCCAAGCTGTACGAGCTCGAGCTGCAGAATCGGCGGGCGCAGGCGGATGCGCTGGAGGACAGCAAGGCCGACGTCGGCTGGGGGAGTCAGATAAGATCCTACGTGCTCGATCAAAGCCGCATCAAGGACCTCCGCACGTCCGTCGAGACGGGGAACACGCAGGCGGTGCTCGACGGCGACATCGACCGCTTCATCGAGGCGAGCCTCAAGCAGGGGCTTTAGCCGTCGCGGTCACGGACAATGAAGAGACAGGTTCCAGAGTGAAGATACAGCAGCAGGACGAGAACGCGCTCATCGCCGAACGGCGGCGCAAGCTCGACGAGCGCCGGCAGGCCGGCGATGCCTTCCCGAACGACTTCCGCCGCAACGCGCTGGCGGAGGAGCTGCAGACCACCTGGGGCCGGCACGACGGCGAGAAGCTCGCGGAGGAATCGATCCGGGTACGCGTCGCCGGCCGCATGATGGCCAAGCGGGTGATGGGCAAGGCCAGCTTCGTCAAGCTGCAGGATCGCACCGGACAGATACAGGTACGTCTCGAGCGGGATCGGCTGCCCGAAGGCGTGTACGCGGATTTCAAGCGCTGGGACGTCGGCGACATCGTCGGCGCCTCCGGCACGCTGTTCCGGACGAAGACCGGCGAGCTCACGGTGATGGCGGAGGAGGTCCGGCTCCTGACGAAGTCGCTGCGGCCGCTGCCGGAGAAGTATCACGGGCTCTCCGATCTCGAAATTCGCTACCGGCAGCGCTACGTCGACCTGATCATGAACGAGCACAGCCGCGAGGTGTTCCGCATGCGCGCGCGGATCATCGCCTACATCCGCGGGTTCATGGAGTCGCAGGACTTCCTGGAAGTCGAGACGCCGATGATGCAGGCGATCGCGGGCGGCGCGATGGCGCGGCCGTTCGCGACCCACCACAACGCGCTGGACATGCCGCTGTACTTGCGGATCGCCCCCGAGTTGTACCTGAAGCGGCTGGTTGTGGGCGGGATGGAGCGCGTCTATGAGATCAATCGCTGCTTCCGCAACGAGGGCGTTTCGACGCAGCATAATCCCGAGTTCACGATGCTCGAATTGTACCGCGCCTACGCCGGCCACGAAGATCTCATGGAGATGCTGGAAGCCATGCTCATGGGTATGTGCCAGGCGCTGCTGGGGGATACCGACCTCGTTTACCAGGGGGAGCGGCTGAGCTTCACCGCGCCCTTCAGGCGCGTCACGGTCGAACAGGCGATCCTCGGGGCCAATCCGGGCCTCGAGCGCGACTCCGTCCGCGATGCCGGCGTGCTGGCGGAACACGCGCGGCGGCTCGGCATCGAGGTCCAGCCCGGCTTCGGTCCCGGCAGGCTCCAGATCGAGATATTCGAAAAGACCTGCGAGGAGGCGCTGCGCGAACCGACGTTCGTCGTCGCCTACCCGACGGAAGTCTCCCCGCTGTCCCGCTGCAACGACGAGGATCCTTTCGTGACGGACCGCTTCGAGCTGTTCGTCACCGGCCGTGAGATGGCAAACGGCTTCTCAGAGCTGAACGACCCGGAGGAGCAGGCGGCGCGCTTTCGGGCGCAGTCGGCGAGTCGGCAGGCCGGCGACGAGGAGGCGATGCGGTTCGACGCCGACTACATACGGGCGCTCGAGTACGGGATGCCGCCCACCGCCGGTCTCGGCGTCGGCATCGACCGCCTCGTGATGCTGTTCACCGATTCGCCGTCCATCCGCGACGTCCTGCTGTTCCCGCACATGCGGCCGGAGGCGTCAGGCTGACGAAGGGGGGCTGCCGCAGCGGTCAGTCCGGCAGGCGGTACGGCAGTCCCAGCGGCACCGCGGGGCGGCCGGCGAGCGTCAACGCGCGCTCGTGCAATGCCATCGGAACCAGCGCCAGCAGTTCGGAACCCCCGGCATCCGGCACGACGTTGACGACCTCGCCCGCGTCGCGGTCGCCGTCGACGAGGCGGTCGCCGACCGCGACGTTCCCCGCCTCCGCCCGGTAACGCATGAGACGCCGCCGGCTCCTGCCGCGGTACTCCGTGCGGGCGACGACTTCCTGGCCGGTGTAGCAGCCCTTGTCGAAACTGACGGCGCCGAGGCAGTCCAGGTTCAGCATGTGCGGGGTGAACTTGCCGCTCGTCGCCTCGCCGATCACGGGGATGCCGGCCCTTATCAGCGTGAGCTGCCAGTCCGTGTCGGACAGCGGCTGCGAGAACGCGAGATCGCGTTCGCGAAAAGCCTCGGCCGGACCGTACACCTCCAGTACGCGCGCAGTGCTTCCTGGCTGGACTGCGATCAGTTGCCCCGCGCAGCGTGCTGCGTTCGGTCCCGCGTCCGGAAGCAGCCCGGCGCGCTCCAGTGTGTCGAGATCGGCGTTCGCGGCGACGGCGTATGCCTGCCAGTCGCCGCCTGCGATCGAGAGTTCCACGGCCGCGCGCAGCCGGTACATCGCGAGCCGCTCAACCACCGTCTCCGCGAGGGAGGCGGGTACGACCAGGCCGACGGCCTCCTCGAGATGCAGCAGCCGCATCGTGGCAATCACCCGACCCTGCGGATTGCACCACGCGGCCGGGAGCGACACGCGTTCGGCGAGCGCCAGCACGTCATGGGTCAGCTGACCCTGGAGAAAGTCGGCCGCGTCGTCGCCGGATACCTTGACGAGTTGGAATAGCCCGTTCATGTGGTTCGCCTGCACGAAGTCGGTCAGTCTGGCATACTTCGCGCATGTCTGGCGAACAACACCAAGCGCTTCATCCGGCCGGGAGCGGGCGCCGGCGCGCCGCCGACCGGGACAGGCATGACACGGCGTGGTCCCTGCACCGGGACGCCCGCCGGGTGAAGGAAATCGGTGGCAGGGAGGGCCCGGATCCCGCGCGTTACGGCGACCGGGAGCGGGAAGGCCGCTGTATCGATATCTGAAGCCGCGACGCAATGCGCGGCGAGCGCGTCGAGCAGGAACCAGGGTGAATCCGGAATGAGCAGAGCCCATGGCTAGCGGCGGGCGACCGTTGTCTCCGCATCTGTCGGTTTATCGCTGGCCGATCACGATGACGTTGTCGATACTGCACCGGGTGTCGGGGGTGACGCTGTCGCTGGGCTTCCTGGTGCTCGTCGCCTGGCTGGCCGCGGCGGCCGGCGGGCCGGAGACGCTGGCACGCTTTACCGGGCTCATCGGCTCGGCCCCCGGGCGCATCGTACTGGCGGTCCTGACCTTCGCCTTCTTCTTCCACCTCGCGAACGGCATCCGCCACCTGTTCTGGGACCTCGGCTACGGCTTCGAGATTCCGCAGGCGAACGCCTCCGCCTGGGCGGCGATCGTCGCGACCGTGGTCCTGACAGTGCTTTACTGGTTGACCCTGTGAGCAGCAGGCAGGGCCGATGACGGAACGACGCACGGCGCTGGCCCGCGTCCTCGGGTACGGCTCGGCCAGGGACGGGACGGGACACTGGTGGTCGCAACGCGTGAGCGCTGTCGCGCTCCTGTTTCTCGGCGGCTGGCTTGCCGTGTCCCTCACACGGCTTCCCGGGTTCGGGCACCCGGCCGTCGTGGAGTGGCTCAGCCGGCCGTGGACGGCGGTACTGATGTCGCTCACGGTGCTCACCGTCGGCTGGCATTCGCATCTCGGCGTGCAGGTCGTCATCGAGGACTACGTCCACCAGCCGTTCGCGAAAGTGGCATCCCTCCTCGCATCCCGGTTCGTGCACGTGCTGGCGGGCGCCGCGGGCGTGTTCGCGATACTCCGGATCAGCTTCGGCGCACCGGCATGACCGGCTACGATTTCGTCGATCACAGCGTGGACGTCGTCGTCGTCGGTGCCGGCGGCGCCGGGCTGCGCGCCACCCTCGGCCTCGCCGAGGCCGGCTTCGAAACCGCCTGCGTCACCAAGGTCTTCCCCACCCGCAGCCACACGGTCGCGGCGCAGGGCGGCATCAGCGCCGCGCTCGCCAACATGGGTGACGACGACTGGCGCTGGCACATGTACGACACGGTGAAGGGCTCGGACTGGCTGGGCGACCAGGACGCGATCGAGTACATGTGCAAGGAGGCCCCCGACGCGGTGCTGGAGCTGGAACGCTACGGCCTGCCTTTCTCGCGCACGGAGGACGGCCGTATCTACCAGCGGCCGTTCGGCGGCATGACGACGCGGTTCGGTGAGGGCACCGCGCAGCGTACCTGCGCCGCCGCCGACCGCACCGGCCACGCGATGCTGCACACCCTCTACCAGCAGGCTCTTCGGAACGACGCCCGCTTCTACATCGAATATTTCGCCATCGACCTCCTCATGGAGGACGGCGCATGCCGCGGGGTCGTCGCGATCGACCTCGCCGACGGCCGCCTGCATCGCTTCCGCAGCCATCAGGTGATACTCGCCACCGGCGGCTACGGCCGTGCCTACTTTTCGTGCACGTCCGCCCA
>CAZTAE010000111.1:0-6865 GCA_964611535.1 uncultured Woeseiaceae bacterium
CGACCACGCCGGCGGCATTGCCGCGCTGCAGCGCGCCGCTGGAGCCGAAGTCGCCGCGAGCTCGCCGAGCCGACGCGTTCTCCTGCGTGGAGAGGCTGGACCGGATGATCCGCAGTACGGCGAAGTGCCTCCGTTTCCGCCCGTGGAGAGCGTTCGCGAAATCGCCGACGGCGAGACGCTGCGGGTGGGCCCGCTCGCGCTTACGGCGCATTTCACTCCCGGTCATACGCCAGGGGGCACGACCTGGACATGGCACTCGTGCGAGGGTGACCGCTGCATGAGCATGGTTTATGCAGATAGCCAGACGCCCATCTCCGCGGACGGCTTTGAGTTCACAAGAAGCGAGCACTACCCGACCGCAGTCGCCGACTTCGAGCGCGGGCACGCCGTACTGGAGGCCTTGTCATGCGATATTCTTGTGACGACGCACCCCGGCGCCTCGCGTCTATGGGAGCGGTTGGAGGCTTGGGAGCAGGGGGCGGCGGACGCGCTAGTGAATCCGGATGCCTGTCGGCACTACGCAGCCAATGCCCGCGAGCAGCTCGCCCGCCGGGTAAGGCAGGAGCGAGCGGAACAATAGCGGCATTGCGTATACGCCTCGCTGACTGAAGCATTGGCGAAACGGCAACCTGGTGGGCCTGATGGAGGAACAGCGGTGACTCTACAAACAACCATGCCGCCTGACAGACCGCTGCAGCCGACGGGCTTCGCCGGCGGCTGAGCGGCATAGCGTTAAGCGGCGATCGATGCGTAGTGCCATGAGTAAGGCCTTATGCGACGCGAAGGTGACATTCGGCCTTCCGAGCTCGTATGGCACGATTTGATTACATTCTCGCGGTCCTGTTGGGTTCTGCATACATCGTGCTGCTCAGCTTCCTGGTCGGCATAACCATGACCTGGGGTGGCCCGATATCCGGCGACGACTTTTGGGGTCAGAGTAGCGCTGCCGCCATTGCATACCTGCAGATTTACCACTCGATTGGGGTGGGTTTGGCAGCAATTCCGATTGGACTGGTAATCGCCTGGCGCTACAAGATGAAGTGGCTTCGGCCTGCAGCGATCGTTGCTATTATTGGCAGCTTATACATGCTATTCGACCAGGTTAGAGGCGTGTGGATGCTGTCCGAGCAACAGCTCTCACCCGTAACATCGCATATCGTGTCCGGTGCGATCGATGTTGTGAAAGTAAGCCTGATCCTGTTCATAGTAACGGCGATTCTAAGGCACGTCTTTGCGTTTCGGCGAGTGCCAGCCTGAAGGGTTGGACACGGTCAGGTCGAGGTGCATATGCCGTCCAGCAAAATTGTTCTACCGGGCACCGGACGCACCTTCCTGACAACGAGGGCTAACAATTCCTTTAAACCGCCGCCGCATCGGGGCGCGGCTTGAATTCAGGCGTTCAGCCGAGAAGGCGACATGACATATCCAGACAACGATCGGCTTGCAGCCCGGCTCGCGATCGTTCGAGAGCACGTTCGGTTGGAAAACCTCCATGATCTCGAGAGCATTCTGAAGACATTCGGCGATGCAGTAGCGTACGAGGATCAAGCCTGGAGGAACGAGTATCCCGGTGCGGACGGCATCCGTTCCTATTACGAGCAACTGCTGGAGGCTTCGTCCGATCTCAGGATCGACATCGAGCAGGAACACGTCAGCAGTGCGGCCGTGATCCTCGAAGTGGTGGTACGCGGGACACACACGGGCGAGTGGCACGGTCTCCCGTCAACGGGCCGCCACTTCGAGTTCCCGCTCTGTGCCGTATACACGTTCGATGCGAATGATCGCCTGGCGGGCGAGAGAGTCTATTACGACCGGGCCACGGTTCTGAACCAGCTGGGCGTGCAGCGGGAGCCGCTGGGGTACGTTGGACGCGCTGCAATGGCGTTGAACCATCCCCTCACAATTGCGCGGGCGTACACACGGAAACTGATCAATCGATAATGGCCCCGGCAAGCTGGATGATGTCGGAGAGGCCGCCGTATTGCCGCCACGTCAGCCTTTCGGCGTCAGTCTCAGCAGGCGTCCCCCGCTGCCGGCTCTCTCGTCCTCCAGCACCCACAGTGCGCCGTCCGGCCCTTCGACCACACTGCGGATGCGAGCATCCATGCCGTAACGCTCGATCTCGCGCGCCCGCTCGCCGTCGAGCTCGATACGCACGATCGCCTGTGACGAAAGCCCCGCGGCGAACGCGTTTCCGCGCCAGCCGGGGAACAGATCGCCGCGGTAGACCATCAGGTTGCCCGGCGAAATGACGGGCGTCCACCAGATCGCGGGCTCCTCGAATTCCGGACGCGTCTCGTGGTCGGGAATCTCGCGGCCGTCGTAGTGGTCGCCGTTCGAGACCGTCGGATAGCCGTAGTTGGCGGCGCGATTCACGCGATTGAGCTCATCGCCGCCTCCCGGACCCATTTCGATGTTCCAGAGCTGACCGTCGAGATCGAAGGCGATGCCGAGCGGATTGCGGTGCCCCAGCGACCAGATCTCGCCGTAAACACCGACGTCGTCGACGAGCGGGTTCTCACTGATGTAGTCCACGAAGGGGTTGTCGTCGGGAATCGAACCGTCGTCTTGCAACCGCAGGATCTTGCCTATGTTGGACTGCATGTCCTGCGCCGGCGTGAACTTCTGGCGGTCGCCGGATGAGATCCACAGGTAGCCTTCGTCGTCGAAGAGCAGCCGGTGGCCGTAATGGCCGTAACCGAAGACCTTCGGATACTGGCGCCAGACGACCTCGAAGTCGGACAGCGTACCGCCGCGCTCCGTCTCGTTCAGAACCGCCCTGGCGACGGCCGCGCCGCGAGTATCTCCCACACCCGTCTCGGCATAGCTCAGGTAAATGATACGGTTCCCGGAATAGTCGGGGTGCAGGGCGACATCCGCGAAGCCGCCCTGGCCGCCGTAGTCCACGTCCGGGACGCCGGCGACGGGCCGCGACTTCTGCCCGTCCTGCGTGACGATGAACAGGTTGCCTTTCTTCTCCGTCACCAGCATCCGGCCGTCGGGCAGGAACGCGAGCGCCCAGGGTTCGTCGAAGGAGGTGATGGGATCGACCTCGAACGGAAGGTTCGATTGTGCCTTGGCCCCGGCGACGATGAGAAGACTCGACGCCAGTGCCAGAAGTTGCCTGGTCATAGGAAAGCCCCGGTCCGGTTGTATGAAAATGGAGCGGGCAGGATATAGGGATTGCGAGGCGCCCTCAATTTCCCAAAAGGAATAACGACAGGGCGAGACTCCGTCAGCACTTGCAGCGGAAAGGCAGGCTTCAATGCTGGCGATGGCGCGGTAGCACGTGAATCCGGTCAGATCCGAACCTGCTCATGGCAGTCGACGTTACCCGGAGCGTCGCCTGGATTGGCAGCCGTAGCAACCTTGCGGTTTCTCGTGTAATCATATGCTTATAGCCGAATGCTTGCGATTTCCAGGCGGTTTTCCTCAGGAGGCTGCTCCACCTGGTCGTAATCCATGTCACTTGCAAACAAGGATTCCACGACATCGTGCTCGGCGGCGGCGGGCTGCCGCTCGAAATGCTGGAGCGCCGCGTCAGTGACCGGGCAGCGAGCCTCAAAGCGAGCTGACCCGTCGCAGCAAAGCTCGGCGTGCGGCCCTGATGACAGGAGCATCCGATGAACGAGGCAATCAACGCAGACCTGTCCGCCCGGGCGGTGGCGGACACCGCACAGATGGAGTGGACGCCGAGCCCGAGCGGCTCGGTCTGGCGAAAGCGCGTCCACCTCGCGGGACCGCCGGAGTCCGGTCAGGTCACGTCCCTCGTACGCTACGAGCCGGATTCCACGTTCCCGGCGCACGATCATCCTGAGGGAGAAGAGATTCTCGTGCTCGACGGCGTGTTTTCCGATGAGCACGGACACTGGCCCGCCGGTACCTACCTCCTCAACCCCGAGGGATTCCGTCACGCGCCTTTCTCGGAGCCCGGCTGCCTTCTGTTCGTCAAGCTGAGGCAGTTTCCCGGCAGGGACCGCCGGCACGTCGTCATCGACACCCACACACTCGACTGGGAGCCGACCCCGACGCCCGGCGTGGCCTGGAAGCCCCTTTATCGGCAGCGCGGGTTCTCCGACGTGACCCGCCTCGAACGATGGGAGCCCCGGGCAGATCCGGGGATGGTCGCCTATGAGCAGGGCGCCGAGTTCCTTGTGCTCGAGGGGGAGTTTTCCGACGAACAAGGCACCTACTCTGCCGGCTCCTGGCTGCGCCTTCCCGCCGGCGCCACGCATCGGCCCCGCTCCGCCGCGGGGTGCACGCTGTACTTCAAGGGTTCGGGACTCCCTTACCTGAGGACGATCAGGGCCTGATGCCCTCAGCGGTGGCGCCCGGCTGAATCAAGGCCGCTCAGACGCCGCCGCGGGCGGCTGCGGTCTTCCTTGACGAAAGCTCGGTGGCTGGCACAATTCGGACGGCGCCGCGGATGTGGAGCGGATAGGTTCGGGGCGTGGCGCGTGTGCTTTGCGGCAGGGAGACTGCCATGTGCCTTGCTGCTGCTTTCGAGAACAACAAAAGGGGAGAAGAAATATGGGGTACGACAGAGCTTACCTGCTGACGGCGCTGCTTTACGCCGTCGTCGGGATGTTGCTCGGCATCGTCATGGCCGCGTCACAGAATCATTCCCAGCATGTGACCCACGCCCATATACTTCTGGTCGGCTTCGTCCTTTCGTTCGCTTACGCAGTCCTGCACAGGCTGTGGATGCGCAACGTCACGGGCGCGGTTGCCGTGGGACAGTTCGCTTTGCACCAGCTCGGCACCATTGTGATCGTGATCTGCCTGTATCTCCTGTACGGCAACGTCGTGCCGCTGCAGACGCTGGAGCCTGTTCTGGCCAGCGCTTCGATTGCCCTCCTGGTGGGCGTGCTGCTGATGTTCGTGCTCCTGGCGAAGTTCGGCGCCCGTGCTGAACAGTAACGGGCCATGACGCCGACCCTGCATGCTCTGATCGCGTTCATTGCCTGGACGCTCCTGCTGCTCGCCCTGATGGAGGTGCTCCGCACCCGGCTGGTGGCCGTAAAGGCGGTAGCGCCGAACGAGTTCGCCCCGGACAATGCGAATCTCTCGCCGTTCATGCAGCGGCTGGCCCGCGCCCATGCCAACTGCGTGGAAAGCCTTCCCGTCGTCGGCGGCCTGATGCTCATTGCGGTTGTCGCGGGAAGGACGGAAGTTACGGATCCGCTCGCTTACGTGCTGCTGGGCGCGCGCATCGTTCAGTCCCTCGTGCACCTCGCGTCCCTTTCATCGGCCGCGGTCACGGTGCGGTTCGCGGCGTTCGTGGTGCAGCTCGCCATCGCGCTGTACTGGGCGTTCCGACTGCTCGCCGGCTAAGGCGCGAGAGTGAACGCGGGTTCCCTCTATCGACTCAGTGCCTTTACCACAACCCCGACGGGCGGTAATCCTGCCGGCGTCTGGATCGGCGATGCTCTGCCGGAACCGGATGAAATGCAGCGGCTCGCGGCAGAGGTCGGCTATTCCGAAACCGCGTTCGTCACGCCGCGCCGGGGCCCGCGCCGCACCGTGCGCTACTACAGCCCGGAAGCGGAAGTGCCGTTCTGCGGGCACGCGACCATTGCCGCCGGCGTCCAGCTCGGGCAGCTTGACGGTCCGGGCGATTATGTCTTCGATACGCCCATCGGCCGGGTGGCGGTGGCGGTCAGTCAAGCGGACGGACTGCCGGAGGCCACGCTCACCTCGGTCGAGCCGAAGCACCGCCTCACGCCGCCCGACCTGCTCGAGCGGGCGCTCGCAGCCCTCGGCTGGCAAGCGCGCGAGCTCGATCCGTCGATCCCCTCGGCGCTCGCCTTCGCCGGCGCCTGGCATCTCGTCATCGCCGCCGGCAGCAACGACCGTCTTGCGCAACTCGACTACGACTTCGCCGTGCTCAAGGCGCTGATGCTCGAGACGGACCTCACTACGCTGCAGCTCGTGTGGCGCGAATCGCCCACGGCCTTTCGTGCACGCAATCCGTTCCCGGTGGGCGGCGTCGTGGAGGACCCGGCCACGGGCGCCGCGGCTGCAGCTTTGGGCGGTTACCTTCGTGATGCCGGCCTCATCGAGGCACCGGCCACCCTGCTGATACGCCAGGGCGAGGCGATGGGCCGTCCTGGCCGCATCACGGTGCGGGTTCCTGCGGCGGGTGGGATCAGCGTCAGCGGGCATGCCGTCGATCTGACCGGCATGGCCTGTAAATCCGTGACGGGGGCAGGCTAACGGCAGACCTTCAGCCGCCGCTCGCGCAGCTTCAGCAGCTTTTCGTTCAGCCTGACACCTTCGGCGGCGCTGTAACCGCGGCGCATCTTTGCCTGGATCTTCCTGATCTCCGCCTTGACTTTCTGGCACTCGCGGCTGTCGCGGGCCTCCGCGGCAGGCAGCAGCTGCCAGCCGACGGCGGCGGCCAGCACTGCAATCGAGATCCGCACACTCTTTCCCGGCGTTGCCATGGGCGTATTCTGCACGGCGCAACCACCGCCGCCAGCGGTAAAACCCGGTCTCTCAGCCAGTTTTGGCAACGTTGCCGGCCACTGCATCGTCCTCGCGGTCGAGAACGAGAACCTGGCGCTTCAGCCCGCTGAACCGGTCCGGGAACAGGCACGGCACTTGCATCGTCTAGACTACCTGAGAGGTGCCCGGACTATAGAGGAGGATGCTGTGCCCGTCCGATCCGTTCGATCGATACATATCATGTGGAGCCAGGCCTGCGACATGGTGGAGCGCGCCGATCGCCTGCACCGGCAGTTCTTTCGCCTGGGCCAGGTCGGGCAGATGCCGGCCTGGGAACCGCCGGTGGACGTCTTCGAGACGGAGGGCGAGCTGCTGGTGCGCGCGGCCGTGCCCGACGTCGACCCCGAGGACTTCGAGA
>CAZTAE010000112.1:0-6788 GCA_964611535.1 uncultured Woeseiaceae bacterium
CCCTTGCACGAGTACGGCAGCTCGATGCCCTGCTCGGCGGCCGCATCGACGATGTTCTCGCTGCCCTCCGGCATATCGAACGACCTCCTGTGGCCATCCATGATCACGGTGACGCCGGCGAGGCGCTCACCGGCGCCGGAGGCAGCAGCTCGCGATTCCGCCTGCCGCTTTCGCGGCGCCCCGTAACGCTCCGCATGGATCGCCGCCCGCTGCATGCCGCGATCCTCGAGCGTCTGTTGCACGGTATCGATCATCGTATCGGGGCCACACAGAAATGCCTCGTCCGGCTCCAGCCCGACGCAGAACGCATCGAGCAGCTCGTTCACCTTCGGCGCATCCAGCCGGCCGCTGAAGATCGGAAACGCCTGTTCCTCGCGGCTGAAGAGGAAGTAAAGCTGCACCCGTTCCGGAAAGCGGTTCTTGAGCGCGTACAGGTCGTCGATGAACATGGTCGTACGCTGGCTGCGATTGCCGTAAAACAGCAGGAAACGGCTTTCCTTCTCGCTCTCCAGCGTCGCGCGCATGATGGATATGACAGGCGTTATGCCGCTGCCGGCGGCGAAGCCGATCCGCGTCCTGTCGTCCCTGCCGTCGGACGTCGCATGAAACCGGCCGAACGGCGGCATCGCTTCCAGCCGGTCGCCGACGGCAAGCTCGCTGCCGATGTACCCGGAAAACTGGCCGCCCGGCTGCACCCGCACGCCGATCTCGAGTGGCATCTGCCCGGGAACAGAGCAGATGCTGTAGGTGCGCCGCAGCTTCCTGCCATCCCGCGTGATCTGCACCGGCAGGTGCTGTCCCGGGAGGAACTCGAACTCGGAGAGCCGTTCCGGCGGCACGCGCAGGGCGACCCGCACCGAGTCGGCGGTCTCGCGTTCTACGCGTTCGACGATGAGGGGATGAAACTGTCGCATTAGTGCGGCGCGTGGTCCACTAGATGCATTTGAAGTATTCGAAGGGTTCGAGGCAGGCGCCGCACTGGTAGGTGGCCTTGCACGGCGTCGAACCGAATTCGCTGATGCGCTTCGTGCCGTGGGCGCCGCACCGCGGGCAGGCAATCGGCAATTCGCGGCCGAGCAGCCCGCGCTTGCCGGACGAACGACGCGGCGGCGCGATGCCGTAAGCCTCGAGCTTGCGCCGGCCTTCCTCGCTCAGCCAGTCGGTCGTCCAGGGCGGCGACAGCACCCGCTTCGTCGCGACGTTCGCCACTCCCCGGCGCTTCAGCTCCTCGACAATACTCCGCTCGATGACCTCCGTGGCCGGGCAGCCCGTATAGGTCGGCGCGACCGACACCTCGACGCCCTGCGGCAGGATCCGGATGTCGCGCACGACGCCCAGGTCGACGACACTCAGTACCGGAATTTCCGGGTCGGCGACGGCGGACAGCCATTCGCGGATCTGGTCCTCGCTGACCCGGCCGGTCTCTGTCTTCGCCAGGTTCATGGATCCCCCTACCAGCGCGCGCCGGGGTAGGCGCGTTGCATGAACTGCATTTCGGCGATGAGGTAGCCGAGATCCTCGGTATGCCTTCCTGCGCGCCCGCCGCCGGCCATCCACTGCGTGGGCGGCCTCACCAGCGTCGCCTCCGCCAGCACGGCGTCCACCTTCGCATTCCAGTCTCCCTCGAGCGCGGCAAGCTGCGGGCCGTTCCACTCGCGCGCGAAGGTGTCGTCCGCCTCGTCGGCGGCGAACAATTCGCCGGTATAGCGCCAGTAGTCGTCCAGCGACCGCTGGACGCGATCGTGGCTTTCCTCCGTGCCGTCGCCGAGCCGGACGAGCCATTGGGAGACGTGCCGCAGGTGATAACGGATCTCCTTCACGGCGCGCGCGGCTATCTCGGCGAGCCTCTCGTCGCGGCAACCGCACAGCGCCTCGAGTTGCAGCGAGTAAAAGCTCTCGAACAGGAACTGCCGCACGATCGTGTCCCCGAAGTGGGCTACCGGTCGCTCGACCAGCAGAACGTTCCGGAACTCGGGTGCGTCGCGAAGAAAGGCGAAGTCGTCCTCCGTCCGTCCCCGGCCCTCGAGCTCGCCCGCGTAGCTGTAATACAGCCTCGCCTGGCCGATGTAATCGAGGGCGAAGTTCGCGGTGGCCAGTTCCTCCTCGAGCTCCGGTGCGCGCGTCACGAGCTCGGCCAGGCGCTGGCCGAGCACCAGGGCGTTATCGCCGAGGCGCAGGGTCGTAATCAGTCGTGCTTCGTTGCGGTCCATGGCGCTGCCGTTACAGGTTCTCCACCTCGTCCGGAATGTCGTAGAAGGTCGGGTGCCGGTAGATCTTGTCGGCGGCGGGGTCGAAGAACGCCTCCGCGTCGGCCGGGTCGGAGGCCACGAGCTCGCTCGACCGCACCACCCAGATGCTCACGCCCTCGTTGCGTCTCGTATACACGTCGCGCGCGTGATCCAGCGCCATCTGGTCGTCCGCGGCGTGGACGCTGCCGGCGTGCCGGTGGCTCAACCCCGAACGGGTCCGGATGAACACCTCGTAGAGCGGCCAGTTCCGGTCAGACATGTTGCCTCCTCACGCCGCCCGGCGCGCCGTCTGCTTCGCGGCATGGGCGCTGGCCGCTTCCCTGACCCAGGCGCCGTCCTCGTGCGCGCGGCGGCGATGCGCGAGCCGCTCCCGGTTGCACGGGCCGTTGCCCGCCAGGACGTCGTAGAATTCCTGCCAGTCGATCTCGCCGTAGCGGTAGTGCCCCGTCTCCGGGTCGAGCTCGAGCTCGTCGTCCGGGACCTGCAGCCCGAGGAAGTCCGCCTGCGGCACGGTGACGTCGATGAACTTCTGGCGCAGCTCGTCGTTGGAGAAGCGCTTGATCTTCCACGCCATGGACTGGGCCGAGTGCTTCGAGTCCTTGTCGCTCGGCCCGAACATCATGATCGACGGCCACCACCAGCGATCGAGCGCATCCTGGGCCATGTCCTTCTGCGCCTGCGTGCCGCGGCAGAGCTCGAGCATGATTTCGAAACCCTGGCGCTGGTGGAAGCTCTCCTCCTTGCAGATGCGCACCATGGCGCGGGCATACGGCCCGTAGGAGCACCGGCAGATGGGGATCTGGTTCATGATGGCCGCACCGTCCACCAGCCAGCCGATCGCACCGATGTCGGCCCAGGTCAGCGTCGGATAGTTGAAGATGCTGGAATACTTCGCCTTGCCCGACAGCAGGTCGTCGACCATCCGGTCCCGGGAGACGCCGAGCGTCTCGCCGGCGCCGTACAGGTACAGGCCGTGACCCGCCTCGTCCTGCACTTTCGCGAGCAATATCGCCTTACGCTTGAGCGTCGGCGCGCGCGTGAGCCAGTTGCCCTCCGGCTGCATGCCGATGATCTCGGAATGCGCGTGCTGGGAAATCTGCCGTACGAGGGTCTTCCGGTAGCCCTCCGGCATCCAGTCCCGGGGTTCGATTTTCTCGTCCGCGTCCACCCGCGCCTGGAAACGCTCGAGTTCCGCCGCCGTTTCCGGCCGCCCTGACGCCGTATGTCCCGCCTGATCCAGACCCTGCGTGTACATGACCTCTGCCCTTTGCTGTGACCCGTCAATGTGTCACGGTTTTCCGCCTATTTCAAGGTTTTCTGTATCAGGTTCCGGTCCCGGTAGCAGCGGCTGTTCCGTCACGTGCGAGCGCCCGCGGAACAACGCTATCGTCTCGCCCGCCTGGTTCGTGACGGCGACGTCGTAAATCCCGCTCCGCCGGCCGCGCCAGCGCTCGCTGGCCTCGGCGGTCAGCCTGTCGCCGAGCTTCGCGGGCCTCAGGAACTCGATCGATGCGGCAGCCGCCAGGCTGATCCGGTCGTAGGCGTTGCATGCGTAGGCGAACGCCGTGTCGGCCAGCGTGAACAGGTAGCCGCCGTGGCAGACGCCAAAACCATTCACCATCGGCTGGCGGACCTCGAAGCGCGCCAGCGCGCTCCCGGTCGCGGATATTTCGATCGTGATGCCGAGTTCCCGGCACGCGTGGTCGCCCGCGTACATGGCATCGGCGCAGCGCTTCGCCAGGTCCAGTTCCTTCATGTGACTCCTCCGTCGAGACCGCCGAAACGCCGATAGAAGTCCGGGGACGGCGGCGGCAGGGGCCCGTCGGCGGTCTCCATGGTATTGCTCAGGAACTCGTCTGCGGCAGCGTACACCTGCCGGTAGAGATTCCGGCACAGCTGGTAGGCGGCGACCCCGTGCCAGCCTCTCGGCAGCAATTCCGCGGGCAGGAGGGGGTCGCGCAGCAGCACCTTGCGATACTCCTGCAGCAGGAGCGTCCGCACCTGGAACGCGGTTTGCGGGTCGGCGCGCCGCACCCGCCGCGCCGCGGCGTACACCGGCCTGAAGCGGGCGAGGAAGGCGCCATAACGCTCACTGATGTCCTCGAGGTTCCAGCTGCGCCGCACCAGCTCGCGCATCGCGCCGTTCTGCAGCGGCAAGTGGTTCCGGGCCGTCATGACCACGAGCTCGTCCGCGGCGTGCTGGCGCTTCAGGAGGGCGTCCAGGTCCTCGAGGTCGGGCGACGGATGCGCCAGCAGGTCGGGCGAGACGGCCGCGAAGCCCAGCCACGAAAGCTCCTTCTTCAGCGCTTCCCGCCGCGCAGCCGGCAGGCCCGCCGTAAGTACCAGACACCAGTCTCCGGACCAGGTGTGTCGCGGCTCGCCGTAGATGCGGTGCGTTGCCTGCGCAAAACGCGCGGCGCCGTCGTCGGTCAGGCGATAGTAGCTGCGCCGCCCGAGCTGGTCGGCCACCAGCCAGCCGTCCCGGACCAGCCGGAACACCGAGGTGCGCACCAGCCGCTCGCTGATGCCGAAGTCCGCCATCACGCGTATGAGGCTGCCGATCCACACCGTGCCGCCCCGCGGCGCTATCGCGTCGCCGAAGACCGTGACGATGAGGGAGCCGGCCCGCACGGTCGGCCGGGAGCGAAATTCCTCGATGAGCGTTCGTGTCAGGTGGGCCAGCGACAAGGACGGCGGTACCTGCTTGCTTTGCGGACGCCCGAACGTACAATGCGATACGGAAATATTCAAACTTTCTCGCTTTTCGTGTCTCTCCGACCGCGGCGCGATGTGCCGGCGACCGCAGGCGCCGAGGCCGACGTGCCGCCGGCCGTGACCGCCCTCGCCGCCGGCCGGGCGTCGCGGCCGGGAGCGCAATCGCCCCTGAACCCGAGGATCAAGCCATGCAGCTCAGCAACTACGTCGAAGGCCGCTGGACACCCGGAACCGGCGACGCGGTGACGTTGACCAGCGCCGTGGACGGCCGCGCCATCGCGACCTGCACCACGGACGGCATCGATTTCGCGTCCATGCTCCGCTACGCGCGCCGGACCGGCGGCCCGAACCTCGCCGGTTACACCTTCCATGAACGCGCCGCCATGCTGAAGGCGCTGGCGAAGCATCTCATGGAACACAAGAAGGAATTCTATGCCCTGTCGAGCGAGACGGGCGCAACGCGGGCCGACAGCTGGTTCGACATCGACGGCGGTATATCGACACTGTTCGTCTTCTCGAGCAAGGGCCGTCGCGAGATGCCGAACGACCGCGTCTATCTCGATGGCCAGCCGGAATTGCTGTCGAAGAAGGGCAGCTTCGTGGGCCAGCACGTCTACGTGCCGCGCGCCGGCGCGGCCGTGCACATCAACGCGTTCAACTTCCCCTGCTGGGGCATGCTCGAGAAGCTCGCGCCGACGCTGCTGGCGGGCGTGCCGGCGATCGTGAAGCCGGCTTCCAGCACCTGCTACCTCACGGCGCTCATATTCCGCCGCATCGTCGAGTCCGGGATCCTGCCGGAGGGCTCGGTGCAGCTGCTGTGCGGCGGCGTGGGCGACCTGTTCGATCACCTGACGAACCAGGACACGGTGGTTTTCACCGGCTCCAAGAGCACCGCCGAAAAGCTGCAGCAACACCCTCGCGTGATCTCGGAATCGGTCCGGTTCACTGCGGAAACCGACTCGCTCAACGCCGCGGTCCTCGGGCCGGATGCCACGCCCGGCACGCCGGAATTCGACCTGTTCGTCGCCGAGGTCAAGCGCGAGATGATCAGCAAGGCGGGCCAGAAGTGCACGGCGATCCGCCGGATCATCGCCCCGGCCGCGACCAGTCCGGACCTGATCCGCGCCCTTTCGGCCGAGCTGGGCAAGGTGCGCGTGGGCAATCCCAGCGCCGACGTCGACATGGGCGCGCTGGCGAGCCTGACACAGCGGGACGAAGTCCGCGCCCGCATCGCCGAGCTGTCCGCCGACGCGGAGGTCGCCTACGGCAACGAGACCGGGTTCCCGCTGATCGACGCCGACGCGCAAAAGGGCGCGTTCTGCATGCCGACCCTCTTCTACTGCGATCGCCCGCTGGCCTCGAAAGCCGTCCACACCGTCGAGGCCTTCGGTCCCGTCAGCACCGTGCTGCCCTACACAGGTCTCGAAGAGGCGATCGAGCTGGCCCGGCTGGGCGAAGGCAGCCTCGCGGGCTCGATCTTCACGAACGACAACGAGGTGGCCCGCGAGCTGGTGCTCGGCACGGCCGCCTGGCACGGCCGCATGCTGGTCGTGAACCGGCACTGTGCCGCGGAATCGACGGGCCACGGCTCGCCGCTGCCGCATCTCGTGCACGGCGGCCCGGGGCGCGCCGGCGGCGGCGAGGAACTGGGCGGCGTGCGCGGCGTGCTGCACTACATGCAGCGCACCGCCCTGCAGGGCGCGCCGCAGACGCTCGGCCGCATCGGCAACCGCTGGATCGCCGGCGGCGAAGAAAAGGACCCGGGCGTGCATCCGTTCCGCAAGACCTTCGACGAGCTCGAGATCGGCGACACCCTGCATACGA